>CAZXLQ010000001.1:0-78797 GCA_964641945.1 uncultured Clostridia bacterium
CCAAGAAGAAGCGTCGTCGTCGCGGTGATCGGAACTGGGGCTTCTGGGTCGAGTACCAGAAGCCCGGGTATCTCGGCCTGAGGGTCGAGAAGATCGCTCCATCGAGCTTGCTCGACCACCCGGGGTACGAGCGCGAGCTGAAGAAGCTCGTGCGTGCGGTCCGGAAGCGCCGCGGGAAGATTCGCGTCACAGACGTCATGTTCGGCGGCAGGCCCTCGTGGGGACGCAAGAAGCTCATCAAGAGGACTCCGAAGACTGTCGCCGCTCACCGGGAACGGATGGAACGGCGTCGGCGTCGCACCTCGAAGTCCAAGGCCCACAGCAAGCGCCGGACCTCGCGGCGCACCTCGAAGCGCCGCCGGACCTCGCGGCGGTGAAAGGGATGGAGTAGGATCTCCACGTGACTCGCTCCTCGCACCTCAGGCGCACTCCGGTCGGTCGTCCCAACACGGCGGCCGTGCCCGGGTCAGGTCTGCCACAGGAGTGGCCGGACCCGAAGGTGCAGGCAGTCCGGATCGTCAACGGCTTCTCCTTCTCGCTGCCCGGCCGGACGCGTCTCTTCTTCAACCGGGTCTACTTCGCCTCGTACCCGAACCCGGTGCTGGTTGCGCCCGGTCAGCCGTTTCCGCGTCCGGTGGACGTGGCGACGATCGAAGCGCCGAAGGAGCAGGCGATCGTCGTTCGTACGGCTGCGTTTGCGGTCTACGAGCATTCGGGCATCGGCGTCGATGACTTGATCGAGACGCCTCCCTCGCGAACCGCGAGCTACTTCGGGTTCGACCTTCGGATCGGAAACCGAGGCCTCACCGACTTCAACACGAACCTCGTTCCGCAGCCCGGGAACAACCTGCCTCCGACGGTGAAGACCGTCGCGTCGGTCGGCCAGGGTGGTGGTCAGGTCTATCCATTCTCGGGACCATTCACCCCCGACGGAGACAGCACCTTCGCGACCTACGCGCGGCCCGGAGATCTGATCCAGGCTCGCATCTTCATCCTCCGTCCTCCGAACTACGACGTTCGTCTTTTCAGCGTGAAGATCCAGGGATGGCTCGCCAACGAGTCCGACCTGGATCGGATGCTCAACATGCTCTCTGGTTGATAGGTTTCTCGGGCTCCGGAAGCGGGGCCGGTGCTTTCGGTGTCCGACTCCACCCAAGGATCTTCGGTACCCAGGCGCCCAGCCCGTAACAGGAGGCACCGACCTCGCTTCCGTAGCCCGAGTACAAACCATGCCCTCCGTCCGCTACCTCTCTCGTTTCGATGTTCGCCGCTACCACGATCGCGCGACCAACAGCGTCTGCCTCCAGTACACGGGCTCGTCGCTGAAGTTCCACGACGCGATCTACGGCTTCCCGGATGGTGTCTTCTTCGTCGCGTCGGTCGACGAGATGCCTTACCCGCCGAAGCTGATCGAAACGTCGCAGTCCACGGGCATCCCGATCGAGGCGACCAACGTGGCTCGCGCTTTGAAGGTCGCTGCCGTCGACGCTCTCGTCGCGGAAGCAATGGTCAAGGCTCCTGCCATGCTCGCTGAGTTCGCCAGCCCAGTGACGCAGTGGGCCGCTTGGGACCATCGCGAGTTGGAGCGGCGTCATGTGATCGCGGTGTCCAAGCTCGTCGAGCTGACATCGCTTTGCGATCGGGAGCTGCGCTTGAGGGCAACGAAGGTCATGGCGGACCCCGGATTGCCGCCCATCCCATCGTTCACGACGATGCCTTCAGCGTTCGCTCACGCGGCTCCGACGATCATGCCTCCGCCGTCTGAGCCGGAACCTGAGCCGCCAAGCCAGCCGACCAAGATCCTGCTCGACAAGACGAAGAAGGCCGTTCTCGTTGCTCGTGAGGCGGAGCTTCCGCAGCGGTTGCCGCAAGGAGCGCGTCGCGGTCTCGCGAAGCTCGTGCGATCCGCATACCTCATTCGCAGCGAAGACGCGCCGTCAGTTCGGTCCGACCTCGCCGAAGCGATGCAGGACGCAGAGAAGATTTCTGCGTCAGAAAACGTCGAGGTGACGGTCGTCGACTGGGACGGAGAATGGCCGGTGGTCGTTCGTCGCTACGCTGCTGGTCGTACTACCTACCGAGTCGAGGACGCGTTGCGTCGAGCTGGCGTGGAAGAGAGGGCGGCGTGAGCTACTCCCGACTCGGATCTGACCAGTCGACAGCGCTTCCGCCGGACGTTTCGCCCACAATCGTCGAGGAGCTGGCTCGACGACGAGGGTGGGTGGCGATCCCAACTCCAGACATGCGCGAGTACGTCAAGGCGCAGCTCATGACGGCTGCCGCCGGCTTCGTTGTCGGCATGAGTCTCGGCGCGGCACTGGGAAGGAGCAGGCGATGACGAGGCTTCGCGGAATGCTTTGGAAGACGCCATGGAAGCGGAATCGCCCGGAGGTGGCGTCCGTGCCCGTGCCGATGTGGTTCTTCACGAGGTTCGGACCGTCTGGCCACGGAGTGACTCCGAACTCGGACTACCGGATGCCAGCTCCGTCGCCGGTGCCCGGCGATTCAGGCACTCCGTTCTGGATCGGTACGATCGGACTGGCTGACATTGCCGGAGCCCCTGGAATCACTGACCAACGCGCAGAATCCAGCTCCGGATTCAACTGGGGCGTCGCATCTCGGTTTCTTCGATCGTTTGCAGGAGACCCTGGCGTTCTGAGTGGTCAAGGCGGCACAGGTATCGGCCTGTCAGCTCAGGTGCCAGTTCTCGGCGCGTCTCTGCGAGCTGTGGTCACCCTCATCACATCCGTTCCGGATGGGTTCGGCAACAACACGACGCGCCTCTACGTGGACGGTGTGTTCAAGTCTCAGGTGACTGGTCCGTACGTGTTTGCTCCGGGGATCTTGTCGATGGGAACTCCGTCCGTTCTGGGAGCGCAGCCGGGCATCCACGGCTGGGCTGGTGGCAACGCGTTGCCGACGCCTGCGGAGATTCAGCAGTGGTTCCTCAGCAGCCGCTACAACCTGGAGATTGCCGCGATTCCAGGCAAGACCAGTGATCGTTTCTCGGCGACCAGCGTTGCGCCGGCAGTCCCTGCGGTACTCCCGAATCTCGCTGGCGGGCAGGTCATGAACTACACGGTGAACGTCCCGCCCGATCCGGGCGCCCTCAACCTGCTCGTCAACGTCACGTTCGGCTACTGATGGAGAAGATGCGATGAGCTACCACCGAGGTCTTGGTCTTCCGGCGATCTCTCCTACGACCGCCTTCGCTCAGGCAGTCGATCCGTACGCGATGCGCTTCTCGCCGCCTGGCAGCGTCTACGCTCCGTACGGATGGGGACCCGACTTCAACATCGGCATGCCGATGAACTACACGCACCACATCGGCTACGAGCGAACTCCAATCCCTGGCGCTCGTCGCGTCGGACCAATGTACGATCGCGTGAACCCGTACCTCGGCAACTACGCATGCGATGGATGTGGTGACGCTGGCATCTTCGCACCTTCGGCCGGCCCCTACGAGGGCAACGCCCAGTCGCTCGCAGATTCGGGTGACGGTCTGAGCGGCATCCTGGCGGTGCTCTGAACCCCTGATAGGGTGGTGATCAATGGCTGGCTTCAGAACACCGCAACGGCCCTGGCAGTTCGGTACGAGCAACTGGCAGGGCCAGTACGAGACGGTTGCAGACCTTCCGAACGTCGCCGGATCGTTCTACCAGCCTGGCGTTCCCAACGTGCAGGAAGGTGACTTGGCCTGGGTCGCTCTCGGGGCGCCGGGCCTGTACCTCTGCGTTGATCCGACGCTGGGCGCGGCCGTTTGGACTCTCCTCACCGGAGGCGGAGGCGGTCCACGCCTTGACCCCGGCTTCGAGTGGAACCTGAACGACGTGCTCGGTGCCACGTTTCCACAGCCAGCTTCCTTCGATGGGTTGCCGACCTCAGATCCGTCGCTCTCAGGGTCAGGCCCGTTCGACGGCGCACGACTGGTTCGAGCCGCCGGAACGTTGCTGAACATCGGATTCATCTTGCGTGTCCCAGCAGATGTTCCCGGAGGCACGACGAGCGTGGAGTTCTATCGGGTGCGAGCTGGTGTCGTGACGTCGCTAGGTGTTGCCAGCCTCTTCACGGTGGCTCCGACAGCATTCAGCAGCGTGTCCGTAGCCATCCCGGGAGCGCTCGCCGCGGTGTTGCCAGGCGACCTGCTGTTTGTTTCGCTTGCTGCGGTCGCGCCCGTAGGGGCCGCAGACCTCTCCGCGTACATCGAGGTGGCGCCATGACGACAACTTCTTGGCCCGAAACCTTTTCGTTCGAGCAGGTCGTTCGTACCGCGCAAGCACTCGGTGGGGGCGCTCTACAGCGTGGATTTCTTCTGCCACTTGGCATCCACGTGTGGGCGAATCCGGCCGCAGATCAGAATGAACTGAAGGTCGACCGCTCTACCGATGGTGGCTTGACCTGGACGACGCTGACCTATCTCGTCGACTGGACGTTCATGGTTCGCTCCTACGGAGCTTGGCCCGTATCGCGCGGAACCTCTGACGTGTCGAGCGGCGCCTTCCTGACTACCGGCGTTGCTTCAGGCACGCTCATCCGTCTCACGTGGAAGACAGGATTCATTCACATTCCTCCTCCGGAGGCTTCGGCGGTACTTCTGACGGGAGGCGCGATCGATCTGACTGTGGGCATCCGGTCGTATAACGGAGCGCTTGTGCCGAACGGATTCATGAGTCCGCAGCGGGCTGGGCTTCAGATTGAGCTTTGGCGATGGGGATTCCAGACCGGGCGTCGATACATCATGCCAGTCACCGGCTACAACGTCTTGCATCCCGGCAAGCGGTACAACCCCTACTATCGGTTCGCTGTCGCAGCGGCAGGCACCGGCGAACTGTTCGTGCAACCAAGCACCCTTGTTGGATTGGGTTTTTCAGCGCCCTCGTCTAAGACGCAGAGCTTTCGTCTTTGCTACTACAATCCGCTTACCGGGGCACGTTCGCCTCTCAGTGATCACCGAATCAACTGGCAAACTAACCGGTCGGATCGGATTGCCGGCGGTGTTGTTCACCCCTCGCAGTCAGTTTGGATTTCTCGGGTATGAGAGATGGTCCTGCCGTCAAGCGAGCGCCTCAATGGTCCCGCTCGGGATCAGTAAGGGTACTGCTCGGTATCCTCAAGGCGCTCGCTTGACGGCAGGAACGCGCGTTCGTATCTCTGTTCCTAGTTGGTGCCCAACAGTTCGGTCTTGAGCAGCCGGAGACACTTCTCCCGCTCGTCGGCACGGATGGCCTCTTCGAGTGCCTCGTAGGCGGCGAGCACGGCCGGCGACCGACCAGACACCGTCGCGAACGCCTCGATGATGCTCGCCTTCGGCGGTGGCGTCTTCTTGCGCTTCTTCGGGCGCGACTTCGCAGCAGGCTTGGGAGCGGGCTCGTCGGCGGCGAGCGATCGTCCTTCGACGAGACCTCCGTTCAGGACGAGGCTCAACTGCCTCAGCGTCTCCGGAGGAAAGTTGCGAGTGCCGGCCTCGAAGTGGGCCAGAGACCCACGGGAGACGCCGATGATGTTTGCGACCGCTTCCTGGGTCAGGTTGAGGCTCATTCGACGTTCGCGCGCTTCGGTGTGGTCCATGCTGTGCTCCGTGGGACGACCTTCGTCCGACCCGGAGCATACTTTCGACGAAACCGATGTCAAGAACTTTCGACAGACCGTCGTTTCGACGGACGGGACTGGTCTCGCAGGCCGGGTTGATGTAGAAGGGGAGCATGCCCGGTAGACCCAAGCGTCGTGCTGTGAACCCGACGGATCTCGTCGATGACCTCGTGGACTCGGCGGTCGATTCGCTCTTCGAGCGGGGAAGCGAGTTCTTCGGAAGGCTGCGAGAGCAGAGGCTGGCCAGCGCGACTCCGGAGCAGGCTCAGGCCACCTACACCTGCGCGTCGTGCCGGAACTCCTTCCAGATGGGCGAAATGGAGATGGTGAACCCGCGGCGGGAGATCGGCTCCTTCGGGATGTGCCGGAGCTGCTTCAACTTCGTGTGGCAGGCCGGCAAGGAGAAGGTGGCCTTCTTGACGAAGAGGGCCGCCGCGGCTCGGGCTCAGGCTGTGGAAGACGCAGCGCGGTCTGCTGCGGCGGCTGGAGCCGTGGCTCGCAGGCCATGGGAGATCCTCGGTGTTCAGCAGGACGCCAGCATCGAGGAAATCAAGAAGGCCTACCGCATCCTCGCTTCCCAGTACCACCCCGACCTCGTGCCACCGGGCGCTCCCGCCGGTGAGAAGGAGGCGGCTCGGGCGAAGTTCGAGGAGCTGACCCGAGCGAAAGAGGCGATGCTGAAGGTGCGGCAGCCTCCCACCGGTGCCTGATGCAGTCGGTACGCCGCATCGACCTGCCTACCGGTCAGGTACCGGCCTACCGGCAGTTCTGCCGGTTCGTCTGGTCGTTCCGAGAGGAAGATGGGAGCACCGCGGTCGGACCGCCACCGTACATGTACACGCTCTTCGCCGAGGACCGGAAAGAGTGTCTTGCCGTGCGAGCGGTCGTGTCAGCCCTCTGCCTGAACGACCCAGAGTACATCTCGTCGGTCGCCGTGTTCGAGGCCGAGCGCGGCATCAAGATCTCGTTCCTGTCGCTCATGTCGCTGCACGCGTTCGTGGTGGAGCTGGCACGGTGCGGTCGAACTTGCGACGACATGAGGAAGTTCGCCGAGTTTGTGCTTTGGACGCTCGGCGTAAGGTGGGTGTGAGCGCTGCCGAAACGCTTCGGCGCCTTGGTGCGGCCGTCCCGTGTGCCAACTGTCGGCAGGTCGTTGTCCTCGACAACGATTGCTGGACGCTGCGTGGGCTGGCTCTCGACAATCGGAAGGAGATCTTCTGCTCGCGCGCCTGCGCTCTCACGTACGTCACGCTTGGCGGGACCAGACCTGATGGGACGTATGAAGTCGGCGGTCAGTGGCGAGACGATGCTTGGGTCGATGGGGCTGGCTATCCTTTCTTGCCAGCTCGATACGGGGAGGATCTGCCCGCGGATTCATGGGACTAGTCGACATCCACTTCCGTCGCGAAGAGGTAGGTCATGTCGGTGTCGTCCATGCAGAAGCAGCCGAACGACGTGACGTCGACGAAGCGATCTCCTACGAGATCGCACGACCGCGAGCACTCCGACCGAAGCCGGTCTTGGTGAACCAACGTGACGCCGATCTTCACGATCACGACGACGAGAAGCGCGATGGCCGCGAGCAGCACGAACCGGTAGAAGAGGCGGTCGATCACGCTTCTATGTCTGACACAGTAGGGCCTGTCTGACAAGATGCTCCTGTCTGCGGTTTCGGGTACGATTCGGCCATGTCCTACTCCGGCCTGGGTCAGGCTCCTGCCGGGAGCGCCCTCATCACGCTCGCTCCGAGGAGCGACGACCTGATCACCGTCCAACGCCGTCTCATCGACGCCGGATTGCTTCGTCTTTCCGCTCCAGACGGAGTCATCTCTTCCACCTCCAGCCCGACGCTGACCGCCATTCGGTCGTTCGCGACGAACAACGGGCTCTCGGCGACCGGAACAGCTCGATCGTCGACCGGAGGCCTGGTCATTCCACGGGCACTGTTCTCGGCCATCATCGCAGCCGGCGGCGCGGACATGGACTTTTCCGAGACGATCACCTCGATCGCCACCGGTCCGGCCCCGGTCACCACGCCAGCTCCGGTGCCCGGCCCTGTTGGGCCGACTGCGCTTCCGTCCAAGGGTGGAGCGGCCTCTCCCGGCATGCCCAGCCCTGGCATTCCCAGCCGCCTCCCGATGCCGAGCACGGGGGCTGACCCGCGTACGATCTTGATCGTGAGCGGCGTCGGCGTGCTTCTCTTGGCCGGCCTTGCCGTCTGGATGACGAGCCGTCCCGCCGCGGCTCCCGTTCGAGCAAACCGCCGCAGGAGACGGTGATGCCTCGGCGACGTGTCCCACACGTCGAGAGCCTGTACTCGGACCTGGCGTCTGCGATCTTCGGTCGGATGATGGCTCGGGCGCGTGGGCAATCGGTTGACCCAGCGAACCGGAAGATCGCCGCCATCATCGACAAGCTCCTCCGGCAAGGAGAGCCGCCGCTTGAAGTGCGTATGCAGCTTCACGAGATCGAAGACAGTGTGGAAATCATGTACCGGCACTTCCTCAAGCCGAACACGTTGCGGGAGCGGGCTGAGTACGTCGGCGTCGGGATGGGTCTCGGCGGTGAAGGAACCGTTTCCTCGCCGCAGCTTCGCCGCTTGGTACAGAAGTACAATCGGCTGGAGCGGAAGATCCAGGACCGGTACGAACGGGGCCTGTTCGCCGGAGCACTGGAGGCCCAGGCCGCCGCAGTGTTCGAACAGATCGAAGGGCTCTACGCAGCTCTCACCGAAGAAGGCGAACCGCAGTCCGAACCGGTCGCCCGCAGTGTCGAAGCCGAGCTTGCCGAAGCATGGCAGCGCATGCTCGACAGCCCAGAGTCCAGGCGCAACTTCGAGGACTTTGTCGCCCGAGGACGGCGCCCCGAGGTCAAGCCGGCCCATTGGGTCTGCACAGACCTGAAGCGGTGGGGTCAGCCTGACTGCCCGCGAGAGCTGGTTCCAGAAACCTTCGAGTGGCCCTACCTGGCTCAAGACCTGAGCAACCGCTTGCATCTCTGGGAACGCGGCACCGAAGTCAACATGAACGACCTCATAGACGCGGCTGAAGAGGCATGGCTTGCTAGGCAGCAGCTCATCGGTCGCATCCAGTCAACGAAGGCTCGTCGTACGAGCCGCAAGACGCCGCTCGAAGAGGCCAAGAGCTTCGCCCGGAGGGTGACGAGGAAGCGCCGGACGAGCCGGGTGAGTCCATGATGATCAAGAACCCTCCCATCGACCGGTTGAAGTTCATCGCCAAGCAGTACGGCGAGAAGTACCCAGGCGTGGTCATCGTGATGATCGACATCATCGCGCAGGCCGTCGGCGAAGACCGCTGGAGGGTTCATGTGACGGATGCGATCGCCACAGCTCGGCAGCAAGCTGTTGAGGCGTCTGGCCGGTCCCTTCAAGCGCTGAATGATGCGGTCGATGCGGAGAAGTTGGAGCGACAAATCTACTCTGTGTTCAGCAAGATCCGCGAGCTTCCGTTCGACTTCGACGAGAACGAGCTGAGGCTTCTATTGCCTCCGCTCATCGCAATGGTCTCGGAGCTGCCTGGGTTTCAGCGTGCGAACGCAGCGGACGGCGCGTTCCCGTGGATGGCGAAGAAGTTGGTCGACCAGGTGAAGGCATACCATCAGGCTGGGGATTCCCGAGGAGCGATGTTCGCGAGGCGGGAGTACGCACAGCAGAGCTGGTTCTTTCGCGAGAAGGGGACGGCCTTTGGTCTCTGGATGAAGAAGGATCGTCCCGACATCAACTCGATGTCATTTGACGAGGTCAAGGAGGAGATCGAGAACTTCGAGGTCGCAGAGCAGATCCCTCAGGGCGAGGTCGTTCACCGCTTCGACGATGGCTATACGGTCCAGAAGCTCACCACAAAACAGCAGCTCGACGCCGAAGGGCGTCTCATGCAGCACTGCGTCGGGTCCTACTGTGAGAAGGTCCGCGCTGGCGAGTCAGTGGTCTATTCGCTCAGGGACGAGAAGGAACGACCGCATGTGACCATTGAGGTCGATCCCACGAACGACAGAGTCGTTCAGGTCAAAGGAAAGCAGAACGCAAAGCCAGCCGAGAAGTACCAGAAGTACGTCGATGAGTTTTTGGAGGCTCACGATCTCGGCCGTGTACCAAACCATCTGAAGCCGTACGTGGCGATGCTCGAAGCGGCCGGACAGGACATCGAAGAGGAGTACCTCGTCGACTACGCTCAGGAATGGGAGAAGCGGTTCACAGTCGAGGATGCGAAGGCGTGGTTGGATGCTGGCGTTTGGCACAGCGACTACGATCTCGTCGACGGATTGACCTCTGTGACGCCCGCTCTTACTCCCGAGGAGTACGGGGCGTTTCCCTACACGGTGCATGAGAAGCTGAGTGGCCAAGGTGGTTGGCCGAGCAACGGCGATGAGATCATCGAAGTCGCCCGGATGGCGAACAAGCTCTTCGAGCTGGCTCCGAAGCGCGTGTCGCTGACGCATCCGGGGCAGATGGCGCTGTTCGAGCTTGGTCCCGGCAAACGCAAGCCGGGGCAGGATGTCGGGGTTATCGTTGAGAAACGATACGGCCAAGGCTTCACGTCCAAAGAACTGCCATCGCGTCGATTTGGTGACTGGCATGGAGTCGACATAGACGACGAACAGTCTCTGTGGCTCACTCCGGCCGAAGAATGGGTGGACGCCGGCTTCAGCTCGGACCCCGACGATGACGGCTACGTTGGCCCATGGTTCCTCCTCGGATTCACTCCTTCTCGGGCCAGCAACTGGTGGGACGCAAGCGATGGAATGCTGACAGCAGACGTCGCTCTCGAACTCGAAAGGCACAACGTTCCGATCGGAGACCTGGCCGACCTCGACCTAGACAGGCTCAAGACGGCGGAGCAGATCCTCCACGCTCTTGGTCGACCGATCCCCAACCGGAGACGCCAATGACCATTTTCCTGTCCGCGATCATCTTCATCCTCTGCCTCCCGAACGCTCTCTTCGGATGGCTCTTCGCCGCTGTCCAACGCGTGCTCTGGGGCGAGAAACTCGCCTGGCACGGCCCGGTTCTCGTCGTGACTCTCAAGACCGGATCCTGGCCGCTTCGCACCTGGTACAAGAACTGGGGCGGGACCTGCGTCGGCTACGGCATCATGCTCTCTCCGGGCAACGAAGGTGTCCTCCCGCATGAGCTGGAGCACACGGAGCAGATCCAGGCCGGCACCATCGCTGGCCTGCTCGGCGGTGCCATCGCCGCGGCCCTCGGAGCGCCGGTCGCCGGTCTGATGCTCTGGCTGTTTCAGCCAGCTCTGAACTACCTGTGCGCGAGCCTCGTGGCACTGCTCAAGCGGAAGCACGGCTATCGCGACAATCTCTTCGAGAGAGCAGCCCGAGACGCTACGAAGGTCTGATGCAGAAGAATCCTCCCATCGACCGGCTGAAGTTCATCGACAAGCAGTACGGCGAAAAGTACCCGGCTGTCGTGTTCCTGATGATTGACGTCATCGCTCACACGGTTGGAGAGGATCGGTGGAAGTATGAGGTGATCGACGGACTGGGCACGGCTCTTCGTTCTTTGCGGGATCAGGGCAGCCCAGATTACGCGGACACCGCGGAGATTGCTGGCTACGCGCACACCGCACTAACCAGTCCGACAGATTTTGTTGTCGGACGACCTGTGGAGCATCTACACGCGGTCTTGAAGGCGATTCTGCCGATGGTCTCGGAACTGCCTGGGTTCAAGCGTCCGAACGCGGCCGATGGAGCGTTTCCGTGGATGGCGAAGCAGCTCGTCGATGCGTACAAGGAGGACTTGAGAAAGGCGAAGGAGAAGGAGACCGCTGGTGTTCGATCTTTTTCGAGCGCCTGGGTGGAGTTCCCGGATCGGTTTCGCTTCTTCAAGAACGCCGGAACGACCATCGGAATGTGGCTCCGGGAGACGCGTCCGAATCTCAACTCGATGTCGTTCGACGACGTGAAGGACGAGGTCGAAGAGTTCGGCACCTCGCTCGAATCGGTTCCGCAGGGTGAGATCGTCCGTCAGCTCTCCGATGGCTGGACAGCACAGAAGCTGACGACGAAGGAGCAGCTCGATGCTGAAGGCAAGGCGATGCAGCACTGCGTCGGGTCCTACTGCGCGAAGGTGTGGCGGAGCGAGTCGGAGATCTTCTCCCTCCGCGACAAGCACGGCCAGCCTCACGTCACGATTGAGTTCAGCCCACGGCAGAAGCGCATCGTGCAGGTCAAGGGCAAGCAGAACGAGAAGCCCAAGGCCAAGTACCAGAAGTACGTCGACGAGTTCCTCGACACGATGCCGAAGCTGCCGGCAAACATCCGTGCTATCGCCGATGTTCTTCTCCAGGAGTTCGGCGTCAACGTCGGAGACGACGAAGCCCACGTCGTGAATGACGCGGAGCTTTGGGACGAAGCGGGCTTCAATGCTGCTGATGTGAAGGAGTGGTGCGACGCGGGTCTGGATTGGAGCGGGTCGAGGGTTGCAGCGAATCTCGTCGAGAACGATGTGACCCCGGAGGAGTTCAGGAGCTTCCCGTGGGCCGTCAAGGACGTCATCATGACCGGCGATGCACGACCGAGTTTCGAGAAGTTCGTGGACATCGCTCGCGTCGCAAAGCTCATCCGAGAGGCAGAGAACTCCTGGCGTCAATCGCGTCCGAAGCAAACGACCATGTTTTATTGGTTGGGCCTGCTCGAACCATATGAAGACCCGCGGTACCATCCGGACGTATTCGAGAACAGGAAGAAGGCGTCTCCGTGGAGATGGGTTGACTTTCGGGACGATGATCCGCGGAGCTTGGACGATCTGATCTTCCCAGCGGAAGATTGGATCAACACGGTCGGCGATCTAGATCCGGTGCCGGACCCTCATCGTCCGCAGGATGACGTGCGAGAATGGATCTTGGCCGGATTCAACCCGCAGAGCGCCGCTCCGTGGCACGAGACTGGCGTCGACGGCTACATTCACCCCAAGGCCGCAGCAGGTCTCGTGGCCCGCGGGTACAAGCCGAGCGACTTCGACGACGTAGAGGTGAGCGTCGACATGGATGTGGAAGACCTTGTCGAGGCGCTGGAGAAGCATCGCTCGCTCAACCAGAATCGGAGGCGCTAATGCACGGGCCACGTTCCAAGCGCTTGCGTGGCAACGCAGCCCCCAAGGGCTTTCCTTGGGCAAAGCAAACGACGCTCTATCACGCGACCCTCGCCTTGGACCGCGTGCTCGCGGAGGGTCTCAAGCCACGCCGAGCGCTCGAAAGAGAAGTCCACGCCACTGGGGGAGGGCCAGACGAGTCGATCTCCTTCACCGCAGACGAGCGCGTTGCCGTGGCCATCGCTGTGGGTCTGCGTGTCCTGGCAAGAGCAGCGAAGAAGAAGCTTGAGCTGGGTCAGATGATCATCGACATGAAGCAGCTCGCGCCCAAGGGGGTCGCAGAGCAGCTCTCCAGCATGCGGTTGACGCCTGAGACCGTAATCCACCTGGATGCAGGCCTAGTTCCGTTCCAGAGCGGCATCGGAGCCTGGAAGAACAACGTCGCGATCGAGGCATATGAGAGCACGGACCCGTCGCTTCTCGTGGACGTGAAAGAGCGAAGTGCAGGAGGCAGTCGTCCTATCTACGCCGAGGGGTGGACGACGCCTGATGTTCTTCGGGACATGCAGGAAAGGTCGATGGGTCCAGGCAAGTCCTACTCGGTGACGAAGAACGCCGAGGGGTACGCCGCTGAAATGAAGTTCGAGTTGTACAAGTACGCATTGTCGTACGCGGAGTGGGCGAACGAGTGCTACAACCCGCTCTTCATGCACACGAGCCCGGAAGTGATGAGGGGCATCGACGAGGAGCAGATCGGCATCGTCTCCGCCACCGTCGACGCCGACTGGGTGTGTATGGACGGGAAGGACGCAGAACGACTCGGTGTCGACACCTCGCAGTTTTCTCGCGTCACGCTATCCGACTGGGCTCACGGCTGTGAGCAGCGTCTTCGCCACGGCAGCAGCGTCTGGACGAAGCCGAGGGAGTGGGACCTTCCAGAGCCCAACGACACGATTTACTACACGGGATCGATGGCCGAGGTGCGAGTCTACGACGCGTCCCTCATTCGCAACCTGCGACTCAGCGCTGATGTCGAGACGTTCGTGTCGGACGCGCGTGAGGCGTGGGCACGCAGAGGAATCGAGGTCGACGATCCACTCGCCTACCCGCATATCAAGATGCGGCATCCGAACCTCGCGAAGTAACGCCTACCGTCGCTTCGATGGCTGCGGTAGGATTTCACTTCCGTGTCTGCCATGATCCCGAACAGCCCGGTCGGCCGCTTCGAGCACGTCATCAAGACGTACTGGGGCAAGTCCTACAAGGGCGAGTCCCTCAATGCAGCCGTGCTGGACACGCTCTACGTGACCGTATCCCTAGTGGGAGCCCACGATGCAGTGGGCCACAGGCCAAGCAACATCATCGCGCATGAGCCGGGGTCCCTCACGGTGCTTTGTCGGGCAGAGGAGATGATGGTCGAGCGAACGCAGAAGCTGTTGGATCTGCCGCCTGGCCGCGTCTCGAATGAGCCCGGAGCAATCGGCGAATACAGAACCAACATGCAGAAGTGGGCGGCGGCAGCTCGGGCGATGCTTGCTCGTCTTGGACAGCCCTACGAGTACGATGCCCAGGGATTCATCGATTGGGATGGGGAGCAGTGGGGGTTGGCAGATCTGACTCTGGCGGCGGTCCGCCTGCCCGAGCACAACCGCTACGACTTCCTCATTCCGTGGATCGGCCGTGAGCTGGTCAAGCTGTTGAAAGCTGTCATCGACTTGGCCATGGTCGAGTTTTCGGAGACTGCTTTGCGGGCTCGCAAGGACTACCGTGACGCGGTTCATCTGCTGCATGACAAGGCGCCGGCCATCGCGCAGTGGGCGAAGGAGACGCGAACCGACATCGGCAAGGTGGATCTTGCGACGGCGCTTGAAGCGGTCTCCATCTACCAGTTCAAGACGAGCCTCGTCGAGCAGGGCGACATCGTCTACACGTTCAAGGACGGCTGGACTGTCCAGGAGCTGCGAACCGAGTCAGCGCTCACGGCCGAGGGCAACAACATGCAGAACTGCATCGCTGGATACCACGATGCCGTAGAAGAGGGAGGCACGCGCATCTACTCGATCCGCGACAAAGCCGGGAACCCGCACGTATCGATGGAACTGCGTGGAGTTGCGCCGGTGAAGGGTGCGAGGATTCGCGGCACCCCTATGAGCCTGATCATCGGTCCGCCAGGAGCCGATTTGGGACCGGACGAGTTCATCCGCTCGCCATTGAGGATGGGCTGGTACTTTGCGCAGATCTTGGGCAAGCAGAACGACCGTCCCATCGACGCGTACCGCGAGCGCGCTCGCGAGTTCATCGACAAGATCTTCGACAAGGAGGGCTTCGGCTGGTGCATCGTTGGCGGCACGGCGAAGTGGGCACGGTTCTCAGGCCGGCAGCTTAGCAACCTAGATGTGCCGGCGATCCTGGGCCCGAACCACGTCCAAAACGATGTTCTTGCTGGAGCCGACTTCGCAGAATCGCGTCTTGAATGGACGAACCTGTCTCATCTCGATCTGACAGGATGTGTGTTCGACCGAGCAAACACGACTCGCGCTTCATTTCGCGGGGCGAGCCTTGAAGGCGCGAAGTTTGAGGGGGCCACCTGCGACCACACGGACTTTGCTGGGGCTAGGCTGGTTGGAACGTCGTTCGATTCGGCCGACTGCACCGGCTCGGATTTCCAAAAAGCACAGCTAGCGGAAGCATTGTTTCGTGACGCCCGCGTCGACGGCGCAGACTTTCATCTCGCATCTGGAGGACAACGGGCGGTCTGGGAAGGTGCCAATCTAACCATAGCTCAGACACGTCAGCTCGAAGAACTGGGCCATGTTACGCACGAGTTTCTCGTGATGAGACGTGGCGAATGAACTGGTCACCAGAACAGACCGCTTTCGTCCGCATGTGGTCCGCGGTTCTGCTTGCGTTCGGCAAAGCCGCGTTCGTTCGGGGAACCATCTCCGACGTCGTCGCTTGGTCGGAAGAGGGCGGCCCGAGAGACTACAGCATGCTCCGGGTGGCCTTTGTCGGCGATGGCATGAAGGTGGCCCGTGAGTTTGGCTACCTGAGCGCGGAGGAGGGCGAGAACCTGAATCTCGGAGCGACGGGGCCGATCTCCTACGTGGCAGCAAGACTCCTCGGGGCCAAGGACATGGCGAGGGATCTGGGGCGAGACCGCATTGCCCTGGCAGACTTGCTCGACCGACTGTCTGGGCAGGCCGTCTACGAGTTTTGTGATGCCCACGGCATCGAGATGCCGTTCACTGAAACCTCGATGAGGCTGATCGTCGAACCGGGCTACCCGTGGCCTGAAAATGACCGACCCGGGCTCGTCTACTGGTCGGCAAAGAAGCAGAAGCTGATCAAACCAGAGCGTCCGGCCTGGCTCATCCCGGTCGAGGATCGAGACGCTCCAGGCAAGACCAAACTCGGCGTGAACCCCTGCTTGGTGTTTCCTCCAGAGAAGCGAGATCGCACGTGGCCGCTCTGGGGCCGCTCGGGGAAGCAAGACCTGATCGTCGCCCATTCGATGACGCTACTCGCAACACCTGATGCACCGTCCTTCCCGTTCTTGGGGCAGAAGTCGTACAAGCAGATCGACACGGCGATCGAGAACATCCGATCCTGCGGCGGCTTGCTCTTTCCATCGTTGTCGGTTGGAGAGATTCCAGCCTCCAACTTCGGTCCCATCACGCTCGTCGGGCACCTCGGGCTCGTCTTGGACGGCCTGAAGCCGTTCAAGGAACGCAGGACAGACATTACCTCCTGGGTCTACGAGCATGATGCCTGGACGGTTAGCACGGGCGAACTGATGCGCGACGTTGCGGTGCGCCTCTTCGATGAGCTGCATGGGCATGAGGACTACGTGTATGGGCACAATATCTGGGCCATCGGTCCCCCATCTGAATGGTTCGGCGGTCCGACGCAGGGGAGCACGCCGCTGAGGACCGTCAGCGAGCTGGTGAGGGCGGCCAAGCGGCGGGGTTCGACGTTCAAGCGTGGCATGAGTCGCGAGGCGTTCATCGCAGCCAACGAGGCCGTCGCTGGAACGGCCGACAAGTACGCGTACTGCGAGTCCAAGGGGCGGCGGGTGATCTCCCTCGACGAGTTCCCGGTCTTGGTGGCTCCGAATACGCTCGCAGATCAAGTCAGAACCTTCACACGAGGCGTCGGATACTCCGGCGAGGTGGTTTTGCTGTCCGACGAGTTCGAGGTCGTGTCGAACGACATGTCGGACGATCGCGACTACCGTCTCTTCCAGTGGTCGTGGCTCGTGGCGGACGCGGTGAAGCGGCTCGCGAAGCCGATGGAGATCTGACCCATGCTACTCGAAGACGCGACATCGAAGGAACAGGTAGAGGCGGCACTCGCGGCCGGAGATGAGGAGCTACGCGAAGACATCAACGAGCAGTTGTCGGTCGCCAAGAGGCGATGGGAGCAAGACGGCTACGCTTGCGAGACAGAGGAATGGAGCTTCTCCGAGTGGGGGACCGACAACGAAGTGTTTGCAGAGGAGATCGTCAAGCAGAGCCCGCAGCGATTCGACCTCTCTGAGGTGCCTATCAAGTCCGTCCTGGACGCCGTCAACTACCAGATCGGCCGCGTTCGCTCAGGGATCTTTCACCTCTACGATCGGCCTCGCTACTCATCTGTTGGGTTTCACTACTCAGTCGAACTCGAAATGTATTGCCGCTTTGACTCGTCAGACGCTCCGAAGGGTGCGGAGTACATTCCGGAAGACATCGCGAAAGAGTTCTGGGAAGATCTTGGATACGGCGTCGAGTGGGAGAGAACGGACCGCATTGGTGAGAACTTCGGCTACCGACGAGACTCTGGTGAGTCGGTGGACATCTACATTACGGAGGAGGACTTCGACGAGTTCTGCCGTGACATCCGAAGCGAGTACATTCGCTCAGTCCGAAAGGAAAAGCCGAAGGACGTCGTCCCACTGTTTCTCAGCTCGCTGAAGGGCTATTCGAGCGACTTGTACAACAAGCTGGTGGCCAAGAAGTTCTCCAAGGACGTTCTTCTGAAGCTCGCCGACTGGTGGTACGAAACAGAAGAGAACGGCGAGGACCCGTCTGAGATGCTCAAGAGCTGCATCGACGATCCACACGAAGGCGAAGAGCGTGAGGTGGTGGCGACCTTCTCGAAGGAGGAGATTCGCTCCATGGGCATCACCAGCGGCCCGCTGCTCGAAGAGGCTCCGTGGACGCTCGTGAAGCTGCTTCCTCCTTCGGACACGTGCATGGAAAGCGTCTTTCTCGGCCACTGCGTTGGCGAACCGGATCGAGGCTACAATGACGCGATCGAGCGCGGAGAGATTGAGATCTGGTCACTCCGCTCTCGCTTCGGAAAGCCGCGCTTCACGCTGGAGGTGGACACCGACTTCTACAATGAGTCGGTTCCAATCGTTGACGGAAGGCCGATGACCGATGGAGATCGGGCCAACACCATCAAGCAGATCAAGGGCAAAGGCAACCGCACGCCTGGCTACGAACGAGCGAACCTACGAGGACCCGAAGTTCGGTTCCCAGATGAGGTCATCTTCTGGAGGCAAGTCTTCAAAGACATCGGCGTCGATCCGGAAGGGGTCGATGACTTCGACGCCGCGCGAGACGTGCCAGCGCTCGAAAGGAATGTGAGCCGCAACGCAACGAGGAGCTTCGACGAACCGTACGAGCCGATGTGAGGTGGAACAGTGCGGGTGCCTTCACCAGAGAGAAGCGTCGTCCTGGAGCTGTACCGGCCGTCGTTGGTCACCAGAGAGTTCGAGCTTGCTGCGTCTGCTCAGTGCTTTTCTGTAGCCGAGGCTCATCGAGTCATCCGAGCCAACCGAGGGGCAGACCTAGCGATCGTGACGTGGCGCGAGAAGCGCTGGTCCTGGCTTCGCGTTGGAAACGATTGGCGACGCATCCCGCTCTGGTCCGTGCAGGACGTGCCCTATACGACGCAGGTGCGGGTCACCGTGACGCGGCGGCCAGAATCCGAGCACCTGAGCTACGGTGACCTGGACGCGTATGTGCTCGCCAAGTTCAAGCGAAGGCGGTAGGTGCGTTCGATGAGCTGATGTGCGAGGATCTGACCCACATGTCGGGCTACGACTCCGCCATCGAAGTCGGGAAACCACCCCTCACCTGTCCGCTTACGGGTGAACCACTGCATACCCGGACCGAGGTCGAGAGGGGTATCAGCGACGAGGCTTGGGCCAAGCAGTTCGAGAACCCGAAGGTGCGACTCGGACCCGTCAGCCGAGAGAAGATGGAGGAGGCCATCGCGCTGGCTCCAGAACCGCTCAAGAAGGCCTGGGAGCCTTTGCTGGGCCGCCAACACGGGCTCGACAGCGACGACACCAGGGCCGCCATGGTGGTCACTGGCCTGCGGGTCGCCTCGATGGCCATTTCGTACGGTTCCGATGCCAACAGAACGACGGTTTTGCGGGTGGATTCGGCGATGTTGGCGGTCGTCGTGGTTCAGAACTTCGCGAAAGCGGCTGGCTGGACCAATGTCGCGCAGGGACTGAACAACCGGTTCCACCGAGAGCTGCGGAGCGGGATCTTGCGCATGAAGGAACGCGCCGGGCGTCCTGGAACGCTCGGGATCCACGCTCCTTTCGATCAGCAGTGGAACGATCTCTGCCGAGCCAACCGCAACCTCTTCTTCGACCAGGAGAAGGAGGGGTCGCTTTTCTGGAGGTACTTCCACGAGAGCGATCTTCGCTACGTTGTGAATCTGCTTCAGTCCGCGTTTGGCGACGCTCTCATCGAAACCCAGGAGGGCAAGCTCCTACTGCTTCCCTCAATGCCGCTACCAGCGCTGCCCAAGGCCGCGGAACGTCACGTCCCCAAGGGACCGAGGGCGACGAACGAGATCCACAAGATCGACCCAGCCATTGACGCCCTCCGTGTCGGCGACAAGGTCGTACTGCCGGATGGGACCGAGTCGATCATCCAGTTCATCGACGGACGAAAGTCGAAAATCGGCGTCGCTGACAAGCGCGGTCCACGGAACAGTTACACCTGGTTCGGCTTCGTCGAGATCGAAACCGTGAACGGGAAGAAGGTCGCCGAAGAGCTGTACCGGCAACGCGTGCAGCAAGCGACCAGGGACGGCTACCCGGAAAGCGTGGTCGCCCCGACGAAGATGCCGCCGAAGATCCCTGCTGGTGCTCAACTCAAGTCGAACCAGCTCGCCAATCTGGACTTCATCGAAACGCGTCGTCGGGTCATCGTGGCCGATGAGCCGGGACTCGGGAAGACGATCAGCGCTCTACTCGCCATCGAGACGCCGGCCATCATCGTGTGTCCGGCCCACCTCAAAGCCAACTGGGTGAGCGAAACGACCAAGTGGCGACCAGATCTCAACCTTCTTGCCGTCTCAGGCGGCAAAACGCCAGAGCTGAAGGCGATCCGCAACGCCGACACGATCCTCATCAACTACGAAATCGTCGAGCCGCACCTGGAGTGGCTCATGCAGTTTCGTCCGAAAACGATCGTCGCCGACGAAGCCCACTACCTGAAGACGCTGACAGTCGAGCGTGACAAGGAAGGCTTCTTCAAGCCGGCCGACGACAGCAGCATCCGCGCGTCGGCGTTCTACCGGCTGCACTTCGCCGCACCCAAGCTCGTCCTGCTTACGGGCACCCCATTGCTGAACCGCGTCAAGGAACTGTTCCCGCTGCTCCACATGGTCGACAGCCGAGAATGGAGCAACCAGAAGGAATTCCAGAAGAAATACTGTGCCGCCGGCTATTCGGTGAAAGGCGGCAGGCAGATTTGGGACGCCAACGGCCGGTCCAACACCCAAGAGCTGCACGAGAAGATCAAAGGCAAGTACATGATCCGCCACACCAAGGCGGACATCCTGACCGAGCTGCCTCCCAAGACCCGTCGAACCGTGGAGCTGCCCCTCGACCCGGTCACCGCCAAGGTCTACCAGGAGATGCAGGAAGACTTCATTGCGTGGCTGGAACGCCAAGAGGGCGGTCGAAAGCGTGTCGAGCGAGCTATGCGAGCCGAGGTTCTCGTGCGGCTCACGGCTTTGAGACGAACCTCAGCTTTCGGGAAAGCTCCCGCTCTCGCACTCGTCATCCGCGACTTCTTCGCTTCGACAGCCGGCACCCGCCCTCTCGTCGTGATGGGAGTTTTCAAGGAGCCGCTTCTTCGCCTGGCCCGCTTCATCGAGAAGTTCAACCAGGAGTTCGAGCAGGCGAACGCGACGCCTGGTGCCGACACAGACATCCCGAGGCAGATCCGCTACGCGATGTACACCGGCGCCGAGACGCCGAAACAACGCGCAAAGACGGTCGAGGAGTTCCAGTCGGGAAACATCGACGTGGTCTTCTATTCGATCCCGCTTGGCACCGGCACCACTCTGACCGCATCCAGCGACGTGTTCTTCATCGAGCGCCTCTGGCGACCATCCGACCAAGTCCAAGCCGAGGACCGTGTGCATCGCATCGGGCAGAGCAAAGGCGTCATGATCACCTACTACGACGCCACCGGCACTGTCGACACGAAGATGGGGATGCTCCTGCTCGACAAGACCGACGCAGCGGCCGAGGTCATCGACGGGCTTCAGCTCTCGCGCAACGAGTCGCTTGCGCTCGTCTACGGAGAGATGACGGCAGGGCTTCGGAAGGGGTTTGCCGGTTCTTCGTTCGAGGAGATGACGGCAAGCGACATCCTGGACGAGGCGTATGCTGCGTCGATCGACCTCGACAGGCAGATCATGAACGCCGACGGCGCTCAAGAAGTGGACGAAGACCAGGTTCTAGCCGACGTGCGCCGCCAGTTGAAGGAGATCGAAGCCCGTGAGAAGGCTCGGGCGGTCAAGAAGAACCGCCACGCGACCGACCGTGACGAAATGATCGTCATGAACGGATGGGACGAGCCCATCTACTTGCTGCACGACGAAGACTGAAAAAGGTGACGGGCTCGACGCCGGGGGGGAGATGCAGTCGAGCCCGTCTGGCAAGCGCCCGTGCGCCTTTCAGCACGCCGCCGGCCGTGAGGTGGAACCATAGACGCACTGCCGCCGGATGTCCAGCGACTACGTCGTCTTGCGGGCGATCCGAAGCAAGATCAGGTACCCGAGCAAGTCCTGCACGACGTCCTCTCCAGCAGCTTGTCCGCGAGAAAGTCGCGAGAGCTTGTCGTCGATGCGGACGAGAATCTGTTCCTCGATCGACGCCTTCGAGAATACGCGAACCGGTTGAAGCGCGCTGTTGCCGTAGGCCGCGTTCTTTTCCATCAGCATCGAGGCGAGGCGGAGGCATTCCATGACGATGTCGAATCCCATCGGAGACGTGCTGAGCTTCGGCAACACCTCCTTTTGAAACTTGGCTTCCAGTTCCAGCTTTCGTCCTTCGGTCATGGCGCTTCTCCGAGTGCGAACGTCTCACCAGCTTGTGTGAGACGGTAGCCGTAGAACGCTGGTTCGACCAGACCATCTCGTTCCGCCAAACGCAACATCGCGGCTGCACTGGCACGCAGCGCGTTGCGACGCTGTGGCGTTGCATTCTTCCACGTAGTCCAAAATCGCTCGGCGAGCACCTCTGGTGTGGCTCCCAATCCGGCTGGGCCAGCGCCGCTGTTCAAGAGGATGATCACCACCTTCAGGAACACCTGCGTCATCCTCGACGGTTTCTTTCCATCTGCTTCCATCGGTTCTTCTTGTCCTCTTTCCGCTGCTTCTTGTTCTTTTCGCTCTCGATGATTCGGTTGGGATCGTGCTCTGCACAGTACCACCTAGTAACACCCTGGTGATCAACCCGTTCTCGATGCCCTGGTCGACCACAGGTCTCCCACAGCCAACGGAACGGGTGCCCAGCGCAACGAGGCTGCTCGGGTGGCGACGGATCCGGATGGCCAAGCCGTCGAAGCGTCTCGCGACATCGCTTGTCCGTCTTCTTGTCTGCAATCACGACTCCAACTCCCTCAGAGCCTCCACAAGACCATCTTCGGCCAGCGAAGCGCGATGGCAACGATCGCAGAAGCCCATGCGTCTGTAATGGTTCGGGCAGTCCTCGGTGTCACGCCAGAACGCCGCCGCTTCTGCGACCGCCTCCAGCGCTGCAACCCGCTCGGCGCTCGGCGGTAGCCTAGCTGAACCACGAACCTGCGCTCGGTAGCACGGACGACAGCGTTTCGACCCGGGATCGACCAAGCGCTTGCCGCACTCACGACAGTCGCTCACGGGATCGGGTCCTTGGGCTTCGGTTCGCGCTTCCACAGGCGCACCCATCGCTCGACGACAGCGTCTACCTTTGCTGTTGCCCACTCGTTTACCGCGTTGTGACGAGACGTTCCGTCTAGACGACGCTGCGCTTCCCAACGAGCCACATCATGATGTGCATAGGTCTCGTATAGAACCCGCCCGAGGAGTCGCGTCATGGCACTGACAGCCCGATCGACCTGGTGCTCTGCCGCAACCTTCATCGCGAGTCCTACGGTCAGTTTCTCTGGAGCGTCTCCGACATCGGTCGACGCGGCGTTGGAGGCGAATGGCATGTAGATCCCACTGCCGTTGTCCAGATCTGACACACCAAGCCGCTGGATAATAGCCCTACGCACCTCTGCCTTCGCCCACATGACAGTGTCAGGCCATTCGTCGACCAATCGCTCGACTAGAAGCATCTTCGCCCGTCGCTGCGCCTTCGATCTGCGCCCGAGGAGATCCGACACTTCGTTCTGGCTCACCGTGTTGTCGTCCACCAGAGCGTCCAGCATCTCGCTGTCTGCCGCCTGTGGCCCGAAAATACCGCCCGAAGTGAAGAGGCCTCCGGTAATACCGCTGTCGTCGTCGCTCATGCGTCGAGCCCTCGAAGCTTGGTGTACTGCGACTTGAGTTCCTCGTGCTGCCGAACCGCGTCATCGTACGCGTCCCGAGCCGCGAGCAGGTCGTAGACCAGCGGCTCGACCACGCGCGGAGGAGGCGGCACTCGAAGTCGGCCGGCCGGCGTCTCCTGGAACATCGGTTTCGTCCTGTCGTAGAAAACCTTCTCCGCTTCAGCCCACTTCAACTTGGTCGCCCGAACGTCTTGCTGGGCCAGCTCAACCTGGTCGTAGAGCGCCTGCTCCTCCGACGTTCTCTTCCTCTTCGGGTTCACCGTTTCCTCCTCTCGAACGCCTCGACGTGCCTGAGGCACTCGGGACAGGTTGGTCTTCTGCGGTCGTAGCCGCGATTGAACTCGGCCCAGATCCCACACGAAGTGTACGCTCCGCCTCGGTGGATCTGCGGGGGCGATGCCTGTTCCTGGGTCAAGTGCCAAACGTCGCTCACGAGAACGCACTGGTACATCGATCAGGGCTCCGACACCAGCCGCAACAATGTCTCTTCCACGGTCTCATCGTCTCTCGCGTATTCGGTGAAGAAAGAGACGTACATCGCTGAGCCAGACCATTTCCTGCGGTTCCGCTCCAAAAGGATGATCAAGCGGTGTTGCCAGAAATCGCGACGGGTCCACGTGTGTCGGAGGTTGATGTCTGGCAGAACAGATCGCAGATGCGCCCAACTCCTCCGAAGACGCCGTCCTGATCCATCTCGGGCGGACGGCAGCCAAGGATCTTCATTGCGTTCTCCGCTATTGTCATTGCTACCAGACAGTCGATGAACAGCATCGCACGCTCGCCGGTATACCTCCCATAGCGTTTCACCTTCGCCGGTCAGAAGCTCGAACGCATCCTTTCGTTGAGCCAGCGACGCAGCGCGCTGCTTCTTCTTCGCTCTGCTCGTTGAACTCATGGCAAGCGATGAATGAGGATGGCCGTAGGAACGCCGATTCGTTCGCAGGCTTCGATCATGTGGGCCGTTCCACGACTCTCGCCGTCCCAGAACGCCATCAGCTCTCCTGCTCGCTCTTTCGCGTACTCGGCCATGAGAACGTTCCGAAGGATCCCGGCCCGCTTCCCGTGTTTCTTCCAGTCTGCGGGGAACCGGACGACGTGCAGGCCGCGCTGCTCAGCCCACTCGATTCCGAACGAGTCTGGGCCCGCAGCGCAACCGCTCACGATGACGCTGGGAAGTGGTCGAGCCTCGAAGATGTCCCGCAGGTGCGTCATGCACCTCTCCCGAGGGAACGTACGTGATCCAGCGATGATCATCGGTCCGTAGTAACGATCCCTCTTCTGGGCGATCTGAGTCACTTCAGTCTCCTCGGAGGCCACACACGCACTCGTAGCCAGACGGCTCTTCCATCCAATCGGCCCCCACAACCCGCACTTCGACCACTTCCATGTCGTCAGCACGACCGAGAGATCCGGCTCCAAGGCAAAGCGCTTCGCATCGGATTCGCGCGTGCAGCCCAGCATCCTCGAACTCATCCTCCCCAGGAGGAGTCGGAAACACAGCACTCAAACCGGCTGTGACCATCCAAACGTAGGCGGCAACCATCGCCACCGCCAGGAACGAAAGGCCGATCTTCACGGGTGGCCTCACTCACATCTCGCGACAGCGAGCGCGCAGCCCCTGGTTCTCGGCTGCCTCCGCCAGCTCCACCGCGGTCTCCCGACTGACCTCCTGCGCGAGAGGCAGCCAGGGACCCCAGAGCCCAAGCTGGGCGCGCAGAGGCTCGGGCACCGGACCACAGACCTCAACCGTGTGCTTCTTCTCATCCATCGCTTCAAAGCCTCATTTGTCGAGTTGGTCGACCAGGAGAGCAACGCACTCGTTGACAGCTTCCGCAAGCGTTCCCCACTCCTTGCTTTTCACGAAGCCTTCGCACCTCTCAGACTCGAACTTGGCTCGCACTTCCCATCGAGCCTGGTGAACCGCAGTCGCAAGACCAATCCTCACGCCATGCTTTGCTGCGAGGTTTGCCAGCCGGTCCTCCAGAGCGCCAAGGTCCGTGCTCTCGGTGATCAACATGAAATCGACGGTAGCTCGGCCCCGTAAGCCTGTCAACCAACTTTCGACGCACGGTCGCTTGATACTTTCGACCGACCAGCTATACTGCGAGCCGATGGCGAAGAAGTTCGACATGACCCGCGTTCTCGAATCGATCGACATGCCAGAGCCAGGGAGCAAGGCTTGGGTAGAACGCGAACAGGGCCGGCGTCTCCGCTCGTTCGAGCAGCTATCGTCCTTCGCCGAGAGAGTTGTCCGGGAGACGTTGGGCGTCGCTGATGACGGTTCGGACAGTCGTCCGGATGGCTACTTCATGGAACCGGACGCCGATGGAGGGGAAGCGCGCCTCGCTGCCATGCTTCGACGTCGCCTGGTCTCGAAACTCGACAGCCTCATGATGAAGCTCATCGGCGTCGACGAAAGTGTCTTCCACAGCTCTTTCCCTCCACGTGTCACCGGCTTGGTCGGTGAGAAGCTCAAGAAGCGCGCGGAGGAGCTTGCTGGCAAGCTGGTCGACGAGTGGATTGCCAGGAACGAATCGACAGAAGCCACCATCTCCCAAAGCGCGGACAGGGCTCTGAGAGTCGTCTTTCGAGACGACCTCGATCGCGCACTTCGCAGGGTCTTGGAGTCCAAGATCCAGCGCATCGCCGAGCAGCGGGCCAACGAAATCGCCGAGGAGGTCATCGTCGCGGCCGTGGACAGGGCTCTGTTCAACCAGTACCCGATCTTGCGTAGAATGGACGCCGCCTCCCGCCTGGGCGCCAAGCCCACGGAGTGAAACGTGCTTCACCTCTTGCTCTCCGGGTTGCTGTTCGTTCGACGCCTTTTCGTTCGCGATGATTCTTCTCGCGAACTTCAGCGACGCCTGAGCGCTGGCATTGTTCGCCCGATCTCCGAAGCGAGACGTCTTCCTCTTCCACCAGACCGAGCGCCTCGATGAGTACCAAGCGGCATTCGGGAACCGCAGAGATGAACCCGTCCGTATCCAACATGACGGAAGAGCAGATTCGATCCGTAGATCGGAAGCAAGAAGCCCTTCGCCGCCTGCAAGACCCGCCAGTCGTCAGGCTTCCCAACGGAGTGCGGGTGACTCTCACAGGTTGGCAGGACCAAGCGATTTACGACACTCTGACCGCTTCAACGGATTTTTCCCTCTGGCCTCGCCCAACCAAACCGCCTTCGGTGATCAAGACGCCTCCAGCGCCTCGCTTGCCAAATCGGCTCGGTAGACGAGGTCGACGATGACCTTGGAAGTCAACACATTGGAGCCGATGCTCGGTCGCGTGTTGCGGTCCGTCAGGGTGGCTCCAGACAAAACCGAACTCGTCTTCGAGGCTGACAACAACGTCAGATTTCGCTTCTATCACGCGCAGGAGTGTTGTGAAGAGGTTGCTATCGAAGATGTGGTCGGAGACCTCGAAGATCTCATCGACGCCCCGGTGCTTGTCGCTGAAGAAACAGTCGGCTGGTCTACACCCGGAGAAGAGGTGATGCGGCGTCTCGGTGCCGAACCGCTCGACGACTCGTGGACGTGGACCTTCTATCGGTTCGCCACGGTAAAGGGAACGGTCACTGTGAGGTGGTACGGCTCCTCGAACGGCTATTACTCGGAAAGGGTCAGCTTCGCCGTGGAGTCTTCGTCATGAAAAGTCGATCTGTGAAAAGTCGATCTGTGTATCGCATACCGGCCGGACTGACCTTCTACCAGCCGTCAGACCAGGATCGACTGTTTCGGATCGGCCCGTGCGAGGCGTGTGGCGTCGAGACCAAATCGGCCATAGGCATGTCCCCAACGTGCGGTCGTCAGACGTGCGCCGATCACATCGAAGCAATTCGTCGTATTCGCCGCCAGACATTGGATGCGTTCCGGCGAACACCATAAGGCTTCATGAGCTACCACCTCGGACAAGTCTCATCTCAATCGGCCTGCGACGTGGACGCGATCGCCAAGCCGCAAACCGTCAGGCTCGTCGATGTGTTTCTGTTGGGGCCAGCCTGTCTCGCCGTCGCCTACGGGCTGCCGATGAAGAGTCCGCTCGCGCGTGCGTTCTGGGCCGTGGCAGGCGTCGGGACTATCTACTACAACGCGAGGAACTACCTCGCCGTGCAGCGGGCGATCCGAGCTGGCGAGGTCTCGACGCAGAGCGCCTGGAGACTGAGGCCATGAGCTACCGACATCTCGGTGCCGGACCGGCGCCCACCACCACCGACGAGATTTGCTTCCCGCGTGACGCGATCATGCGTCTTCAGCCTCGGGCCGCAGGACCGCTTCGCCATCTCGTCACCCTCACCGGCGGGTACCAGTCGGTGCCGATCTCATGGAACCGTGGGCTTCTCATCGTCGATCCGCGCTACGACAACCTTCCGCTCGGACCTGGTTGGGAGTGGCGCACGTGACGACCCCCATCGAAGTCTACACCGGAACGCAGGTCTGGATCGGACGGCCAACCATTCGCCCAGCAAAGAAAGGCCGCGTCGAGCACGGACCGGGCCTCTACTTCACCACCTCCCTGACCACTGCCTTGAGGTACGCTCGTGGAGGGCGTACCGTCCTGAAGGTCGAGCTGGATCCGTCCATCTCTTGGCTCGAAGACGCGAAACTACCGGTTTCTGCGGTCATCCAGTGGCTCATGGAAAGGCGTGGCCTCCGGAACAGAAGCTTCATCATCGCCGATGTAATGGAGAACGCTCTTCGCACGAGGTCTCGCACTGGAGACATGGGTCTGATCTACGCCAACGCACTGGTCAATCTCATGGTGAACTGGGATGCGATCACCGGCGATCACGGCCCAGCGCTTGCTGAGTTTCTTGTCTGGTATGACATTGACGCTTCCCACGTGAGCCAGTCGGGTGGCGAAGAGTGGATCGTCCTCTTCAATCCGAAGAAGGTGCTGCGCTGGGAGAAGGTTCACGTCGACCCAGAGACGCCATACATGCTGCCGCGAGTTCGCGGCAGTGAGAAGAAAGGGTGAAGTCATGGTTCGCCGGCACGACCTCAAGACCTTGCCCGAACCATTTGCCGCTGTGTGGGTGGGTGCCAAGACGGCAGAGCTTCGCCGCGATGACCGCGGCTTCGAGGTGAACGACGTTCTTCGCCTGAAAGAGTTCGATCCAGCGACGGGGTACTCGGGCCGCTGCATCGACGTGATCGTCAACCACATCGTGAGAGCCCCGGGCTTCGGTGCGCTGGTCGAAGGCTACGTCATGCTGTCGTTCACAATCCTTGCGACCCATGCATCCAACCTATGGGACGCAACGTGAGCTACACGAGAATCGAGCGAGCGAGGATTCAGTTCCCGAAGGCACGGCTGTACGTCGATGTGCCAGTCGCATCTACCGACGCGGCGCGTAGGCGAGGCCTCTACGGTCGAACGTTCGTGGAGCATTCCGACGGCATGCTCTTCGTCTTCGACGACGCTCATCCGGTGATGACGATGACCGGCATGAGAACGGCGCTCGATTTCGTGTTCCTGAACTCCAGCCACCGTGCGGTTGCGGTCTACCCGAACGTGCCGCCGGGCACGCCGAGTGTGGACGCGGGGAGGAGCGCGAGCCGCTATGTGCTGGAACTGGGACCCGGATCGTTGATCGGGTCGGTCCGTGTCGGAGATTTGCTGCCGATCTGGCGGTACTACGCGCCGAGGGCTCAATGAAGGAACGGCATCTACGCGGGCTCGACCCGCGTGACATCGAAGAGTTCGGGTTCGACGATGACGATGATCTGTCGAGAAACTCCTGCCGGTTGCGGTCGATGACTTGACGACCCCCGCTTCTAGAAGCCGTAGTGAGGGACGCCATGTCTGAAATCCCCCATCCCATCCCGTATCAGGGGAGCAAGCGACGGCTCGCCCCGATCATTCTTGAGTACCTGCCCGATGACGTCGACACGTTGTTCGAGCCCTTCTGCGGCTCGGCGGCGGTCAGCCTGGCGGTCGCGCGTGCCTCGAAAGCGAAGCGTATCGAACTCAACGATAGCCTCGACTCTCTGGCGAAGCTCTGGATGAACATTGTGGACCAGCCCACCTCCGTCGCCGACGACTACGAGAGGATTTGGCATGGTCAGAAGGAGGACCCGCGTGCGTACTACGATGTTGTGCGCGACGAGTTCAATCGCGACCGAGACCCCTCGAAGCTGCTCTTCCTGCTTGCGCGTTGCGTGAAGAATGCTGTGCGATTCAACAGCTCAGGAGACTTCAATCAATCGCCCGACAAGCGTAGGACTGGCACAAGGCCCGAGCGGATGCGGCAGAACATCATCGGTGCGGCCACACTCCTCAAGGGCCGCTCGAAAGTCACGTCTGGTGACTACGCAGCGGCGTTCAGCGCGGCAACCGCGAGGGATGTCATCTACATGGATCCGCCGTATCAGGGGACCAGTGGAGAGCGCGACCAGCGCTACCATCAGCAACTCGACCGAGCCCGCTTTGTCGATGACCTCGACCGGCTTCTGGTGCGAGGCGTCAGGGTGATCATCAGCTTCGATGGCCGTTGCGGGGACCGCACCTACGGGCCGGAGCTTCCGGCGAGTCTCGGATTGACGAAGCTGGAAATCCACGCGGGCCGCTCCTCTCAGGCGACGCTCAATGGCGAGGAGGCGGACACGGTCGAGTCGCTCTACGTCTCGCCGCAGCTACTGCGGGGCACCGGAGTGGCTCACCGAACAAGATCGGTGAAGGAAACCCCCCAGCAAGTAGCAACCAGGCGCGAACTCGGGCCGCAGCGCGATACATGAGCGGTTGGTCGAAAGTAGTTGACCGCACGCCGGACAGTCGGTAGGTTTGCTGCATGACCACGAGGACCGAGCGTGACTGCGCAAGAATCCGATGCCTGACCGCGGTGATGAACAGCTTGCACTGCGAGTTGGCCCGTATCGTTCGTGCCGGCGAAGATCCCGACGCTCTGGACGGCTACGTGATCGAAAATCTCAACCGAGGTCTCGTCGGTGACTCATTTGTCGGACTCAGTCGTCGTGACCTGATGGAGTTGATGGGCTCCATCGCGGCGATGGAAAAGCTGATCGATCTCAAGCTGCCCCCAGAACAAGTGCGCGATGCCCTCGTCATCGCCAACCGCGCCATCGGTTCGGAAATGCGAGCCGACCTGTTTCTCTATCTCGAAGGCATCGTCGCCGACCGAGCAGCCGAGGCGGCGCCCGAAGAAGCCCAGGCGTGATGAAGGTCTTGGCCATCACGCAGGAGGGTGATCCGCTCTTCGTTCGAGATGAGAACGGACTAGACTTCGAGGTCGAAGCGGTTTGGGTTAGTGATGCTCGGCTCCGAAGTCCGAAGCCATCGTTGTCGTTGGAACAGAAAGTCTGGAACGAAGTCTTCAGCCCCGAGCGTCGGATCGCGCTCTACGGTTGCTCCATGCTGGTACGCCCGGAACCTCTTTTGGTCAGACCAGCTCGACGGATCCTTGTGGCCCATCCACTTCGCTCGCTTGCAGACCGTGACGAAGTGGAGCGGCGCGCTCGTGCTTTGGAGCGACTTGGCGGATGGCCCGCAGAGGATGAGGTAGTCATTCGTCGCTCCGAGGCGTACCGGCGCGATTTCGACCGAAAGCATCCGAAGGCCAGGCCCTCGCACCCGCTCGAAACGGAGCGCCCTGACCCTGCCCAAGCTCGGCGCCAAGAAGCTCTGCGTCGTCTTCAAGACCCGCCCGTCCCGCCCGACGCCGAGATGGTGAAGCACTTCATCAACGGGCTGATCCGGCGTCCCGTGGCCTGAGGAAACGAGCCTCCACGCATCAACGCCTCTTGGCCCTTCAACGCGATCTCGGGCCCCAGCGCGATTTTCGCCGTAGCCGATAATCTGTGTTATATCCAGTGGTTAGGTGATACGAAAAGATACGATTTGACACGGTTTGAGACGGTGCTAGATTCCGGTCATGGGCCTGCGAAACCCGACCGATGACGACGCAGCATTGGCATTCGCCGCGCACGACTGCGCGCTCCGAGAAGCACACAAGGAGATCGAGCGACTTGGCTCCGAGCTGAACTTTGCTCGTGACGGGCTGCGTGCCTGGGAGGCGGATGCGCTGCTGGCGATGAAGCAGCGCGATGCGGCCCAAGAACACATCCACGGTCTGGAGGCCGAGGTCGATCGGCTAGAGGCAAAACTCGCGGCGCTGGTGGAAGCGGCATCTCACCTGGAGCGACGCATCACCTACTCGGACACGAGCGGCATCTGGTACCTCGTGCCAGACCCAGGACAACCGCGGCTTGCTGCGCTCCGCTCCGCCCTCTTGGACCTCGTCAGCGAAGCCGCCGCCTACACCGCGAGTGTGGAGGCGCGAACGTTGCGAAGGGCTGCCGAGTGGCTCGCGGGGTCACCCGCACCATCGCGAGGCGTGCGGTCGGCAGCCGACTGGCTCCGCACCGAAGCACAAAAGCGGGAGGCTCATGTGCGACCGACCTCGAAGCCGTAAAGCATGTACCAAACCAAGAAAACGCGAGCCCTGTCCAACGACCTTGCCCTTGCTACCGGACGCACTGCTGCCTTGCTGCGAGAGGCAACCGGGCTCTCTCAGGCTGCTGTCGCCAAACGCCTCGGCATCGCTCGTCGCAACTACGCTCGCTTCGAGGCTGGGGAGCATGAACCGATGCTGTCGACGATTGTTCGCCTCGCCCACGCCCACCAGTTCTCTCCAGCGTATGTCGTCTCGCTGGTGCTTGGGGCGGCACAGCCTCCATTGCAGATCGGCGCCGAGTGCGTGGTCGACAACGAGTACGAGGACGAAGTCGTCATTGTTCACCCGTGTGTCGCCGTGGATGGCAGCGAGGCCTACGCATGCCGCGACAAGTCCGGAAGGACTCAGGCGATTCGACGTTCCAACTTGCATCCGCGCTCCAGCTTTCCAACGAAGAAGAGGCCATGAACACCAAGGACCTTCCCGACGACACCTTGCTCCCGGGCCATCAATACACGCTCGGTGAGCAGCGAGAGACCATTCGCAAGATGCGAGCGATCAACAGCGACTTCTACGCGATGGTCTTTTCGGCCAGCATGGGCTCGCGCTGCCACGCGTTCGTGGAGTTCTGCGGCCTCCAGGCCAAGTTCATCGACATGTGCGAGGCCGCGCTCAACCAGGGCATCGAGTTCGCCTTCGCCAATCAGCACGGATCTGTTTCCTGGCCGCTCGACACACACCACGCCGCATACCTCGGCGAGAAGTTCCAGTGCATCTACGGTTTCGCACTCGGGCCCAACCCAGAGCTGCGACAGACGTTTCTCGAAGCTGGGATCGGGAAGGAGACGGGCAAATGAACTTCGGACAAGCGCTCGAAGTGCTCAAGGCAGGCAGGCGCGTCGCTCGCGACGGGTGGAACGGCAAGGGTATGTGGCTGGTGCTCGTGAAGCCACGCGTCTCGTACGGGGCGGCGGAGGAGGAGGAGGTGACGTACCTGGTCGGCTTGCCGGCCGGAGTTGCGAGAATGCCAAACTGGCGGGACGCGCGTTTCGCGGAGTGGGACGCGCGTTTCGCGGAGTGGCTATCCGGTGACGCGGAAGTGCAGCAGTCGGCGCGCCTGCTCCCGTGGATCGGGATGAAGACGGCGGACGGTGGCTTCGTGCCGTGGCTCGCGTCACAGACGGATCTGCTCGCTGAGGACTGGGCCGAGGTGCCAACCTCATGACCGAACAGGGCCAGAAGCCGCGGAGGCTCAGTTGACCGACGAAACGCGGATCGACGGTCGTTGTCAACGGTGCGAGGGCGCCTGCTTCTCGTTCGCGGTCGAAGGCGTCGGCTTGTGGCGGCGGTGGCTCGGCGCCTACATAGGCGGCGCTCCGCCCAAGCGCGACCGCATGACGTGCCTTGTGTGCCTCACGCCCGAGGAGCTGGCCCGCGTCGAGCGCATGAACCCAAAGCAGGCAATCGCGCCGCTTCTGAGCCGCATCGAAGCGGCCCGGGGCGGAGAAACGACACATGACGAGACAGGACGACGAAACGAAGCAGACGACGATGGAACCGGGTGAGCTGTCGCTGACGCATCTGCGGAAGGCCATCAGCTCCGCACGCAAACTCGTCGACCACTACCGTCGGCAGAACCCGGATCCCCGTGAAGGGCGCCAGCTCGCCATCGTCGCCACGCATCTCGAAGACGCCGAGCTGCACATCGTTGCGGCGACGGTTGGCGGCGTGGAGAAGCTGTGAGACGCCCAGAGTACGTCCACTGCGCCCAGATGGGCCTCTGGGACGGCAGTGTCCCGCTGAGCAAGACCTGGTGCGGTCGCGTCGACACGCCGAAGGACGAGTGGCAGTTCGAGAGCGCGAACCACGCATTACTGAGCGGCAGATCTCGATCCATGCTCTGTCCCGAATGCGCCACGGCCATCAAGGAAGCTCTGCGGGCAGTCGCCTACAGGCCAAGAAGGAAGTCTGCGTGACCAGTCGGGCTGAGGGGGTTCTTGCTCGGCTCAAGGACCCGGTCCCGTGGACAACGATGGACGGTCGCGTGATGACCGTTCGGGACATGACAGACTCGCACCTTCGTAACTCGATCCGGTACATCGCACGCGTGGTTCGTCGACACAGGCCAGCGTTTGCTGGCGCCACACTCACGACCCTGCTCAGCTACGACAACGCCGAGAAGGCCATCCCATCCTACATGCACTCCGCCATCCCGGCACTCATCGAAGAGTGGCACGGCGCGGGCACGACCTGCTCAAGCTGAACCTCAGCAACCTGTTCGGCGACCCTGGCAAGCCCATCGGCAGCGACCCCTGAAAGAAACCATGTCCAAGCTCGATCCCCTCCTCATCGAAGGCATGCTCATGGCCGTCATCCGGCCCAAGGACCCTGGTCTTGCCATCGAGGCCGCACGAAAGGTCACCGAAGACCAGAACCTGGGCCTGATCTCTCGCGACGAAGCGCACAGCCGCTTCAACGAGATCCTCTCGATGCAGGAGTACACCTTCCTCGGCCTTCTCGGGCCGCAGCAAGAAGTTCTCGACCAAGAAGGAAACATCATCGGCCAGATGCAGCCAGGGGACTCGTTCGTGCCGTACACACAGCTCGCCGCTGCCGCTGAAGTCTCCGACGCGATGAAAGCCGTCGAGGCGAAGAGGGAGAACTGACGTGGAACGGATGTTGAAGCTCGCTGAAGTCGAGAAGATGCTGTCGATCAGCCGAACCACGCTGAAGAGATGGATCTACGCCAAGAAGATCCGAGCCACGAAGGTCGGCCGCGACTGGCGCATCAGCGAGAATGAGGTCGAGACGATCCGTGCGGGGCTGAGGAGAGCATGAGCGGCACGAAGGTTCTGTCGAGCGTCCGGCGCCAATCCGACGAGTACAGCATCCGCTTCGACGACCGCTTCGGATGGATCGTTGCCCATGTCAGCGATGCCACCGGCGTACTCTCCATCGCCAGCGATTGGGGGAACTGGAGCCACCGCTGGGACACGCGACACCTGGGCTTCCCGACGCTGACCGAGTTCATTCTCAAGAGGCCTGACGTTCACTACCTGGCCAACAAGCTCATCGGCTACGGACGAGACCGTCAGGTGAGCATCGCCAAGACGCGTCAGTCCTTTCGTGAGACAGTCTGTTCCAACCGACGCGCCAAGCTGCTGTCTCGTGTCAAGGCAGAGGAACTGTGGGCCGAGGTCGGGCTGTGGGAGGGCGGAGATCTTCCTGGCGACTTCACCTGCGAGGATCTTGTCTACGAGGACACGTCCGAGTTCATGAACCTCAAAGAAATCGTGCTGCCTGCTCTTCTCAATGCGATGCGGAACAACCCTGCCAAGGCGGAAGCTGCGATGACGGACCACGAGGCTGCGGTGAGCAAGATTCGCGAGACCTACGAATCCGGCGGACCAGTTCTCGGGCTGCACAGCCGCGCCGACGTTGGTGTGCTGCTTCGTGAGATCGCTCGCCTGGAAGAGAAGCTCCGCCGCCAAGAAACATGACGTGATGGGCGGGAATCCAATGAGTCGCACAGGTTCCGTACTGGGAGGGAAAGTTATGAACCTCTCCGAGTGGTACCAGTTCGAGACCTGCCTGGAGGCGCAGCTCACCGGGACGCTTGTGCTCCCCGGAGCCATGTGGAACAGGCACGAAGATTTTCGTCAGCAAGCCCTCCTTCATGGCTGGTCTGCATCGTTCGTAGACGGAACGGTGGACGACCAGTTTACGGCTCCGGAAGCACAGATGAGAGCCCTTGCACCACATGTTCTTGTGACGTTGTCGGACGAAGGTGCCGACCGAACTCTCTATCGAACTCATCTCGACCGGCTGCTCTCGTCCCCGCTGGAGGAACGCGTTGACCGCCTGGAAAAGTGGTTCGAGGCTCTGCTCAACGAGAAGGGCCGCGAAGCCGCAAAAAGGCTGGGCGCCGACCTCGATGAAGAGGAAAGCTCGCTTGACTCTAAGCGATTCAGCCCGCCGTTCATGGTTCAGTTTGGATCTCGCATCCGCGTGCATCTGGAAGTTCAGCAGGGCGCTCCGCGACTGACTCAGCCAGCGATCATCCGCATCTGCCTGATCGGCCTCAAGAAGAGGGAAATTAGGTGAAACGATCGAAGGACGACATTCTCGGCATCATGCGCGAAGCCAACGAGGATGCAATGCTTGCCGAGGGGTTCGAGGACGCGTTCCTTGGACCTGCGGTTCGATGCGGTCAACAGCCGCTCGCCGCCTACTCCTACGAGAGAGCGGTCCAAGTGCTGATCGACCGTGACGGGATGACCCGCGAAGAAGCCACGGAGTGGATGGACTTCAACGTTGTCGGCGCCTGGGTAGGTCCGGGGACGCCGATCTGGATCTACGAACCCCAGGATGACAATGACTGACCAGAGCGACGAGATCTTGGACCCGGGTTCCATTCCTCACGCAAACACTGCTCATGCCTCACCCGCTCGAAAGGCACTCGGCCGTCTCGACGGGCTCGATGACTTCGACAAGATCATCGACATGCTCTACGAGTGGAAGCGGTACGCCAAAGAGCTGAAGTTCAACGAGATGCTGTGGACCTTGTACGCCAGCGACTCAAGTAGCGAGGAGGCAGTTCTGAAGACACTGCAAAATGAGGTCGCCCAGGCCAGAGCCAACAGAATCGATCGTGCCATCGCGAAGATGGGCTTGGACGAGGCCGAGCGCATTCTGGGACTGGAACGATGAGTCCGGCGAATGACCAGAGCGTGTCGAGCGCCTTGGGCCGCCTGGGAGTCGTTCGCGTGGCGTGGCGTGCCGGGTTCGCCGTGTACTCCGTCAAGACACCTCTTGGGCTCCATGATGTCTGGAACGATCACCGCAGGTCCGGCACGTTTGGGTTCTACGACTGGATCTGCTCTGGTGCGAAAGACGGTCAATGGTACGCGCCCGTGGTGTTCCACTACTGCGAGAAGTGCGACCTCGGCGGAGCTGCGATCTACGTCGAGATGCGAGGCCGCGTCGTGTGTTCCTGCGGGAACATCGACGCCGTACCTCTTCAGCTTTCTGGGCTCCCAACCGAACCACCCTGGTGGTGCGCCGTTTGCGGAAAGCTGAACGACTCACCGAGGAGACTCGTTCGCGAGGGCTGGAGAAGTCCGTTCTACCTCTGCGGACCGTTCTGTGCGGATCTGTTCAACCAGATCGTACCCGATCCCATCCGCTGACCCACCCTCAAAATAATCGTCGAAGGCACTTGTCAGACACGTACTTTCGACGTACTGTTCCACCTGTTCGGGCTGGGCGCCCACAACCCACCACCGGAGATCCAATGGCAGCGAAGCAGAAGAGCATCGAAGGCACCGAGAAGCCCGCAGAGACGGAGGAGGAGAAAAAGCCGAAGCCGAAGCGCGTCGTTAGGCGCAAGCCGCTCTGGCTCTGCCTTCCGGTCGCCTACGACCATGGCATCGACGAAAACGGCAACGAGTTCTCCGTACCGAGGCAGTTCGAGATCCACCAGTGCCACAGCAAGGCCGACGTCCAGACGCTGCTCGAACTGCGTCAGCTCGACAGCACGAACCTCAACTACGACCACGTGAAGATCTTCCGCGCCGACCCGTTGCCGCTGAAGCTCACGACCCAGGTTCTGATCAAGTTCTGAGAGGAGGTACAGCACAATGGGAACGCAGCTTCTCCCCGGCGAGCGGGGAACGTACTTCAAGATGGACCCCGACGCTCTGGTGATCGTCGGTCTCGACACGCCTCACAAGTCCGGCGAGCACCCGCTCTGGGACGAACGCATTCTGCTGCCGCTCGATGAGTCCATGGTCAAGAACATCATGGCGCTCGGAGTTCAGGAGAGCGTGCGCGTCGAAGTCGAGAAGGGAACTGACGGGTCGAAGGTTCCCTACGTCGTCGACGGCCGCCGCCGCGTCATGCACGCACGCGAAGCCAACAAGCGGCTGAAGACCCTCGGAGAACCACCGGTCACTGTTCCGGTCATCGCGGAGAAGAACACCAACGCCGAGGACCTGTCCATGCTGACGATCTCGCTCAACGAGATCCGCAAGGACGACCCGATGATGGTGAAAGCCGCCAAGGCTGGCCGCATGCAGGCGCGCGGGATGAGCACCAAGCAGATCGCCCTCGCCTTCGGCGTTGCCGCCGGCACCGCTGATCTGTTCCTGCGTCTGAACGGAGCCCACGACGAACTGAAGAAGGCGGTCGCCGCAGACAAGATCACTGCCACGGCAGCCGGCAAGCTCTCCGAGCTGCCTCGCGACGAGCAGCCCGCTGCCCTCAAGAAGCTCCTCGACGAAGCCAAGGCCAGGGGCGAGAAGCGCGGCAAGGTGAAGGATGCGGCTGCCATCGCGACCTCGCGAAAGAAGGGCGGCGAAGCCCGTCCAGCGCCCGGGAAGCGCATCCTGCTGCGTGTGGTCTCCAACGGAACGAGCGTGCTGCACGACGAGTTCATCCGCGGGGTCCGGTTCGCCATGGGGGATCTCGATCCTCGCGCCGTCTCCGGACTCTCCGCTCTGATGACGAAGAAGTGAGAGCTGATATCGAACAGCTCGCCCTCAAGCTGGCCGACGAATGGCATCGCATGAGCACCTCCGATCGGCAGCTTCTCGTCCGTGCTAACCCACGAGTCGAGAAGCTGCTGTTCGACCTGCATACGCTCACACTTGGAGACCCGCGCCGATGCTACTGCTGTTCGGCACCGCACCACGACCCTCGCTGCCCAGCCTATCGGCGCACATGAAAGAGGCATGGCCAAGAAAGCCAAACCGCGAAGCGATCTGAACCCTGAGCAGGAGGCCGTTGCTTCTCACGTGGACGGCCCGCTTCGAGTCGTCGCGACAGCCGGATCTGGCAAGACCACGGCGCTGATCGAGCGTGCGGTTCGGCTCGTTCAGTCGGGCGTCGACATGCAGAAGATCCTGCTCATCTCCTTCTCGGTGAACGCCAGAAAGCAGATGGCCCAGCGAATCTCTGCTCGTCTACCCGGCACCGAAGCTGGCGAGATGTGCCGAACGTTTCACTCGATCGCGCTCGACATCTTCCGGCGCGAGGTCGACCCGCAGAAATCGTGGGCCCTCGACACGAGCGGCAGTCTCACCCGAATGGTCATTCGCTCAGCTCTGAACGACCACGGACTCAGTCCGACTCATGAACTGAGCCAGGCCGTCTTCGACTTCGCGTCGCGTGCCAAGAACGACCTGCTCGTCGAACCGCCAGCGCTGCGTCGCCTCGGCCTCCGCAATCCCGGACTGCTGAGACTCGCTTCCACCTTCGCCAACGACACGCTGGTGGGCTGCTCGGGGGACGATCTCGTCACAGTGCTCCTGGCCATGGAAGACAATCGCCGTCGCGGGCTTCGGCTCGACGGCGCCGTCCGCCGCTTCGCGAACTTCGATGACCTGCTCGTGCATGCGGCCCATCTTTTGATTCAAAACGACGTGCGAGAGCGATGGGGCTTGAGGTGGTCGCATGTGATGCAAGACGAGGCTCAAGACGAGAACACTGCTCAGGCAGAAATCGCCCATGCGCTCTGCCGCACGAGCCGCAACTACGTGATCGTCGGAGACCCAGCTCAGAGCATCTTCGGCTTCCGTGGCTCTCGTCCTCAGCGCATCCTCAAGTTCGACGAAGAGTGGCCAGGCGCGGCTACGGTCAAGATGTTCCGGAACTATCGGTCTGGCATCGAGATCGTCGAAGCCTCCAACCGTCTCATCAGCTTGATGCCCCCAGACACGGTCCTTCCGATGGAGGCAAAAAGCGAGCGACAGACGCATGCCTTCCTCGCCGCAGCGGAGTTTCGGACACAGAACGACGAGGCGAAAGCCATCGCGGCAAACATCAAGGCCCACCGGCGCGACGGGGTGGACTGGAAGGACCAGGCGATCTTGGTCCGCACCAACGCACAGACAGGACCCATAGAGGCAGCTCTTGCCGAGGCGGAGATCCCCTACAACCTCATCTCCGGCGAGAGCTTCTTCGAGCTGCGAGAGACCGGATTCTTCTTTGGCTCGATGAGGATGATCGAGAAGCGGGCCAAGCGTGACGACGTGCGAATGGCGATGTCTGTCGTCGCCAACAAGGCCTTCGCGGACGGCGTCGCCGCTCGGTACGAAGAAGACCCGGAGCACGACTGGTTCCGCGCCGTACAGGGCGAACTGGAATCGCCGAACGCCAATCTCGCAGCAGGAACTCGGCGACGACTCCAGCAATGGATCGGGACGCTCCTTCGACCAACGTCGAACGGTGGAACGGTTGTGTCCCCCTACAAGATCGTCAAGCTGCTCCAGTGGGCGGTGCTCCCGGACGAGAAAGCGACGGCTTCCGACACAAAGAAACTCGAAGCCGCTGGCGACAACCTCAAGTCCGAGAACGTCAAGGCCGTCTGCTCCTTCGTAAGTGACTACGCGAGCTGCGCCGCCGTGTGCGACAAGCTCGACTTGATCGACAAGGCTCGCTCGTCGCGCACCCCCAACAAGGTCGCCATCTCGACCGTTCACAAAGCGAAGGGAGCCGAGTGGCCGATTGTCTACATCGCCGGATGTGAGAACGGTCTGTTTCCTGTGGGCAGTGCAGACCTCGTGGAAGAACGGCGCCTCTTCTACGTTGCTGTCACACGGGCGATGGACGAGCTGTGGGTCTCCTACTCGACCGAAGACGACGAGCGAGACAAAGAACCGAGCTGCTTCATCGAGGAGGCCAAGATCCCAATCACCAACTGGCCCGAAACAGGACGCCGCATCACGCCCGCAAGAGTTGGCGACCAGCTCTCGCTGATCTGAGAACACCATGGACACCAAGAAGTGGCAAAAGAACTGCGACACCTGTGGACAATCAGTCCCGCTGGATCCGATCGAGCCTTGCAACCTGTGCGGCCATCCATGCGGTGTGCCGGCAGGCGAAAACGATCCCGGAGACCAGCGGATGGGGCTTATCAAGCAGACGGTAGTCGGTGGCTATTGGTCGACGCCTGGGAACGGAGACGGAGCGCTCGACGATGGCATTTCGTACCGCTTCTCCCTCTGCGAGTTCTGCCTGGACTGGCTCTTCCAACGCTTCGTGATCCCGGTTTCTACAGTCCCGTCCCCATTCCGACCCGCAGAGCAGCGCGTGCGAGATGACGAGTGGCGACGGCACAAGACTGAGTTTTTCGCCGAGTTCGAGAAGCGGAACGCATCCAGGAAGCTCTGATGCCCAAACTCGTCTTCGTCTCCGATACACACGAGCAGCACCACGTACTCAACATCCCTCCGTGTGACATCCTCATCCACTGCGGAGACGCGACAGGCGTTGGGCGCGTCGATCGTCTGGAAGCGTTCAACGCATGGGCTCGACGGCTCAAGAAGATCGGAATGACCAAAGAAGTCGTCTTCGTGGCAGGAAACCACGACGTGCTTCTCGACGCGTCGCATCCCGCGGTCAATCGCGACGATCGGACGCGTCGGCTTCATCGCATGGCCGTTGAGGCTCTAGATTCGGTGATCTACCTGAAAGACTCCGAGGCTACCATCGACGGTCTACGGTTCTGGGCCAGTCCGTGGACGCCACGGTTCTTGGACTGGGGCTTTCAGCTTGATGGCGAAGCGCATGCGATGGAAGTGTTCTCCCAGATACCACACGGGATCGACGTGCTGGTAACACACGGTCCCCCAGCCGGCATTCTCGATCTGTGCCCAGACGGCCGACGAGTTGGATCAAGCGCTCTACTCGAAGTCGTGCGCGATCGTCGCCCGAAGATACATGCGTTCGGCCACATCCACCACAGCTACGGAGTCGAAGAAATCGACGGCATCAAGTTCGTGAACGCCTCCATCTGCACCGAGCAGTACCTTCCGCTCAACAAGCCGATCGTCATCGAAGCGTAATGCGTCGGCAGGCGTCCACGATATCTCTCGAAGAGGAGCTTCAGCTTGAAGCTCGCATTCTCTCTGCGCGGAGGCTTGGTGCGAAACCGGGCACCGTCAGGCGCCTCTGCCCGCTCTGTCACGACGTCTACTTCGTAGCCAGCGGTCATCGCGGCAGCGTCTACTGCAAGATGGTAGCGACTCGAAAGGCGTTGCTTGAGCGGCAACTCGCCGCCGTGTCTATGAACTACAAAAAATGGATGGACGAGCTGGGTGTCCCGTACGAGCTGCATGAGACCAGCTACAGCCGAGTCGAGAGGGGTGCCTTCAAAGGCATCGGCGAGCTGGAGACGCGGATGTGGGTTCCGATGACGGTTGCCAAAGCCGTCAGGCTGGTCGAGGAAACCGGACGAACCGAGTTCGGTCCTACTTATTCGCTGTGCAGTATCGAGACTCGGCGAGCGCTCATCGCTGATCTGGTACTGAAGAACAAGGCTCAGTGGCTTCGAGAAGGAATCGGAACGCAAGGTCTTCTCACCGCATCAACTGACACTTCCCCAGCCTAGCCATTGCTATCCGTCCTTCTCGGTCTCGACGCATGGACATCCTTCGATGGCGTTGCCTGTTAGGATCGACTCTTCGACGAAGATCACAGTCCAAGCACATCTCCGCCTTCCGAGGCTCACCACCGATGAAAGACCACTCGGGAGTGGTTTCGCCGCAGCAAACGCACACGGGGTTCCCCAGTCGCCTCAACGCCTGGAACCTCAACGAGGGCTTGGGACGCTTACGCATGAGCGGCAGAACCTGAAGCAACGCGCTTGAGGTACTCGTTCACCTGCTCGATCGTCAGCGGTGGGACGTGAACTTGGGTGTCAGTGTGCATGAAGCCCCAGCCAACGTCCGCGACAACCAGGGTCCCGTCCGGACGACGCATGAGGTTGCCCGAGTGAACGTCTTCCCAGTCGATTCCCATCGAGTGCATCGCGTGGACCGCGTCGCTGATCTGACGCAGCAGTTCGACACCGCGCTCCAGGTTGGGCGCCGTATTCATTCCGCTTTCCACGAGATCGTCCCTCAGGTAGCTCCGCCACTTGTCGAGCATTGCTCGATGCGATGGCCGCGGAAACTTCAGGTCGATGTCCATGTCGTTGTAGATGTCGAAGAGAATGTCGACCAGCGTCGAGTCTTTCTTCGAGAGCGGCGTCATGTAGGACCGGTGAATCAGATACCAGCCGCGAAGACCTGGCTGATGCGAGCCCGTCACGACCCAGATGTTGTGGATGTCGACGATGTTCTTGTGCCTCTTGCCACGAAGCACGGCGGAGGCCTGAGCCTCGGACGGATCCCGAGTGAACTTCAGAACGGACTTGCCCCCGAGGTCCACTTCGTAGGCAGCGCCGAACGCTCCTTTGCCGAGCTTCTGCTTCACGGGGTCGGTGATTCCGAGTCGCTCGACGCAATCTCGATGCTTCAACATCACAAGCCCCAACGGCATGTGAGGCTCGCGGGTGATCTTCGAGAACGTGGAAGGGTAGCTGTAGGACTGGTCGATCATGTCTGTCAGACACGCATCTTATGTCGGACAGCCGTCTCCGCCAACACCCGGTGGGCTCTGGCTGCGGAATCAGTTAGGATAGGCCCCGGAGAACCAGATGGCCTACCACATCCCGAAGCCACGTCGTCGCAAGAAGTCTCGCAAGACCAGCCGCCGCACCAGCAAGCACGGCTACATCGTCGTCGCTGGTCGAGGCCGAGGCCGCAAGTGCCTCAAGACGACCTTTCGATCCAAGGCGAAGGCTGCCGCGGCTGCTCGTCGCACCTCGAAGCGCACGGGGCGGTCGTGCCGGGTGCGACAGGTCGCGGTGGCAGCTCGCCGTCGTCGGACCAGTCGTCATCGCCGGACCAGCCGTTGAGGTAGCCAGTGAGCTACCGAGGACTTGGTCAGGCGAAGATCGTCCCTGGGCAGATCAACTTCGCAACCCTCCCGCCTGGCCAGACGGCGTTGCCCAGCCTCGAACCGTTGGTACGAGCGGGCCTGCCCATCGCGCCGTACATCGAACACGGAAGCTGGGAGACAGGAGAGCCGGCCATCATGCGCTACGGACTGGACCCATACCGGGGCATCATGGGGCTCGGCCAAGGCGGCGGTGCCGCCGAGGCACAGTCCATGAAGTTCGAGGTCGTGGTACCCGGCGAGCCCCGCGGTTCCTTTCTCTTCGAGGAGCTTCTGGAGGCCGTAGACGCTGCTGCCATGCTCCACGGGCAGAAGGGGCGGCAATCGCGAGTCGTGAGCCCACCGGGCTCTGAGAACATCGTGGCTGATGTCGACACGGCCGGCCGGGTCCGGATGCTTCACGGGCTGGGTCAGAGCATCGGACAGTCCATCCGACGCCTGGAGAACCAGTCCTACCGTGTCATTCCAGACACATGGGCTCGGACTGCTGCCGGAGCTGGTCGCTACGTCAGGGGGATGGACGCGGCCATGAAGACAGCCAAACGGCTCCTTCGTGAGAACCCCAGGACGACCATCAGGGTCTTCGCCGAGGGGACCGGGCTCATGATGCCCGGATCCGAGGTCGTGGCCATCCAGCGCCAGCCCGGTGGCGGCATCGACGTGCGATTCAACTACCATCTCTCTGGAGGGCTGGGACAGGCACTGACCGACCTGGTGTGCTCAGAGACCGCGGTGGCCGGCTCCTGGCGAGCCAGAGTGGTCGGAGGTCTCAATGCTGGCGCCCAGGCCGCCCTTCTGGGGGCTGCCGCAGCCGGCTTCATTGGGGCTCTGATTGGCAAGCCGGTCATCGCTGCCGCAGCCGGCGCAGCCATCGGATGGAGCGGGTACTCGATCTGGACGGCAACCTACCGCGTCTGACGCCCACACCGAGGCGGCATGGCTCTCTACCACGGATCGAACGAAGACCTCGACGAGCTGGACGGCAACGAGCCCGGCTACACGGGCTCGCTCGGCTGGGGCCTCTACCTCACGACCGACCCGGAGTTCGCCAGGATCTTCGGCAAGCATATCTACGAGGTCGAGAGCCCGGTACCTGACGAGCTGGTGGCTCAGATCGAACCGATGTCCTACGACTGCGGCAACGACCTGACCTTCTACACGCCCGGTTCGACTCCGTTCTCCTTCGAGATCGTCGACCGCAAGACGGGAGAGACGCACCGCTATTCGGTGCTCGGAGACTGCGACGAGGAAGTTCGCCAGGACCTCCGCCGGTGGGCCCTCGATGAGTTCGTGCCGTCGCAGGAGCTGAAGGACGCCGTGAACAAGCTGCCAGCGGCGATCGCCTCCCGTGTCGGCGTCGGCGCCAAGGAGATCCTCGATGCGGCCAGCAAGGGGGAGCGTGTCGACGACGTCATCGACGCGATCCTCGACACGATGTCCGAAGAGGGTGTCGACGGGGACCTTCTCGACGATGAGATCAAGCCGCTACTCGAAGCGCTCGAACGGGAAATCGACGAGTTCGCCGACGAGAAGGTCGCCGAGCGCCTGGGTGACGAACTCGATCTCGACGACATCTCGGCAATCGTCGAGCGCCACGGCTACAGCGCGTTCTTCATCGAAGGCTACGCGCCGGGCAACGAGTACGTCATCGTGGACGAGAAGTACCTACCGATCCCGGTGACCAAGTAGGTCACAGGCCGAGAACGCGCGCCGCCCACTCCTCGTGGATGCAGACGATGTGCGCCTCGACGCACGCCATGTTCTCCAACTTGGCGTAGACCGGACGCAACCCGTGACGTCGGTAGTGGGCACACCACTCCTCCAGCGTCTGCACCGTCACATGTGCCGGCTCCGGGTCTGGAAAGACGTGCGGCGTCACCGCTCCGACGATCCCGTGCGGTGCAAGAACACGCTTGATCGCCGACAGCGCTGCGTCGAGGTTGATGACGTGTTCCATGACATGGCGCGAGTAAATGAACTGCACCTGGCCGTCCCAGTCCGACGGCATCTCCTCGATCGCCAGATGACGCACGTTGAGGTGTGCCGTCCGCTCAGCAGCCTCCTTGACCACCTCGATGCCGCAGTAGTTCGCCTCAAAGCGCTGCATCAAGTAGTCGCGATCGCGTGCCGAGCCAGACCCGAGATCGAGCACGCCGCGGTCTTCTCCCTCGATCTTCATCCCGGCGCGATGCTGACATCCGAGCATGGCGTCGACGATGAGCCGGCGGCTCTCTTCATCGCGTTCCAACCACCACCGAACACGCTCATCCGGCTGCCCGACGTGCATCACCGCCATCCGCCGATGGTGGTCAGTGTTCAGCAACTCCAGGCGCGCTCGCTCGTTCGGATCCATCTCACGCCTTCCGCAGCACGACCATGCGCTCGACACCGTCCATCATGACGGACTCGTCCGCAGGAACCTCGTGCCCATCGTACCCGATGTAGGAGCAGGAGAACCCCTCCACGACCAGCTCCTCCCAAAACCTACGCGGCGCGCTGTACCGTTGCGGAGACCACTCGATGACAGCTCGAAACCCGGGGTTGGTGCGGATCTTCTTCATCCCTGCCCACACGAACGGCTCATGGCCCTCTGTGTCGATGACCGCGAAGGTCGCCTCCGGACAGACGTCATCGGCTCGGACGGCCTCCACGATCTGCTTTCCTTCGGCGGAGATCGCGCTGTTCATGCTCATGCCGTCGTCACGCATGTTGAACTTGCGCTGACCGGGCGCGTCGCTTGCGACAGCTCGAACCACAGTCGTGTACGGATGGAAGCCGTTCAGGTGCATCGAGTGCTCGATGTTTCTGGCGTGAGTCTCGTTCGGCTCGATCGCAACGATGCGACCCATGCTGCCGACCTGCCGCGCCATCATCACCGAGTAGTAGCCGCAGTTCGCTCCGATGTTGACAGCGGTCTCCCCCTTCTTGAGGTTGTTCAGAATCCAGACCGTCACCCATGATTCCCAGAACCCGTCGAGCAGCAGGTGAGGGGCCAGACCGCGATCGGAGGTGTCCAAGATCATCCGCAGTTCGCCGAGCACGACGGCCAGGGCCGTCTGCTTGCCCAGGTACACCGACCTCGCTCCCGCTCGACTCGACGCCTCGACGTTCGCGACTGTCGCCATCAGCTCTTCCTCGGCGGCAGGTCGCTGATGTCCACGTCGGATGCGGGTGGCAGATCGTCTCTGCGTCCAGGGACGTGCTTGTCATCCTGATGAGCATCGAGAGTCGAGTTCGGCATGACGCCTCCCATCATCGTCTGGATGCGCTCCCCGGCCTTGTCGAGGAAGACCTCCGCTGCCTCTCCGAACTCAGCGCGCCTGTTGTCGCGAGCACGCTGGGCGATCGGCCTGAACTCATCGCCGCCGAGGCTGTCGTATGGACGGAGCATCTCCAGGCCGCAGCCGCTGCACGGGCCCGTGTAAGAACGAACATCGCCTCCGAGAGCTTCGATCTCGTCCTTCTCGAAGCGGAGCGTTTTGTCCCATCCGCACTGGATGCAGACGAACCGACACTCGTCCGGCAGAGCCTCACCGGCGATTCGGCGAGCCAAGCGAGCGGCGTCTTCCTTCGACTTCAGCGCCAAAGCGGCGCCGGAGCTGGGAACGTCAGGACGGAACCCGGGAACGTCATCCTCGGCCATTCTTCTTCTCCTTCTTGGGCTCGAACTTCTCGATCAGGTAGTTCAGCACGGCCGAGATGTTCGGCTTGTTCTTGGCGTTCATCCACCCGCGCTCGCGCGCCAGCCCGACGAGCTTCTCGAAGTTGGACACCGTCGAGCGAAACGACAGCCGAACGCTGTGGGTTTCTTCCTTCTCATCGGGCTCGGTCGACATCAGAGCACCTTGCTCATCGCCCGGACCATGAAGAGGTCCTCACCGCGAAGGTAGATCAGCGATGCCGCCGGACCTGCCGGAGTCGGCATCGTTGTCCTGAACTCCCAGACGTCGTCCGAGCCCAGCTCACGGAAGCTCTGCGCTGTGAACGCCACCAGGGTGTTCGCCGGCACGGACATCGCCTTGCCGTCCGGACCTTCGACCGTCGAGATGTTGAAGTCGCTCACCCTCGTGAGGATCTCGATCGGACCCTGACCGTTCAGGTTGCGCAACGCGATGCCCATCGACGCCATTTCAGCCTCCTTCGACCCATGTTCGGAGTTTCTCGACCCACTGCGGGAGCGCCCATTCCCAGGTGCCCCAGTTGCCCTGCTTCTCGAAGTCCATCGAGTTGCGAACCTGCATCGCGTGAACGTTGAGCCTGTTCAGGCCGCGATCCAGACAAGCTCCCAACAGTCCGACATCGATCACTGGTGCCATCCCGTTCTCGTACGCGAGAGGGGCGTCGAATGGAGAAGGGATGCACATCCATCGCCCCGGCCAATCGACGAGGAACTCTGCGTGCCCAGTGTTGCATGTCGTCAGCAAGGGAACACCGGCTACCAGCGCCCCGCTGATCATCATGCCGTACCCCTCACAGCGAGACGGGGAGATCACGAGATCCGCTTCTTCGTAGAGCCGCGACAGCGACTCGTCCGACTCTCCGCGAGCTTCACCACACCGGAACACCACGTCGTCGCTCAGGTCGTGGTCGGCGATCTTGTAGAGGACACCCTTTTGAAGGGCGCTTGGGCCATGGATGACGAGCTTTGCGTGCGGTCGCACGTGAGCCCAAGCCTCGATCAGCTCCTCGGTGCCCTTTCGCCCAGGCCAGGCGAAGTCACTGGTAAAATGGACCGCCGTGAGGCAAGGGCTGCCCTGAACGCACTGGGCCCTGAGCCAGCGCTGCTTGCTGTCCGAAGGGACCGGACTCCCGAGAGGAAGCACGCTGGCCACGAAGTCGCTGTTCTCGATGTCATCAAGCGCTCGCAGACAGAACCTCGATGGAGCGATGACCGTCCCGAACTTCGCGATCGTCGTCAGGTACTCCTTGTCCATCTCAGTCGTGTTGGGGCTGATGAAGATGGCCGACCGGTCCCTTCCTCTCTGCTCGGGGAAAGAGCTGAGGTAGTGGTGCGGCACGGCGATCACGAGAACATGCGTGCCGTCGCGCGGGTCCTCGGCGACGCTCCTCCACCGGTCATGAAGTGCCGGGTCAAGGTTGATCACCCGCCCGAGCATGCCCTCATGCCTCAGCGCCTCCGCGACGCGCCCGGCGACAGACGCGTAGGAGTGCATGGTGCCGAAGTGTCCGACGATGTCGATCACGCGAGCTTCCACTCCTTCACCCACTCTTCAGGGACGATGCGGCTCAGCCCCGCCCTCACCGCCGGCAGGCAGCTCTCTGCGCTGAACATCTCACGGGTGGCCGAGGCTGCGGCGCGGTCGAGATACCGGCCTCGGTCGAACTGGGTCTGCATCCCTGCTGCCAGGTCGTCCAGCTTGTAGGTGCCCCACCGCGTTCGCTTGTCGAACATGAGAGCGATGCGAGCGACTTCTGGGCCGACCTCGGTGAGCTGGTAGGGGAAGGTGGTGTCTCGGGTCGATCCGGACTTCTGACGAATCTCCTCGACCATCTGCCCGACGGCACCGTAGGCGCTCGTGACCATCGGCACCCCCTGAGCTTTCGCCCAGACATGCGGAATGCCAAGGCCCTCCCCGTAGGACGGGTTCGCGTAGCAGTCCAAGTCGCCGAGCCACTCGATGACCTGCTGGTCCGTCTGGTCGGTCCCCAGCTCGAAGCCGATGCGAGGCATCTTTCCGGACATCGGAAACCCAGAGTCACCGAACTCTTTCGCGATCTCCGCGATCTCCGCCGTGAGCTTCTCCTTGAACTTCTTGATGGTGAGGTTTTCACCGAATGCGCTCGTCTTGAGGACGAGCTTCACCGGCTGCTCGCGAGCAAACGCCGAGAAGTAGGCTCGCACAAGATCGTGCATGCCCTTCCGCTTCTGCCACGTACCAAGCACGCCGAAGATGAATGGATCGTCATGCGTGACCGGCCGATTCTTCCGCTCAGCCAACACGTCGAGTGCCGTCATCGACCATGGCCCCTCCGTCAGCATCGGCCTGACCACGTGGACCACGCTTGCCGGAACGTTGGACTGGACGAAAGCGTCACGAACGAACTCGCTCACGACCCAGATGCCAGCAAAGACCGGACCGGTCGCGAGGCTCCGGCAGTAATCCGAGACCCGATCGCCCTCGAACGCGCAGTACGGGACGATCTTCGGCGCCATCTCCTCCATCTCCACGGCCACCTCGGGCGGCCACGAGCAGAACAGCGCCTTCGGATGCCCAACGCCTTCCTTCACCCACTGGAAGAGCAGGTCGTATCGGTCGGGCGGAAAACGCTCGATGTCGATGTCCACATTGCGATGCGGCACCAGCGCCGTCGGGATCCCAAGCGACCGCGAGAGCATCCACTGTAGCGACAGCGCGTGCGTCGCGTACCCCGTACGATGATGGCTTCCCCACGTGTGCCAGAGCCCATGCACGTCGTACCCGGGAGCCGGCGGCGCGACGTAGTCGCGGAACTTCTGCCCCGTCGGACGCATCTGCGACGCAACCAGCGCCTCGAACTCTTCTGGCGTCCGATCCTTGTATTCCTGGTACTTGTCCGACATGAGGGTGTCAGACAGTACATGGGCAGTCAGACAGGTGCAAGTCGAGAACTACGACAGATCCTTGGAAGCGACGGGAAGCTCGTCGTGGTCCTCTCCATCGGGTTCTCGGAGTGGTCTGTTGCGAGGAACGCTTGCGAGCAGGTCGAGCTTCATCTGTTCGAGAAGACCGATGGCCTGGTAGATGACCGGACTCGACGTCGAGAAGTTGTTCGTCTTGATGTAGTACGTGCCGTCTTCGCTCACGAGCAGTGCCATCGCCAACGTCGGAGCCCCCTCGAAGCCTTCAGCTCCGTCCTCGGCGATCTCAGCCAGGAACTGATCGAACCTCTTTCGGTCCTCAGCAACCTGACGAGCGATCTCCATGTCCAACTCGTTCTTCTTGTCGGTCATCGGTTCAGACCTGGCTGGAGTACGACTTCAGCGAACGCATGACGGTCTCGTTCGCACCGCCTCGGCGCTCCAACCGTTCGTAGAGGTTCTTGGCCAGCTCTGGCGTCGAGAGCTTTCTGGCTGCCTTGTTCCGCGACATTGGCTGCGGCGCCGGCTTCCGGTTGACCATCCAGACGACGACGAGAACGGCCAGAACCGCCAAGAGTAGGAGCAGCAGCTTCTTCTGACGGTCATCGGCGACGGAGACCGGAGAGAACTGCGACAGCGGAACGAGCGGGTAGTTGTGCGGCTGAACAGCAGGCCGCAGCCCGACGACGAACTGCGCTGGGTTGGGCGGCAGAATGCGGTAGGACATTGGACCTCTACTTGGGGTCGATCAGCGTAGGACGCTGATGCACTACGAGCTGCGTCACGCCGGACATGTCGGTGACAGCGATGCCGTCCTGCACTCGCACGCACCACTCTCGGCAGTAGTCGCAGACCCACTTCTCTGCGGAGGAGATGAGGGGGATCTTGTCATCGTCCATCACCGGACGACCGAGGACGTTCTTGCAGTGGAACTGCCAGTTGATCTTGATGTGCTTGGGCGCCTTCCTGTACGGAACCGCCTCGACGCTCATCTGCTTGTTGTCCTCGCGGACGAGAAAGTTGTTGTGACAGCGAGGGCACATTCCCACGAGCATGCCGACGGCCTCTGCCCTCTCGCTGGCGCGAGGGGCCGCGTACAGCTCGCACTCGATGGTGCTGATCTCCTCGCCCTTCGGGCCGACCCACATGATCCACGTCTTCGGCGCCATCTCTTCCGCATCGAACGAACTGTATGCCAGCCGTCCCTGCTGCGACGTCTTTCGCCACATCTCCTGACCAGCACGCATCTGCGCCTCGGTCATGTGGAACGCGTCTCTCTTGCTCACGGTCATCGGGGTGCCCAGCCCTTTCTTTTTCGATCAGCGGCGACGACGGTTCGCGCGAACCGGCTTGCCTTCGGTCAGGATCTTGAGACCCTGAAAGCTGTAGAACGCACTCAAGCCGCTGAGCACGTAGAGCACGGCCAGAGGCGGCAGGATGTACCGGACCATGTACGGCGCCGCAGCGACCGCCATGCGATCGACGAGCGGGTTGACGACGTGGCGGTCGAGAGCGGCAACGATCTGCGGCCCCTGCCGACGCATCGTCCCTTCCGGGTCGCTGATCAGCCTTGCGGTCGTATCCGCCACCGACGCGACGGTGCTCGCGGTCGTCTGCCCGAGGCCAGCGATCGTCACAGGCCGATGCCGAGCGACGCGCGCAAGGCACGCTCCTTCGTCAGCCATCCCACGACACGCCTGAGCCCTGGCGTTCCAGTAGGCGTTGAGCTTCGACCTCGTCCAGCCGAGGTCGCGGTTCGCCTGAGCCCTGGTGAGAGCCACCTGCCCGAGCGAGTAGCTCACGATCGCCTCCGACGGCGGTTCGCCCGAAGGGCGGAGCGACGCCCCATCCGATAGCCCAGGAAGGCCATGAGCGGGATCCCGATGAACGTACCGACCGCGGTGATCTTCGCGTAGTCGGTGAGGGCCGAGTAGTTGGTCGGAGGAACTCCGTCGAAACGCAATGTGGCCGTGTTCGGCCCGTACTCGACCCGGGGTGTCGGACCCATCCACAGTCGACGAGCCACTGCGAAGAACTTCGAGACGACGTTCTCCCCCTGCTCGGGCACGACCTCGGTCACCTGGCCCAGGCCACGGAGCGGGACGGTGTGGTACCGACCGTACGGATAGGTCGGACCGACCTTGAAGAGGTCGCCGTAGCCGCCGAGGTAGAGCACCTGCTCGCCCCAAACGCCTCGACCGACCTTGTAGCCTGCGCCGGGGATGGGCGTCTGGACGACGCGCGGATACTGCCGGAACCTGGCGAGACTGCCTGGCAAGTAGAGCGACGGGCGGTACGGTTGGACCTCAACCGGCTGCGGATTTACCGACATGGAGCAATCCTACGCGAGAATGGGCCACGGCGGTAGTCACCCGGCCCGGCTCGTTCGGCGCTTTCGTGCGGGCTTCTGACGCCCGACTGGGCGACTCGTTCGACGACGTGGCTTCACATCTCCTGGCAGCAGCGACGCGAGCGACCTTCTGACCCTGAGCGAGATGATTGGTCGCACCGGCTTGCCGCTCTTCCCGAGCACTGCGACGCACCGCCCAACAGGGCTGACCACGGCGATCAGCAAATCGAGCAAGCTGTCGCCAAACTTCTGCGCCTCGTAGGCGGCGTACTTGAGGGCCGTGCGGCGGTCATAGACCTTTGCCGAAAGTACGTGCGGCTTCGCCCACAACGAAGCGGCTCCGGCATCGTCGACTCGGAGAAAGACGACCTTGTACACCTGACCTTCTGGCTCAGCCTGCCGAACCGGCACCGCATCGACTTCGGGCGTCTCTTCCTCAGCCGGCACTTCGGTCTCATCCATGAGGTCGGATGTACCACTTGTCTGACAGCAGATGCAAGCCACCCTCGCTTCCGTCTGGACCTGCTACGATCGCCGCATGTCCTACACGGCCATCAACGACATGCGCTCGGCACGATACCCGCTCCAAGGACTCGGCTGCGGATGCTCGGCACCGGCTTCGGTCGGGTCATTCGGTGGTCTCGGGCAAACCGTGACCTCCAACTGGATGCCGTGGGCAATCGGTGGCGTCGCCCTTCTCGGACTGGGCGTGGGCTCCTACTTTGCCCTGAGGCCGGTACGCAGGAATCGGCGACGGAGACATCGGTGAGAGTGAAAGTCTGGCGAGAGCGGCCCGGGGTGATCGGCCCAGGACCCTGCTGGTGCGCTCTGGTCGACGGAATGTACCTGCACGTACACGACCGACTGATCGCCCTGCTGTTCGCGCTGATCACCAGTCCACGGAACGAACGATGTCTCGTCGGCTGGTAAGTCAGGTCGAGTTCATGAGATTACGCGTTCCCAGTCTCTGAGCAGCACGTCGTCCACGACGGTCTCGTAGGCGCGGCATGGACCCGGACCGCTGAGGCCGATCAGACCGTTCTCGGAGATCGAAACGACCACCCACGTCTCAGACGCATGGGCGGTCTTCTCCTTCCAAACCTGCCCAGTTGCGATGGTCGGATGCGTTGCCTTCAGCTTCTTCGCCATGATGACTTTCCTAGGCGCCCAAGCGCTTGAGTGCCATCAGCGGCCTGACGGATCTCCGCAGCTTGTGAAGCGCATTGATTGCCTTCGCGAGCTTCTGAGCTTCGTACGCGTTCCAGGTCTCACGACGACCCTTCTCATTCGCCCGCGAGCGAAACTCTGACAACCCAACGAGGAGCTTGTCGACGACAGGAAGCATCTCCGCGAACTCGTTCTTCGGTCGGTCCCACATGCTTTTGAACAAGTCGACCGTCCTCAACAACCCTTGCGCTGAAACGCCGGACTGCTGCTGAGCGCGTACCAGAGCGATGCGAAGGTCGGAGCCGATCAGCCAACCCATCTCCCGGCAGATTGCCTTCTCTTCGTCCGACACGGTCATCAAAGCCCTCGACGGCCGAAAGAACGCAGAACCGAAGCGATGCTCTCCAGCTTGGAGACGATTCGCAGCTCAGGCGCCAGCCTGTACATCAACTCAGGCTCAGTCGGCTCGGGCATGTAAACAACGAGTGGCCTGCCTCTCCCAGCGAACCACCCAGCTTCCAGATGAGCGCTCTTGCCGCAGTCGAGCACCAGGACCACCGCATCAGCAGACCGCATGCCTTCGTAATCGGCATCAAACGCACGCTGGGCCGATGGATGCGTGAGCGCTTTCCCCAAGACCTCTGCGCTCCATGGCTTCGGCCCAGCAACGTCTACCCAGCGAAACCCAGACTCGTCGCTGCGAAAGTCGTAGACATCGAACCCATCAGCACGCAGCGCGCTGACCACCGCGGGCTGGTGGATGTTCTTCCACGAAGACGCAACGTATATGCTCTGCGGTGCGCGGCGCGTCTGATCGCTCAAGAGCGAGGCCAACCGTTGCGCACACGCTGAGCACCCCGGAACGTTCATCTCGTAGAACGCAACGACCGCGTGAGCAGCCGACCCAAAGACCCTCTCACCCTTCTCCGGGACCCGACCGCACCACGTCAACGACTGCAAAAAGCAGTGGTCCTCCAGCCCGCGCGTGATGGAGTCTGGTCCGCAGTCAGGCGGCAATCCTCGCAAGATGCAGAGAGGCCTCACAAATCAACCGGCATCAGCTCACGAGCCAATCCGACGTCCCAGAACGGGCTCGACCAAACCGCACGCCTTGTCTTGTCGTAGCGGCTACGACCACCGTCTCCCGGCTCGTCCTGCCAAGCGGCATACTTCTTGGTTCCGAGCTTGCGGATGAGCCTCTTTGCGAAGTCGATCGCCTTTTCGTTGATCCGAAGTGGAAGCGCGGCGTCGAGGCAGCCCTTGGCAATGGCCGGCGCGTTCACCGAGAACGCGTGGTAGACGCACATCGCGACGTCGATCTCCGGCGGCAGTAGTACCGATGGCAAACCGATGAAGCTGTCGAGGCACGGCTGCAAAGTGAACCTCTTGTAGATGTCCAGCTCTGTGCTGCCGTAACCGGCCGCAAGCCACTCGGCGGCATAGTCGATCTGAGCCCGGTGCGTCCCATGCGCAGCGAAGAGACGATGGAACCGCTCGGCCCACGCCTTCTGCCGCTCGCTCCCGAGACGCGGCACCTTTCCCTCCGGACCGCTGAACTCGTTGCGAATCGACCTGCCAGATGCCTTCACGCCTTGCACGTCGCGCAGGACACCGTCCCGACCCACCTGCCAGCCTTGCGCGGCCAACGCCCCACGGACTTCTTCTGCGTCCGCTGGCGCTGCTGTCATGACCCGACCGAGCAGAGCGAAGAAGGAACCTTGCTCCAAGCTCCTGGGAGAGACGGCGATGTTGTGAAGCAACCCGGCGCTCATGCCAGCACCGTCGTAGCTCTGCACGGTGCCGAAGTGCGAACCCTCCAAGCGACTCGTGAGCCAGACCGCCCGCATGATGTGCAGGTTCTTTTCGGGACCCAGCTCGACCGGCGGCCCGCCGTCCACGATGTAGCCGGAGTAGTTCTTGTAGGTGACCCAACGGGTTCTCATGGTGCGTCGAATCTACGCACGACTGTCTGACAAGTCAAGCGCCGCGTGCTAGCGTGCGGCGAGCACTCTGAAAACCAAATAGAGGTAGTGGTTCGCAAGGGCTGCCCAGCGCCCTGAAGCTGATGACAGGTTGGGCCCCGACACGCCTCGCCCGCCGGGGGATATCGCAATGGCTGCCCAGCGCCCTAAAGCTGGTGACCGGGTGATGATACGGCGACGCGTGCGACCTCCCTCGGGTCGCAAGGGCTGCCCAGCGCCCTGAAGCTGGTGACGGCCGCACGCTTGCTCACCGACTGCTCGGCCACGAGTCGCAAAGGCTGCCCAGCGCCCTGAAGCTGGTGACCTCGCGCCGCAGGGTGGACGCGCGCCCGAGGCGGACATCGCAAGGGCTGCCCAGCGCCCTGAAGCTGGTGACGTGTACGTGTGCGCGAGATCGGTGTCGCGCAGCACGTCGCAAGGGCTGCCCAGCGCCCTGAAGCTGGTGACGGAGCGACCTTTTCCCCCCACGAGATCCTCGACCGTGCATCGCAAGGGCTGCCCAGCGCCCTGAAGCTGGTGACGTGTTGGCATGGCGACCAAAGACAACGGCCTCGACGGCTTTCGCCACCGAGGCCGCTGCCTCCACAACATGAAGGAGGTCACGTCAACCGCAGGACAAGACCGTACCATCAGCGCACCGTCGCAGCAACCCACACGATTGCCGTCACGACGACTCCGACAGCAAACCAGAGCGCCGGGTGCTCAAACCATGACCTCTCCGCTGCCGCTCGCGTCGCCTCTCTCGCCTCCACCAAAGCTGCCGTCAGCTCCGCCTGACGTGCCGTCCACAGGTCATCCCGAAGACGCAGACGTTCCTCACAGGCGCTGATCCTTGATCGCTCCATTTCCACACGCACGTCGCAGGTCTCGCGATCTCGCTCGGTGGTGCGATCGAGCAGGTACCGCATGCGCTCATACTCTTGCTGGATCTGGAGCAGATCCGCCGCACCGATGAGCAGCCCGTCACGAGGAGCAGGCGCTCCACGACGCAGAGGAAGGATCTCCTCCGGCTCAGGAAGCCGCAGCTCTGTTGCTTCCGGAGTCTCCTGAGCCGCCGACCGGGCAGGGAGCATCAGAAGCAAACTGAGGAGGAAGGATAGAGCGCGGGCCATGAGTAGCATCGTAGCGCAATCAATCGAAGTGGAACGCGCGGTGCTCGGCGAGCTGCGTCTCGTGGTCGAAGCGATGCGAGTAGACTTCCATCACACGCTGCATCTCACCAGGACTGGCCGCTATCTTGCGGACATCATCACCGGGCATGACGTGGACTGGATAGTCCTCATGGTCGAACGTGTCGCACACGATCAGCGTGTGCGTCGCGCCCCTCGCCTTGCCTTCGGTGAGCCACGTCCGGATCTCGTCCTTCGTCGTCATGGAAACTGTCTGACAGGTTCTTTCGACGGAGTCAACCAAGTTCGGGGAGAGGGACTCGAACCCCCGTGAACTGGACCAAGGCCAGTCGTCCTGCCGCTAGACGATCCCCGAGCGCAGCGTGCGGGAGTCGAACCCGCCTGGCGTCGGTGAAAGCGACGCGGCCTCCCGGAAGCCCAACGCTGCATCATCCAGATAGAGCCCCGAGCCGGTCTCGAACCGGCGGCCCCCTGCTTACAAGGCAGGTGCTCTGCCAACTGAGCTATCGGGGCGGTTTCGTTCTTCACGCCATCGGTCAAGAATCGCAGCCGTCTCACGCGTCGCAACGAAAAGCCGCACGGAGAGGCACGACTCGCACTGCCTGTCGCCAGAGTACGACGGCAGGACCCCTTCGTGCCCAGTGCGACCACACTTCTCGCAGATCGAGTAGAACTCGTGCCAGTAGTCGATCATTCGACGAACTGTATCATGCCGGTTGCGGGAGTCGAACCCGCCTGCTCCGCTTTACGAGTGCGGTGCTCTCCCACGAGAGCGTAACCGGCGTATACTGCATGCGATGAGGCCCACCGCGACAGAACGATGCGAATGATCTCAACGGCGAGAACGAGTCTGCTCGACGCTCAGTACGCGCTCGGAGCGATCTCCCGCTACTCACCCGAGGCCGCCGCGCTCCACAAGATCATCGTCGAGACCCGGAAGACCGTCGAGCGAATGCGTGTCGTCGACGCGCAAACCATCTCGCCCAACAAGAGGCGGAAGCGGCGCTGACGTCCCGTACGCGAATCGAACGCGTGTTTCCAGGTTGAGGGCCTGGCGACTTGAGCCGCTGGTCGAACGGGACATCACGGAGACCGGAAGGCTCGAACTCCAACGCCTTGCGACGTCGCACCGGGTAGCGGCCGGGCCCAGCACCACCTGCTGGTTCAGTCTCCAAGCGGAAGAAGGAGGTCACGATCCCCAACGCCTTGCGACGCCGCTCCGCTTTCGAGGCGGACCCGGTCCCCGACCGGTTCTTCTTCCAAGCGGAGAGCGGAGGTCCTGACCCTCAGCGCCTTGCGACGCCGCAACCGCTTCCAACGGTACCCGAGCCCCGCTCGGTTCGCTCTCCATGGAGAAGTGGGGGCACGATCCCCAGCGCCGAAACGCCCATCGGTGTTCAAAGCCGTGTCGAGCCCAGCTCGATTCCTTCTCCAGTCGGTGATCCGTTCGAGTCCGGCGTCTACACACCTGAGTTACCAGCCCAGGACGCCTCAGCAGAAGTCGATTGTTCGGTCACGATCCTCCGCCGCCTGGCCGGGCGACTTCAACGGACCGGAGGGACTCTACCCCCAAGGCGCAAAGCACTGGTTCATGATTTTCGCGCCAACCGCATTGACCAAGGGCCAGGAACCTCGCCGACCGGCGCCCAAGGTCTCACGTACCGTATCTTCCTCTGCTGTACGACACACCCGATTCCCCGAAGCGCTGCCTTGCCCGCCGTGCCAGCGTGCGTCTTCAGCCATGGGTAGAAACCGGACTCGAACGGATCACTTACATTCTCACCTTCACGCAGCCTTGCCGAAGTAGGGCCGCCATGCCTCAGGGACAGCCCTGAGATCGAACTTCTTGGGAACCACCGGAAGCCAGACAGGCTTCTTCGGCTGCCTGAGCAGCTTCATCTTCGCCTCCTCCGGCGTCCGGTTGCCCTTCTTCGAGTTGCACGGATAGCAAGCCGCGACGATGTTGTCCCATTCCGTACGACCACCTCGCGAGCGAGGGATGACGTGGTCGTAGTTCAGCTCGTGCGCCTCGAAGTCACCGCCGCAGTATTGACACTGGTGCCCGTCGCGGAGCAGCACGTTCGCGCGAGAGAACTTGATCGACACCTTCTTTCCGCGAGCCTTCCGCACCATACGGATGATCGACGGCATGTGCATCGCGACCGACGGGGAGCGGATCACCTCCGACGTCGCCTCCACGACCTCTGCCTTTTCGTCGTAGAGCAGGCAGATCGCCCGCTCCCAGGAGACGATCCGACTTGGTTGGTAGAACGAATCGAGGACGAGTACGCGCTGCATGATCTGGCTCCGTGATCTGCGGACCGTCGGAGTCGAACCGACACTGAGCGGTGTTTGAAGCCGCTGCCTCTGCCGTTGGGCTACGTCCGCGTTGAGGTTGGTCGATAGTAAGGTTCGTGTCTGACAAGTCAAGAAGCGATGCGCGAGGACGGATTTGAACCGACACTTGCTAGGTTCTTAGCCTAGTGCCTCTGCCAGTTGGGCTACCCGCGCGTTGCCGACGAGTGGATTTGAACCACCACTGGGTACGGTCTGAACGTACTGCCTCTGCCAGTTGGGCTACATCGGCGTGGAGATGCACGACCAGAGATCGAACTCTGCTGGGGCGACGTGTGAGATCGCTGCCGTCTCCAGACGGCTCGTCGTGCAGGTTCAGATCGTCATCCGTGTCGCGCACACCTCGGCCGTGGCCACGGCCGCCGGACTCCTAGCCGGGACTGATGACGATCCGGTTCGGTCCGCGGACCGATCGGGCTGGCCGGACTCGAACCGGCAACTACTCCGCCCCGAACGGAGTGGGGTACCTTTCCCCTACAGCCCGGAAGTCTGGGTGGCCGGTTCCGCCCCGGCGGCCTCGTGCTCCCCGAGCACGCGCTCTGCTTGCTGAGCTACACCCAGATGATCGCAGCGGCGAGAATCGAACTCGCTCTGCCCGCGTATGAAACGGGTCCTCGGCCATCGAGGATCGCTGCGTTGGTTTGCGGCCCCCGGAGTCGCGCCGGGTTGGCAAGGGGTATGAGCCCAAGCTGGTATCTCCACCTGCGCCGCACAAGACACGCTGTCGGGTTGACTCGAACAACCATCTCCGACTTCGGACGTCGGGATCCTATCCTTTGGACTACGACAGCTTTTTCCACGAAAGCGGGACAAGTAGCCCGTGGTCCATCTCCCAGTGGCAGTTGCGACACAGGATCGCCACGTTGTCCTCCGCGTTGACCTCTGAGAGCGAAGCGCTCTCGCTGAACCCCGAGATTGGCTTGATATGGCAGAACTCGACATGCTTCGAGTACCCACAGTTCTCACACACTCTTGCACGGTGAGCGTTTGATTCGCGGCAGTGAGTCCGTACCAGCGAGTGTCGCCACGGCCCATCCTTGGAACGCTGAAGTTCTCCCAACGTGCGCTCACGCGACTTGTCCACAGAGATGCACGCGATGCACTTCTGCCTCCTGGACCGCTCTACCTGCACTCCGCAAGCGCTACATGCCGGACGCGGGTTTCGCTTTCTCTTGACGGTCTCCCTGTTTGTCATGCGCGCGGAGCAGGTGCGAGAGCAAAACCTTGGGTTCTCCGTCTCCTGGCCGCACGTGGCACACTTGACCATGACGCGTGGCAATCTAGCCACCCACTGTCTGACAGTCAACGCCCACGGAGGGACTTGAACCCCCACGAGACCCAGGTTCGTAGCCTGGCGCTCTATCCATTGAGCTACGCGGGCAGAAGACCGCGACCGGAGGGAGTCGAACCCACATCGATCCATTACGGTTCACTCGTTTAGAAAACGAGACCGGTACGGTCGCCCAGATGTAGCCAGGCCATGGGCCTTCGCCCACTTTCTGACAGCGTTATCCGACACGCCGAACATCTCACCGAGCGCGACCCACGAGTGCGTCTCCAACAACTTCTCAAGCTCCTCCTTCTCTGGTCGCTTCGCGATTCGCGAAGCCATAGCGGAGCATTCGTACGAGCAAAAACGCGCGTTGAACGTCTGGCGTCCGCATCGCTCGCACGTGGACGATTCGCGAGGCCCGTAGCGCTCCATATTGTGCGCGGCCACATGCTGCCTGTGATCCATGACCTCCAAGTTCTCTGGACGGTTGTCGTCCTTCAGCTCGTTCTTGTGATGGACGCTTTCGGATGGCAGTACCCAGCGGCCGATCGTGATCGATGCGACGTGACGATGGACGTAAACCTTCCCCTGACTGTTTGCGAGCGGGTGAGATTTATCCAGAAAGTACATGTACCCGAGCGTCTTGTCCTTCTTCGGCGGCTTTGCGCAAGGATCCCAACTGTACTCTTGGTCCATGTTTTTGGCCTAGAATGTTGAGGTTCGAATGTCAAGGACCGACCGCGAATCGAACGCGGCTTCGACGGGTTGCAATCGTCGGTCTTCCCAGAAGACCGGTCCAGAAAAGCGGGCGGCGAGAATCGAACTCGCTTGGCTGGGTTGGAAGCCCAGAGCCTAACCAGTCGGCCACGCCCGCATAGCCGGCGCAGGAGAAAGGCGGCTCCCTACGCCCACACCGTCATCGACGGCTCGGTCCTGCGACCGAGCGCTCCGCCCAACGCAGAGCCCCCGACCGGCATCGCACCGGCACCATCGTCCATACCAAGGACGCGTTCTTCTTCTTGAACTTCGGGGGCACATGGACCTGGAGGGCTCCGCCCCCTCCGCCTCCTGCTTGCAAGGCAGGCGCTCTCCTGAATGAGCTACAGGCCCAGATCGTCGCGCCGGGTTCCGCCCCCGGGGCCTCCTGCGTGTCGAGCAGGCCTCTTCTGACTGAGCTACGCGACGAGAACTCCCGCGGTGGGAATCGAACCCACGCCATCGTGCCCACGGCACCTTGTTGGGAAACGCGCTTCCCTAGCGACCAGGGATCTCCTTGCCATTCGGTGCATCCGCAACCCGCGGTGCCTACCCACACCCCGAGGACAGCCCCAAGTAGCAGGCGGCCCGATGCCTTTTACGGTGATCGGCTCCGTTTTTCCGACGTTCTGCCTCTGAACTACGCGGGATGGAGCAGTCGGGGATCGAACCCGCCACAGCCCGCGTATCAGACGGGCCAGGACAACCAGTCACTTCCGCTCCGAAGCATCCCCAGCGCGACTCGAACACGCGACCTGATCTTTAGGAAAGATCTGCTCTGATCCAACTGAGCTATGGGGACACGATCTGGTAGACGGGACCTGCCCCCGCTTGACCTGGAGCCACAATCCAGGGCCTCGACTACTTCGGCCTCTACCAGCATGAGAGCGGATGGGGAGAATCGAACTCCCAGAGTCGCGCTGGCAACGCGACCGCCTCACCATCGGCAACATCCGCAACATGGACCTCAGCGGGGTCGAACCGCTGACCTCCTCGATGCCATCGAGGCGCTCTCCCAACTGAGCTAGAGGCCCGAAGAAGATCCGACGAACCGAAACTGCTCGGTGGTTGGGGATTGTTGGTGCGCCGGACCTTCATCTGGGTGACTGGAATCGAACCAGCCGAGACGAGCACCCAAAGCTCGTGCCGCACCTTGCGGCTCCACCCAGGGACCGCCTCGTAGGGGGATTGAACCCCTCTCGACACCGCTCGACAAGCGGCCGGCGTCCCCAGACGCCTCACGAGGCATTGGCGCGGCGAATCGTCGACGCGCGATGGGACGTCTCGGAGTCGAACCGAGTTCTGTGGATCTTCAGGCCACCGCAATGACCGCACTTGCTCACGTCCCAAGCGGGAAACGCAGAGGCGCAAGCGTCTCCACGTGACCCCACAGGCCGTGCAGGAGTCGAACCATGCTCGACGACGGATTTGGAGTCCGTCCGGCTGCCTCAGCCTACGGCCTGTAGCTCCAGGGGTCGGTGACGATCCGACAAGCACTCCGGTAACAGCGGAGCGGCTAGCCAACTTTGCCTTCCCTGGAATAGCGGACGCCCTCACGGACGCCCGCGCTCTACTTCTTCAGTTTTCAGAGAGCCGAGTTCCGGCGCCAGGAATCGAACCTAGATTTTCGCGTTCAGAGCGCGACGGCCTGCCGTTAGCCGAAACCGGATGGGCTGCCAGGGAATCGAACCCTGCACGGCCTGAGTAAGAATCAGGTCCCTCCCTTGAGGGGTGCAGCCCGCTGCTTCGATCTGGTCTTTCTGCTTTGCGCGGCGCTCGCCGCCCTGCATTCGTCACACCTGCGTCCGTGCCGGTACATCGCGAACGTTCCGTGCTTGCGAAGTTCGCGACCGAGATCCTCCTTGACCGTCTTCTCTGTGTGACATCGAGAGCAAAGAAGCTGACAGAGCTTCAGCTCCTTCATGAAGCGAGACATGCCGCAGCCGTACATTCGACTGAATGGCATGGTCTTTTTCTTTCGATCGATATGATCCACCTCCAGACCATCAACACTGTCACAGCGAGCGCACTTGCCGCCCAGAACAGCAATCGCCAACTCGCGCCGCTCGTGGTAGCGACGCTTCATGTAGACCCTCATGTGTGCCGCGTTACTCGACATCGTCCTTGGGAGCGAGAGGAGTCGAACCTCCGCAGTCCGGAGTAAAGGTCCGGTGTCCAGCCATCAGACGCCGCTCCCGCGTTCACGCGGCAGCGCGTTTCTCCTCTCTCTTCTCGCCGACACCGCGGACCGTGCGGCGATCCGCGTCGGACATGACCCGCCAGAGCCCGTCCAGCTCGTCCTGAAGACGATCGACCTCGTCCTCTCCACCACGCAGATGCGCCTGCCTGAGGCGCTCCCGCGCCCGCTTGTACCTCTCGACGATGTGATGGGTGCTCATGATCTTGTTCCTGTTGCTGTTGGAGCCGCTTGGAATCGAACCAAGTCTCCCCGGAGGGAGCGGATTTACAGTCCGCCTGCGACACCAGCCGCATCGACTCCAGAAACGACGAAGGCCGCCTGGTTTCCCTGGCGGCCTCCGTAGGTTCTGGGACTTTAGGTCCTCTTTCTACGATGCCGCCTCCGCTTCCCGGATGCTGGGCTTCTGGTTGCGGTCGACCTGGTGCCACGTCGGGCGCACCTCGGTCGACCCGCCCAGAAGGCGGGTACCGAGATACATCGTCGCGAACCTGGATGACAACATGGTCCCCTACTCATGCCAGATGTCCGACAGGCCGTCAAGCGAAAAAGTGATCGTTCTTTCGACCCACACTTCCCTACGAATCGTCGGGGCTCTCGATCGGCGCTCGTCGGGTCGGACCCTCCAGTTTGCCATCCGGACCACATTCTTCTTGTAGGACTTCGGGCACTGGGGTCATCCCTCTTCGGGCCGCTCAGGTCGCTGCACAACCGACCCGAGCGAGCACCACGCTCGTACCGAGCGCCTTCACATTCTGAGCCGCGTTCACGTCACGGTCCACCACGTATCCGCACGGGCAGCGGTGCTCACGGACGCTCAGGTCCTTGGGCACCACGATTCCGCACCGGCTACAGCGCTGGCTCGTGCCGCGAGCATCGACCGCCACACACCACTTGCCGGCACTCTCAGCCTTGCAAGCTACGGCATGCACCAGCGTGCTCCACGCAGCATCCGTCACCGACTTGGCCAGCACACCAGCCGCCAAGCCCTTCACGTTCAAGTCTTCGACTGCGATGACGTCATACTTCGCCACCAACACGCACGCGAGCTTGCGTGCGAAGTCGAGCCGTTGCTGCCGCACGTGGGCATGCGCCTTGGCCACGAGCCGCTGAGCGACCCTGGCCCCCTGCGTGGACTTCTGCCCGCGGCGCCGTCGCCGCGCCAGGCGCTGTTGGCGCATGGCCAACTGGTCTTCGGCCTTTCGGAAGAACCGCGGCGCGGCGATGGTCTCGCTGTCGCTCGTCGCCACCAGCGACGTAAGCCCCACGTCGATTCCGACCACGCTCTGAGCGGCCTCGGCTGCCGGCACCTTTGGTGGTGCGGCGCCCAGGTCGCAACTGAAGCACACGAACCAGCGGCCGGTCGCTTCGCGGCGGACGGTAACGTTGCGGATGGCACCCGTGAGCGACCGGTACTCGTGGAACCGCACCAGGCCGAGCTTGGGGATACGGACGTGCGCCGAGCGCGTGCCGCGCTGAGCGGCGACCGGCGCAACTCGGCCGACCTCGAAGCTGTCGTAGCGAGAAAGCGACCGGAAGCGAGGGTAGCCCGGCTTCTGGCCCGCCTTCACGCGGCGGAAGAACGCCTGGAAGGCGCGATCGCAGCGACGGAGCGCCGAACGTTCGACCTCGACGGGGATGCTGGCGATGATCTCGTCGGAAGACCGGAGCGAGGTCAGCTCGGCGGTTTGGCTGTTGTAGGTCACGATCGGCGCGGGCTTGCGCTCGACGCCGCGATCGGTGGCCGCCTGCCGCTGGCGCTTCTCGTGCTCCCACGCGTCTCGCCGGTGCTGGAGCGCGGCGTTGTAGAGCTGCTGGCAGGTCCGCAGCCAAGAACCGAGCGTGGTCTCCTGGGCGACGGTCGGATGTAGCGGGTAGCGGAAGGTGCGGAGCAAGAGGGGTATGGTGTGAAGGGCAAAGTCAAATGTCAAATGCCTCCACTACCCGGACTCGCACAGGCGACCAACGTCCTCCAGCATCTTCGCCTTGGTTTAGATCGGAACGTCGCCGGGCAACATAACTAGCTTCGTCCTCTTGTACCTGGAGAGATTCCCGCCCTTCACGACTGCTCCACATCCGCGACGTGCTCCGGCCCGAACACGACTTCATCGCCCCAACGCAAGCCGAGGATGGTGGCCGGATGGTTCTTGAGCTTGCCCTTGTACTCAACCCCGTTCGCAGTCCTGGACCTCGATGAAATCTCCACCCACATCCGCTCGCCAGCGGGCTTTCCGCCGATCATCGAGCCGATGAAGATGAGCTTCACCAGATCTTTCGCTCGCAAGTCTTCGCGGAGCGAACGCTCGGGGATTTGGAACGTCGAGTAGTGACGATCGTTCTGCGCTTCAGCAGATTCGAGATGCCACGGCTTCACAGTTCGTACTCCTCGACCAGCTCCAGAAATCGATCTGGTTCGCAGATCATCGTGTCGCTGCCACTCGGGTAGTTCGATGGTACGTGCCAGCCGTCCACGCCGGACACGCGGCACACTTGCTCGGCAAGCTCGAAAACCCCTGGCTCAGCCTCCTCACCGAGTTTTTGCTCGACCCAATGCGACAGGTTTCGCATGTCCGTCTCTTCGCTGATGATAATCAGCCGAGGGGCTTCGATGATCTTGAACGCCAGCACGCGCGGAGGACCGCCGCCTTGGTTCCACGTCGTGAACTCACGTGCAACCGTCTCGGCGTCTGAGACCCATGCTGGACCACGCAGCTCAGTAAACCTCTCCATCGCACTCGTCCCGTGATAGACGAGCGTTCCCTTCCGAAGAGGCTTCCGGATCGACAGCTTCATGCGGCGGTGTGAACAACACAGCAGAGGTAAGCCCCCGCCTGGCATCCTCGAAGACACGACTCGGGCATGTGAACGGCTCCGCAGCCACACCGGCCCGGAGACAACGACGAGCCGCACCCTGAACAGACCCACCTGTGCTCGCTCTCAGAGCGTCCGCAGTTTGCGCACGGATCGAACCTACCGGGATGAGGGTCGAACGTGAGCTGCTTGGTGATCATCTCTTCCATTCGCTCGCGCTCCCGTGTCGGAATGCTTCCTTGAGAACCTCGCCGACCAGACCCTCTGACGAACGGTGCCACATGTACTCGATCTTGGCCCTTGAGAAAGGACGCACGGTCAGATGTGTAGGCACAAAATCGTCTTCCAGATCACTTCCTTCCTCGACGCATTCGATCGTGAAGATGTCGTCGATGCCTAGCAGGTCTTCGACCGCTCCTTCGGCATCAAACACATCGGTCAGGTGCAAGCTGCCGAAGCCCAGACGATCAGCGACTCGGCTGACCGCCGGAGCGTCCGCAAAGATGAAGGTGTCCGCGGCCAAACGATCGGCGCATTCAAGCGTCGGTTCCCACTCAAACTCTTTCCTGAACCAGGCGAGAGATCCCTCAAAGATTCCCCAGGGCTCCTCATCGTCTTCGTACTCCTCGTACTCCTCGTCTTTGACGACGTACTTGAACTCTCCACCCGCAGCTTTGCCCATCGATCTGCGCACCAGATAGTTCAAGATCTTCAACGCTTCCACCTGATCGATGCCGCCTTCTTCGTACCTCAGCGATCGAAGCACATCGCCAAAAGACATCCATGGCCACAGCCACGACAGTCGGCTACCGCCGTCATGGATGACGGCTGCATGCACCATCGACGATGGGAGAAAATGGGCCCTGGAAAGTTCCTTGCTGCGAGACCAAGGATCTCCTGGAACAGCCGAGTAGACCAACGCAGCACCCAAGCATGGGGTGAAGGACAAGGCTTTCCTGGCTGACCTCGTCGGATCTTCCGACTGAGTGCCACGGAAAACGAAGTCGCTCACCGAACCACCCGCAGCCTCTTCCCGTCGGCTGCCCGTACCTTGTCATCACCGGCGAGAACCCAGTTGTTGCAGCAACCATAGGTCTTCACTGGCACCTTCAACCCCAAGCACCAGCCATCCTTGTCGCCGCGGTAATCGAGCTTCGAGCACGTGCCGCAGAAGTAGCCGGGGCCCGCATGAGAGAAGCCCTCGACCTGAACGTAGCCTGCCGATTGCTTGATCTTGCGTTCCTCGGGAGTCATCGGCGTCCTCCGTCACTACGTCTTGATCGATTCCACTCGCTGAGGTAGCGCGCGGCGGCATCCAGATCATCGCCACCTCGAAGCCGTTCGTACTCTTCGCGCTGACGAGCATCGAAGGCCGCCATGTCGTCCTCGAACTTCTCCTCGATCTCCTCGATCCTGGCCCGGCCATCGACGAGCGCCGCATCCAGACGAGCAGAAATCTCGTCCTCGCCGGGCCCGGCATCGATCCCGATGACCACTCCGGGGTCGACTACCACCGTCGGACCTGCACACCGAGTCCCGCCGTAGAACATCGCAATGGCCAGCAACAGAGCCGCCACCCCGAGAAGAATCCCTTGCGTCCTTGAAATCGTCACAGTTCGTCCGGGGACACGAAGAAGGCGCCGAGCAGCGCGAGACACCCGAGGGCAATGACCAGAACCAGTGCCACCACTACTGCCAGGATCATGGACAGGACCGTCATGCCTCACTCCTTGGGCATCGCGCCATTGTCCTCTGCCTCGGGTTCGAGCTTGTCGGCCAACGAGTCGTCGGTCGGCGGAGGCGGAGGAGGGTCCGACTTCACGCCCAGGCGCTGTTTGGCGAAGGAGACGACGATCTCCGACAGGCGCTTGCCGATCTCGTAGACCTGTCCGCTCAACGCTCCAGCCAGCGCAAACCATAGAACATGCGCTGGAACCGAATCGGGTACCCATGCGGCTGCTGGGATGGGCGCCAGCCCAGCGAGGCCTCCGACCACTACCGGATGCATCGAGATGGTCGCACGCCAGAAGCGGTACCAGATGGGAAGCTTCGGGTCGGCCACAATCTCTGCAACGCTCTGTCGGCTGCCTCGCCCCTCCGCGGCCTCCGCAGCCCGTTCGGCAGGGACCACCACAGCGACGAGTCGCTTCGCCGCAATCCCCCCAAGCGCTACGCCGATCGAGACCGCCACGAAGCTCCAGAACTGCTCCAGAAAGTAGACGACCTTTCCGCTTGCGATCTCTTCCATGATAGGCGGATTCTACTGCATCACCGGCCCAACATCGAGAACCGACGGACTAGCCCAGGTTCTCCGACCTCGTCGGAAAGCCGCGCGCCGAGCAGGATGAGCGCGTTGTCCAGCTCACCGGCCCAACGACCACAGGCCACGCACTGCCAACGCATGGTGCATGGGAGAGGTGGCCCGTTGAATGAGAGTCGCCAAATCACGCATGAGCACTGCGGCTTCTGATTCTCCCGGTAGGGGCTCAACCGAACCTCGGCGTGTTGTAGTAGTTGGACAGCCCGGAACCCCAGAGGCCGAGGCCCTTGATGCACCTCAGGCACTGCACGCTCTTCTTCTTCCGGGTCACGTGCGAGCCGTCCGTTCGGGCGCCACACAGAGGCAAGCCGTCGTCCGACCGAAAGTGCTTCGGCTTGACGTACGAGTTTCGGCTCCGCACTCGCGCCTGCACTCGCGCGGCGAGCTTGAACGTCCGCAGGGCCTCCTCGGCTGCTTCGACCGGGTCTTCGATCGACTTGACCAGCTTGACGAGCTGATGAGCCAGCGGAAGGCTGGCCAACCGCACAGCCGAGGCGAACTGCTTTCTACTCATCCGCATCGACGTTCTTTCGTCTGCTGCGGCTCCGCGGAGCATGCGTGCTCGGGTGGCCCTTTGGTCCCCAGTCAGCATATCTCGTCCGCAGCTTCCTGATGCTCTTTGAGTCGCGCGTCCGAACTGTACTCGGCCACGGGAAGCGACCCCGCCACCTCTCCGGAATCACCACAACCTTGCCACGCCGAACGCGGACGACCGGAGCAGTTCCGCCAGCCAGCCGGCGTACAACTTCCTCACGCGTAGCTTCCCCTGTCCACGTCTTCTTCATCGTCTACCCCATGCACTCCACACACATGCACTCCATCGGGTGCTCAGATCTTCGCTGTCCGCGCCATGTTGTGAACCACCGCATCTTGCACTTGTTGCAGCAGAACCGAAGCGTCTTGGGGTCCTCGATGTTCTTGAGCGACGCGAGCGCTTCGTTCCCCTGCACGCTTGGGCAAGAGTCGGGCAGTACCTCGCGGGCGCACCACTCGCAGTAGAAGCGGTCAGTCGCCTCCGCCACCGAAGATGCCTCCGATCTTCCAGCTCCGCATCGCGTGCTTGATCTCCTTGCGATGCCTTCGCACCTCAGCAACATACTCGCGACTGTTCGCGGTCATGCTGCGATGCAGATCCCGCTGAGTCTGAACGCGATCTCGTGCGAGCTGCACGCCGGCCTCGGCCTTGGCCATCATCTCTCGCGCCTGACGCTCGTTCAGAGCCCTGAGGTACGACTGCCGACAGCCGTCGCAAAGAACGGCCGATCCAACCGATCCAGCGACCACCTTCGGTCGACGCCCAAACTGCTTCTCGAAATCCTCCACCGAAGAAACTGGGATCGAGGCCGGATCGTAGTCCAGCACGTCGTCGCACGCGCAGCAGATGGGCGCTCCAAGACGGCGAAGAGCAACGAGGCCTCGATTCACGGCGACTTCCAAGAGTAGCCCGACTCTCGATAGGTGCCAGAGCACGCGCAGGCGTCGAACACACGGAAAGCATGCTCTCTGCCGCGTGGAGGGCGTCCGCCGCACGAATCGCACTTGAGAAAGCGACCCCAAGACCGATGGAATGCGAGACGGATCTCCCACTGGGCTGCTCGCTTGGCGAAGTCCGCTGCCTTGGCCAGATCCTCAGCCTTCGGACTCATCCGACTTCTCCTCGAACATCGCAACCTGGTTCAGGTCAGCCTGCGGCGCGAGAGCGTCCGCGAGATCCCGCATCGGCCGACGAACCCTGATCACCTTCTTCGCCAACTCCACGAGCACGTACACGGCCACCGCCTCCTCCCGCTTCAAGCTCGGGACGAGAGCCTCGGCGTGCTTGATGGCGTCGGAGATCTTCACCTTCGTGCCCCCGGCCGCCAACGCTGCTCGGCGACCATCGCGCGAACCTCGTCCGCCACAGCTTTCGGATCTCTCGCGCCATCCGGACCCTCAAGCCGCTTCTCCAGCTCCAACGCGATCGCCTCGTGAACGATCCCAGACTTGACGACCGCCTCCATCGCCGCGGAAGCGGCTTCTGACGCCTCTTCCCACTTCACATCGCCGAGGAGCGAAGATGCACGAGCGCGTAGCTCAGCATCTCCTCTCGACTCGATCAGCTTCATGAGCAAGCCGACCTTGCTCTGCCAGATGACCAGATCCCGCTGCGACCGCTGCGTGTTAGACATGCGACCCGGTTCTATACGGCCACCACCGACAATGTCAAGTACATTCGACAGACCTATCGCAAGCGACGGAGGGCCTCCTCCAGCGACCGTACCAGATCCTCGTCTGGCAATGCACGAACCCGCTCCAGGGCCGATGCTTCCGGCTCAAACGGGTCGAAGAACGCCAGCGCGAACAGATCTCCCAGTCGTCCTGAAGGGCACAGCTCAATCACCGTCGCAGCGCGACGGGCCAGGTCGGTCGTCATCCGAGCAAGCGTAGCTCACGGGTCCGCCTGATGGCGCCAGGAAAGTCGGCGCAGACAGAACGGATGGCTTCGGTTTTGGACGTAATGCCTTCCGGAGCTGCCAGCTCTTCCATTCCCATCCCACACTCAGCGCACACTACCGCGTCATCGGACCGGTGTTTCATTGTGAGCACACCGATTCGAGCCAGCTCCTGCTCGAAGTCCAGTTCGCCGCGCTCGGACCTCTTCTTCAGTCTGGCGATCGTCCCGTTGGCCACCGCCCGCTCTCGCTTCAGCGCACGCTCCAGCGTGTGCTTCGGCTCGAACGTGCAGACCATCACCCGGACCGGCGCGGTCACGCCAGCGACAGGTCCTGAGGACGGAACTCGAACGTCTTGCCGCTCCGCAAGGCGACCTTCACGCGGGCGATCCTGCCTTCCAGGCGGACGCCCACGACCTTGCCGACCGCGCTCTCCTTCAACCCGTGCGTCTTCTGCATCGCAACGGGGACACGAACGGTCACCTTGGCGTTCTTCTTCTGCGTGATTTCTGCGAGGTTCACTGTTGGCTCCTGTCGAGTCACTCGACTGGATACAGGGTGTCAGACAGACGGGGACGAGTCAACTTCGATGCGCTATCCTCGTGCCCATGAACGAACTGGCCTTTGTGACTCGGGAGACGAGGATGCTCCAGAGGTTCGGCAAGGGCGACGAGCGCAAGCTCAAGAGCTACCTGCTCATGCTCGCAGCCTTCCTCGAAGGACGGCCCGAGAACACCAGGCGGTCCTACAAGACGGCGATTCGTCAGTTCTTCGAGATGTTCGACTGGATCTGCCCCGAGGATGTCACCGTTGCCCACGCTGTTGCGTTCAAGAAGCGACTCGGCGAACGCGTCGGAGATGCCACGGTCTACTACCGCATCTCGGCTCTGAAGTCGTTCTTCGACTTCCTGAGGAAGCCGGCGGGTGCGACCGAGCAGGCGCTCATCACTTCAAACCCGTTCGACCTCGTGCCACGTTCGGACATCAAGCCGACGCCGTACGGTCGAGCGACGGTAATGGATTGGTCGACGTTCATGAAAATCTACGACGCCATTCCAGGTGATCCGCTCGGTCTTCGAGACAAGGCGATCTTGCTCTTCTTCGCCTTCACCGGAAGGCGGCGAACAGAAGTGGCCTCGCTTCGCATTCGCGATCTCGATCTGAAGTCGACGCCCAAGAAGTACACGGTTCGCGTGAAAGGCGGCGAAGTGAAGACCTGGCAGTTGCCGCAGATCTGCTACGACGCTCTCAAGGCGTACTGGATTGCCTCCGACCGTCTTTCGGGTCTACAGCCGGACGACGGCGTGTTCACCGCATCGGACGAGACGCCGCTGACGAGTCGGCTCGAACCGAACCGACCGCTGGCATCGCGGACGATGAACGAGATCTTGCTTCGAGCTGCTCGTCGCGCTGGCGTAGACCGCAAGGTCGCTCACATTCACGCGCTTCGCCACATGTCCGCCAGAGACCTCGACGAGGCTGGCGTTCGGTTGCAGGACATCCAGGAGTTCCTCGGCCATCTCAACCCGAACACGACGGCCATCTATCTTCAGAAGATCGGACGAACCGGGCCCGCTCACGAAGAGCGGCTCATCGCCATTCGAGAAGCCGCAGAAAAGCTCGCAATGGGTCTGAAGTCAACCTGAGCCCTCATTTCCGAACGCGGGTGGTCCCAAGCATCGCACCACGATCTTCCGGATCGACATCCGGAGGCCACTTGGTGCGCGAATCGTATCTCGCACGGTACAAATCGGTCTCGAAAAGGTTTGCGCCGAAAAGATTCGATCCGTATAGAGCGGCACCAGAGAGGTTGGCGTGCGAGAGGTCGGCGTGCGAGAGGTCGGCGTGCGAGAGGTCGGCGTGGGCCATCCTTGCTCTCGAAAGGTCCGCGCCAGACAGGTTCGTGTTGCTCAGTTGACGGCCGATCAGGTCTGCGCCGGCCAGGTCTCGTCCCGCCAGTGATGCGCGAGAAAGCAGAATCCCGTTTGGCTCGCCGCCCTTTCCTCTATCGACGAACTCCACGACCATCGACCGGATCGCCTCGACCACAGCTTTGACTTCGTGCCCTCCCAATGGCGGCTCGTTGTCCTGTCCCGCTTGCAGCACGTAGGTGGCGAACTGAGCGTCCCCGATGTTCGAGTTGGCTTGCCCGAAGATCTGCAAGAAGCTCCCGCCCCAACGATTCTCATTTGACGGCTTCCACTCCATCGTGACGTACGGGACGCCGTCCGGGTCTCGTAGCGAGTAGATCACGCTATCGCCGTGCTCCACCGCCTCGCAGTATGTTCCGACGCAGTGGCTGAGGGCTTTCCCCTCAGGCTCCAGCTCCCGCCTGCCTCGCAGCTCTTGCACGGTCCATCCGGTCGGGAACCGGTAGACGACCTTGCCCTGGCGCACCTTCTTCGAGTAGCGGAAGGTCTTGATCGCTTCGAGGACTTCCGCGAGCGACTTCTTCATCAGATCGATGCGATTCAGCTTCGCCCACTGAGCGATGGCATTGCCTGACCGGCGGAGCCTTCCAAGAGCCTCCTCGTAGTCACGGTACTCGTCCAGCGGTGCAAGGTTCTCCTCGATTGCCTTCTCCACAGCCGTGATGGTGTGCTTCGAGAGCTTGCTCAGCTCACGAGCCACCCACGGAAAAATCCCGTCTGCCTCGTGCGGCTCACGCATGGCACCGCCAGCGAACGTCGGCAACGCGATCGTCTCAAGCAGCAAACGAAGAAGATGCCGATGGCCCGCAGGACCAACCGGCCAATAATCGTGCTCTACGAGGCGTACGTATCCGAGGTTTGAGATGCCCAACCATTGAAAACTTGGTCGCGGAAGACCTGTGACGAGAGAGCCGCCCGAGTAGAGATCAAGAAGGTCTCGGCGACCTTTCCCATGGGCCTCGTAATACGCGTCCTCGACCTCTCGCCACGACTCGTCGATTCCGATGGTTGGGAAGATCACGCTGAGCGTGTCGAGCACGACCCATGGTTGCTTCTCGATGTACATCTTGGTGATGTACTGAAGCCGGTCGATCGCTGCGTTCTTCGTCAGCACGTCACCCCCGACGGTTGCGACGCATCGAGCGTCGCCAGATCGCCCATCCCAGAACACCTGCACCAGCAAGAACGGCGATGCCGCCGACGATCGGAACCGCTGACGACCTAGAAACCCCGATCGCCGCGGCTCCTGCCGCTTCTACGGCCGATCGCACACGCTCCCATTCGGGAGCCCACCGGTCGTACGCCTGTCGCAACCGAGTGACGTAGACAGAACAGTCCGAGCAGCCGTTGTACCTGCGAGCCAGCTCGTTCCAGTCCATCGACCTCGCAGCGGTCTGAGCGCGAGGGTTCGCCCGCATCCACGCCGCCAGTAGCCGTTCGCTGACCAGAGACGGGTCGCTGTCGAACCCTCTCACGGCCGCAGCCGCGTCGTCTCCGAAGAGAGACAGCAGATGGCCGCCCAGCACCTGGTAGCTGCCCCAGGATGTCGCCTTCACGGCTTCGCGAGGTGCGAGCCTGAAAGCTCGGTCGAATGCCGCTCGGTTCGTTTCAGACCCGGTACAGGATGCTGAACGCGAGATGCGGCACGGTTCGAGCCCGTTCGCTGATCGCCAGTCGTTGTTGCCCGGCGTGTAGGGCACCGCAGCCATGTCCGCGGCTGACATGGCGGCACGGATCTGGGGACCGGACGTTCCGGTCGGCAACCCTTTTCGCATACGCCAGTAGAGATGTGGCTCAAAACGCACCACCGACGGGTTCGATCCAGATTCGACCGACCGAATGGATCGCAGAGCGGTGATGGGGATCTGTGCCTCGTTCGCAAGAGCGAGGTCTCTTCGCCAACCTTCCAGGTCTGCAACCAACGCGGCCTGTCCGAGGCCGCTCACCGCGTAGGACATGGGGCCGATCCTATCATCGGAAGGGACTGGACGCTGTCTGACAGCCGGTGCATCATCGCGGGCATGTCGGACAGGAAGCCCCCGCCCAGCCCGTTCCCAGCCGAAGACGACGACTCGATCATCTTCGAGAAGAAGCCGGAAGCGTCCGCATTCGAGCGGGCCGCGCAAGAGCTGACCTCGGCTCGCGAAGCGGTCCGTCTCCAGATGGAGAATGAGCGGTTCTTCGATGTCGAGTTCTGCATCAAGAACCACAAGGTCTGGTGGTCTCACTCGCAGAGCGAGATTCCCGCTCATGCTCTCGCCGACCTGATCATCGAAGCCGTACAGAGGCTGCCCACCGAGGCCATCGAGTACAAGCCGAGGACGGCGGTCATCGCAGATCTCGCCACGAAGCAGGTCACCTATGACCGGTACGTCAGGTTCAACTGGTCGGATCAGAAGATCCAGACCTCGCTTTCGCCCAACGAAGGGGAGATCTTCCTGAGCGTCATGTCGGCACTCGTCGAAGACCTCAGACGAAAAGCACAGACCCTCACAGGAGGAACCAACTGATGGCGATGATGGACAAAGACGAGTTCGCTGAATGGCTGGAGGAGCACAAGGACGAAGCGCTCGACGGTCTGTCAGACAGACCCCGATCGCTGTCTCGATGGCTTCTTGCCTTCTACGAAGAGACGAAAATCCTGGCACCGAAGCCGTATCAAGAGAGCGTCACGGTCCCAGACGATGACGACGACCTGGATGAGGACGGAGACCTGGACGAAGACGACGAGGAGGAGGGCGAATGATCCGCTTCAGGTCCGCAGAAGACGAGCGCCGCTACCTGATCCTTCGCGGAGAGATGTTTCGTCGCATCACCGGCGCCGGGCTTTCCGACGAAACGGCAAGTCAGATCCTCCGCAACCTCGGCAAGGTCGAGATGATGCTCTTCCTCGAAGGAATCCGTCAGGGGCTTGCTCTCGGAGCCATCGGACAGGAAGCGTCTCATACCAATCAGAGCCCCGAAGACGTCGCTGCTCCGAGTCCGATGCCTGACCCCCACTCCTTCAAGGCCTACCAACTTCACGCGATCGTCTACGGAAGCGCCGACACGCCTCTTCGGTCCGTCGAAAAGGAGTGGCTCGAACGCCTCGGCCTGCCCGAAGACCATCTGGCCTCGTCCTGGCTCGATGACCGACCAATGCGATTCGCACCCATGACCGTCGCTGAAGCCATGGGCGAACCAACGCCAGCGCCGCCGATGATCAAAATCTCCGCAGACCGCGCTCCGATTCCGGTCATCGAACCAGAGCAGGACCCCCTACTCCTCGAACTCCTGAGCAGGAAGAACGAGACCCCGGAACCTGACGACGATCGACCAGAAAGCCCCATCTTTCTCGACAGCGTTCGTGATCGGATCCAGACACTCACCTCGTCAGGGTGGAAGCCGACCACCTGGCCCGAGCTGATCCTGCGTCTTCACCACGAGATGGCAGTCGATGCTGCCTTCCTCGATCTCCAGCTTTCGACCGACTTCGGGCGAACTGTGCTCGATCAGTGCGGGCTCGCGGGACTCGCTCCTGGATCGTCTATTCTGTTTTCGGACCTGACGAAGACGGATCCGTAGGCGGCGGCGGCGGGTCCGTCTCTCGATCGTCGGGGATGTCTGCGGCAACCCGAGCGATGGTGCGGGTCGTTGCGTGGATCTCCTCCAGGCCGCGCTCCAGCTCTTCCTTCGCCTTCACGAAGTGCTGAGCTGAGTGCGTGGCGGTGCCCACCCCCATCATCGCCGTCTTGGAGAGCCGTCTGCCTCGGTCGGCGTACTTCATCAGCGTCCGGAGAGCCTGAGCCTGCTCACCGCCTAGAGCGTCGGCGATCTCCTGGACGAGAGCAACGGCTCGCTCATAGGTCATCGGCTGAGCCATCCCTCTCTCCTTCCTAGACAAGCGCCGCGTGAGCCAAGATTCCTCTCGCGACCAACGCTGTCTCCACCTTCGTTTTCGCACAAGCGAACCTCGGACAGCCCTCCCGAGGGAGGCCAACCGCCTGAGCAAAGTACACTGCGACTGGACGCCCAGCTAGGTCGAGAGCCAGACCCTGTGAGACTCGTCCGACTTCTCGGCCATCAGGCGTCCGCCAGAGAGCCATCGGCCGCTCGGGAGGAAGCTGCCTCATCGGCGCCACCGTCGCCAAGCCAGGGCGAGCCCTACCGTCGCCACGACCGCTCCCAGGCCGTACATCCAGGCCGCTCCAGAGCCGTCACCGGCTTCCAGAGCGGCCCCCGGGAAGAGGGCTGGCAGTCTCCCGCCGGAGCAGCTCGTTGACCGCACCCTGGCCCCATGGCTCGCCGCCAGCACGGGTGAAGTGCAGGCCATCTGGAGCGCGACCGGCCTCGGGGCCGGTGAACGGGTAGGCGTCGATGTAGCGGGAAGCACCGTAGACGCGCTGAGCGATGTCCTTGATCCCCTGACCGCGGGACTGAGCCTCCGGGTCCGCGTATCGCGGCGGACCCGTGTAGTAGACGCGTGGGCGAACGCGGTCCTTGATCTGCCTCATCGCAGATTCGAGCGCCCGCGATGCAGGGTCGTTCGATCCGAACACGAGAAGGATCACGTCCGGGGCAAACGAAGCGACGGCGCTCGTGTACTGCGACCACAGATCAGGCAATCGCACGTAGTCATAGGGTCCCTTACCAGGGTTGCCGACTCGCTGCACGCGATGACCTGCCTGCGTGAGCTTCTGCTCCATGTGCAAGCCCGGCGGACCGGCAGCCTGACTGTCACCCACAATGAGAACCTTCATACGGCTGATGGTAGCATTGACCCTGCCGTGAGGAAGAACCGCATCGAAAAGCTACAACCAGGCTTCCTTCTCGACCCGTACAACTGGATCGAGGGAACTTCGCTCGAAGACTATTGCTCCGAGGACGATGCCGGATTCTTCCACGTGACCACCAACCGCGACCGGGTCTTCGACCAAGGGCTCAGGGCCAGGTCGGAAACAGGGATCGTGGGACTGGGAGGAGGATGGACAGATCGCAAGGGCAACAGAGTCAGCTTCACGATCAACCACAACAGAGCGCTGTGGCTCTACGAAGCGATGCGAGGGCTCCGGCTGGCGATGCGTGACGATGACGCTGCCACCGTGCTCAGGCTTGCTCTTGATTGGACTGGATTTCCGGGCGACCAGTGGAGCTTCAACTTCGATGAAGCAGAGGAAGCCTCCGCCTCCTGGGACGATCTCGGCGATCTTTGCACCGAGCTGAACCTCACCCCCCCGAAAGAGATCCAAGACCTCGCTTTCCGAGGAGCGTGGGACCACATGCTCAACGAACAAGCCGAGGCGCTCGACGAAAAATGGAGTGGGCCAGAGGGCCGCTACCGTTTGGCTCAGTTTTTCGAGAGCCGGCTTGAATCGACGTTCTACATCCCCGAGTGGTGGGACGATGGCACGTGCGTTCCGCTCGTCGGCTTCACCGCAAGCGCTGATGTCTACGGGACAATCGAGCCGGACCAGTTCAGCATCGTGCAAGCCGCTGTCCGAGAGGGAGCCGACGAGGACGCCGTCCACAGGGAGTGCGAGCTTCGATTCGGGTCGAAGGACATCCAGGTCGTCGCGATCGACTGTGAATATGCATTCAATGTGATTCGCGTTCCGCCTCGTTCTTTCTGAGAGTCGACGGTCGGTGAAGCGTGATCTCGATGCGCCTCCCGTTGCGTCGCAACGATGCGAGCGCATTCTTCGGCGTCAGCCAGCCCGGCTCTTTCGGCCTCAGGTACACACGCACGGTGTCATCGGCGTTGTTGCCGCCCATCTGGATGACACGCCTGGCATGCTTCACGGCTTGGGAAAAATCCGAGAAGCCGCTCTGCCTAAGCGTGAGGTTCGGAGCCTGAGCCCAGTT
>CAZXLQ010000002.1:0-57323 GCA_964641945.1 uncultured Clostridia bacterium
CACCGCGGCTGGAGTCCGCTCGTCGGTGCACATCGCGAACTGGCGGCCGGACGCTCCCGGCGCTGACTCGACTTGGCACCTATGACCGCGCCGAGAGGTGTGTGGTTTGGACATGCTCTAGCAACGGAGACGGCGCCGATTCCGGCGTCGCGAGGATCCTAACTCCCCCGCCACCTGGTCTACCGCAGACTTCCGCAAAAACCGCATTTCGCACCGCGAAGTAGCTAGAATCCGGGGCCCTTCCAGTCACCAGAGAGCGGCGCACTCGCAGCGGCTCCATATGAGAACGAGAGGTCTGCCGGACCCGAAGAATTCGCGTTTCGAACGAAGAAAGTTGAAGAGCCTGCTGCGTAGATGCCGATCGTATCGCCGCCGACGCCATCCCAGTTTCCAGCGAGCGGTACGAAACCTGCACCGCCCGGACCGAACTGGAACGCGACGTCCGCCGCTCCGGACGCATTCGAGTTCTTCAGGAAGAACACTCCCGTCGAAACGACATAGACGCCGACCGTATCCGTGCGGGTCGCGTCCCAGTCGCCGACGACCGGCAGCGCGACGCCTCCACCGGGACCGAACGAGAAGACCGCATTCGCCGGACCGGGGCTGTTCGAATTTCGAAGGAAGAACGTCCCCGTGGATGCGAGATAGAGCCCGACGGTCTGGATTCCGTCGCCGTCCCAGTCTCCGACGACGGGTGCATATCCCCCGCCGGCAGCCCCGAACTGGAACGCCGCATCGGCTCCGCCTCCGGAATTCGAGTTCCTGAGAAAGAACGTCGACGTCGCCGGATTGTAGGCGCCAATCGTTGTCGTGCCGTCACCGTTCCAGTCGCCCGACAATCCCACGAAGCCGCTACCTCCGGGGCCAAACGAGAGAATGGTGTCGGCGACACCTGAGGCGGGCGAATCCCGCAGAAAGAAGGCGCCCGAGGACGACACGTACGTCGCAACGCCGTCGAACCCCTTGTTCGGCGCCGACGGAAAGGCGAACGACCAGAGGCCCGACCCGATGTCGCTCAAATACACGTTCGTCGAGCCAGCACCGGACCGATCGGCAAAGATTCCCCATGCGCCGACAAAACAGCCGGTCCCGCCGCCGAAGGTGGGATAGTCGGCAACCTCGAACGGAGTCACCGGATTCGTCACGTCGATGATGCGGAGCCCGTGGCGGTAGTAGGACATGTAGATTCGGTCGTCGACCCACATGCCGTTGTGGACGCACGTGTTGCCCTGATCGAAGACGCCGTACTGCGACACGAACGTAATGGTCGGGAGGTTCGAAACGTCCCAGATCTTCAGAATGCCGGTGCCGCACGTCTCGTCGGTCGTACAGACGTAGTGACCGTCACCGCTCGGCCAGATGTTGTGGGTGTATGAGCCCGGGATTGTCTGAACGCCAAGTGAGACCGGCGCCGCGGGATTCGAGACATCGAGAATCTGGAAGCCGCCGTCGCCGTTCGCGAGATACGCCCGCATGCCCCGCACCGTCAGGTCGTGGCAGCCACCCGGATTGTCGAACGTCGTGATCGCCTGTGGGGAAGCCGGATTCGTCACGTTCACAATGTGCAGATTCGAAGCGCTCGCATCGTCGACGTAGTAGAGCGTCGGGCCATTGATGAACAGGTCGTGCACGCCGGATGCACTGGTGTTGAACCGCGTGACGAAAACCGGAGTCGCGGGAACCGTGATGTCGACAATGTCAATGCCGGCGGAATCGAGCGCAACATAGAGGAAGTTGCCCTGAGCCTGCAGGTCCTTCACCCACGAGGAATTCGACGTCGAATAGGTGCCGACGAGCGCGGCATTCGAAGCATTGGCGATGAAGACCTTGCCGGGAGTCGACAGCGTTCCGATGAAGGCCAGTCCATTGTGGTAATAGACTTCTGAGTACTGGCTCGCACCGGCGTAGGTCTGGTGTCCCGAAACCGTCACTCCGGTACCCTGGGCGAGCGCCGAACCGGATACATGCACCAAGAGCATCAATGCACAAACGGACTGGAGGAGTGTCTTCAATGTCATGATCCGTCTCCTTCACTGCAACCGCACGTATTTCGTTCTTGCCACCCGATCAGGAGCGTCCTGCGCATCGAGGTGATACGCCCTTTATCGCGATTTGCGGCGATTGGGGCTGGCGGCCTCGAATGTCAGCGTCGTGAAGTCACTCTCCCAGTTCCCCGTTCCCGGTGCCATTCGAAGATCCGTACCTCTCAGCATCCAGCGACCGGCTGAACCTATCCGAAACGCGACACGGCCGTCGACATCGGTGCGACGCAGATCGACGGATTTGCCGTTCGGTCCGACAAGCCCGACCGCAAATCCTGCCGCGGCGACGCCGTTGCGCAGGACTCGGACCACGAGATCGTCGCCACGCTTCACGGTCGTCGGATCGACCTCCGGAACGAGCTCGAGCCGCAAGCCGACCGGTTCGGCCCACGAGCGGTCGCCGTCGAAACGCCCGACGCGCACGAACGTCTTCGCGTGCTTCGCATATGTCTCGTGCCACACCCGCGGCTCCGGAGACGATGCCCAGGCCTTGCGGACTTCATCCGACGCTCCGATCTCGTCGAGATACCCCTCCACCTGTGACGGCGTCAGGTCGAGCGACTTCGGCGCAAGAGAGGCCCAGATGGTGGCGACTCCCTCGACTGAGGGTCGGGTTCGCAGCGACAGCGAGCGCCGCGCCGCCGTCCGGGCATCGATCGACGACACCTTGCCACCGAGACGCATTGACGCGACCGAAACGCGATCCGGCTTGATGGCGACTTCGAGCGCCGGGTAGTTCATTCCGCTCGTCAGCTCGATCACAACGGGACTGCCGGCCGCGGCTCTGAACGAACGTGGGCCCATCCACGTGTCGTGAGCCGGTGTCGAACCGGCGGCAATGACAAGCCCGGCAAGTACTGCCAGTCCACGGGTTGCGATCTTCATCCTAGCCTCCTTTTCCCGCTGAGCCGTCTGCGGCGCCTTCGCCGGCCGGAAGTGTAAGTCGGAATACGGCGCCCGCATCGCCATTGCGGACGGTGATCGAGCCGCCGTGCTCGGCGACGATGCGGTAGGCGATCGAGAGCCCGAGACCGAGGCCCCGCTCCTTGGTGGTCACGAACGGATCGAAGACGCGATCGAGCAGGGCTGGGTCGATTCCCGCGCCCTGGTCAGCAACTTCGATCGAAACGATTCGTTCGTCATCACTCAGCTCAGTCCGGACCCGAATCCGTCCGCCGTCGGGCATGGCGTCGAGCGCGTTGAGAAACAGATTGATGAGCACCTGCGTGAGCTGCTCCGAGTCGACCATCGCGAGTGGGGACTGGGACGACGACGCGATTTCGAACAACACGCCCCGACTCGCAGCCCGGTGCTCGACCAGTGTAGCCGTCGTCCGAACGAGACGATCGACATCGGTCGGAGCGACCACGGGCTTCGGCGGGCGAGCGAACGTAAGGAAGTGCTCCACGATCCCGTTCAACCGTCCGATCTCGCGAAGGGCGATACCCGCGAATTCGCGCCGGGGACTGTCGGTTGCGATCTCGTCCTGGAGAATTTCGACCGCTCCCTGAATCGATGCGAGCGGATTGCGGATCTCGTGGACCACAGACGCCGAGAGCTCTCCAAGCGAAGTCATGCGATCGGCCTGTACCAGCTGATCGAACGTTCGGCGCAGTTCCGCGTAAGCGCGGCGGAGTTCCTCGGCGGATCCTTCCGCACGCAACCGTGCGTGACGCGAACGGTCGCCGAGCACGCCGACGGCGACTCCGACGACGTTGAACAGCACGATCTCGAGATACTGGTTGATCGCATAGGCCGGCGCTTCGTGGTGCCAGTGCAGCGCAATGTGCGGAAGGTAGGCTGCGCTCGCGAAGAGCGCAGCCGCGAGCCCGCCGCGCAACCCGAAGGCAAGCGCGGCGACGATGATCGGGACGTAATATGCGCGCTGCAGGATCTCGTGGACGACGATCTGATCGAGCGGCGCCAGCAGGTGAAGGGCCGTCACGGTGATGATGGCCGCCGCGATCGCAGCACCGCGCAGAACGTCCGATCTCTTCACGACTCGGACTCCTCGTCACCGCTGGCTGGATCGACCGTCAACCCGTGTTTCTGCATCCGGTAGATGAGCGCGCTGCGCGTGATGCGCAGAAAGCGCGCGGCGCGGGTCTGATTGCCGTCGTGCCGCTCGAGGGCGAGTCGAAGCAATTCGCGCTCGACGTCGTCGAGCGACACGCCGTCCTCCGGCAATTCGAGGACGACACCGGCGACGTGGCGCGCACGATTGCCGATTGCCTCCGGCAGATCGTCGAGCGAGAGGACCTCGGTCCGCGCCAGAACCACCATCCGCTCGATGACGTTCGAAAGCTCGCGGACGTTGCCGGGCCAGTCGTGCGAAGCCAGGGCCTCGATGACGCTGCGATCGAGCCTGATACCGGACCGTCGGTGCCTCTCGAGGGATCGCGCAAGAAGGTGGGCGGCGAGCAGCGGGATGTCTTCGCGACGGTTCCGCAGCGGCGGCAGCTCGATCGGCACGACCGCAAGCCGAAAGAAGAGGTCTTCGCGGAACTCGTGCCTTCCGACCAACGCACCGAGGTCGCGATTCGAGGCAGCAATCACCCGGACATCGATGGCTCGTGGAGCGGACTCGCCGAGACGCACGACCTCGCGTTGCTCGAGGACGCGAAGCAGTTTCGGCTGAAGCGCGAGTGGCATCGAGCCGATCTCGTCGAGAAACAGGGTCCCGCCGGACGCGGCCTCAAATGTCCCGGTCGCATCCGTGGTCGCACCGGTGAAAGATCCCTTCCGGTGGCCGAAGAGCTCCGACTCGATGAGCGATTCGGGAATGGCGGCGCAATTGATCGCAACGAACGGCCCGGTCGCGCGCGGACTCGCGAGATGGATTCCCCGCGCAATCATTTCCTTGCCGGTGCCGGACTCGCCGGTCAGCAGAACGGACACGTCTGTTTCGGCGACCCGTTCGGCCATGTCGAGCACACGGCGCATCGCCTCGGACTCTCCGACGACGTTCTCGATGCGGTAGCGTTCGTGGAAGGCCCGCTTGAGCTGCCGGTTCTCGGAGATCGCCGCGCCAAACCGCAGCGCCTTCGCCACCGTCGCGAGCATCTGATCGCGGTTGTACGGCTTCGTCAGGTAGTCGAAGGCGCCGGCGCGAAGCGCCTCGACCGCCGTTTCCATGTCGCCGAATGCCGTCAGCACGATGACCGGCGTCTCGGGCTGTACGGCGCCGATTCGACGGAGCAGGTCGATGCCCGAGATCCCGGGCATGCGGACGTCGGTGAGAACGCAGTCCACGTCGCTCGCCGCGACGTGCTGCGCCGCACTCTCGCCATCCTGAAGAGACGTCACCGCATGGCCGGCCTCAGTGAGCTGAAACTCGAGGATCCGCCGTATGCTCTCGTCGTCTTCGACGACGAGCACACGAGCCTTCCGCTTCGTCATCACTCGCCCGCCCACACCCGAGTCGCCTCGAGCGCCTTCACGGCGTCGTCTGTTCGGCCGGAGCGCACGAGCTCGGAGAACTCCAGATAACCGCGAGAAAGATCGTCGACGCGTTTCGCGTCCGCGGAAATGGCGTGCACGATCTCCATGGCCCGTTCGTCGTTTCGCACCGATGGCATCGCCGAGATGAGCCGCCCGTTGCTGACCAGCCGGACCGCCGGGCTGTCGACCCGTCGATGGAAGGCCACGATCGCATCCTCGAGCGCCTCGAGCTCGCGCTCGCGCCAGTTCGACCGCCACAGCGCCCAACCGAAGGCCACGGCCACGGCGACGAACATCGAACGGAACACGACCTGAGTCGCTCCCGGGTTGAAGACCTCGGCGATGAAGGAACTGGCTCCGAACGGTTCGCCGATGTGGCGATGCATGACGGCGTCGACGAGCCACATGAGCAACCCGAGCGCGCCTCCGAACACGATTTCCTTGTAGCGCCTGAGCACGGCGTCCTCCTTCCCCTACGTCCCGGGATTCGGCAGCGGATCGAGCGGCGCTCCGGGGGACCCCGCATGCGGCTTCCCTGTTTCCGGCGCCGTCGGTCGGACTTCGCCGTCGCGCTCGCGAATGACGCGTTCGGCAATCTTTCGCCCATAGAGCGAGAAGATTGCTGGCGTGACGAGCTGATCGAGCAGTGTCGAAGTCAGAATACCGCCGAGCAGAACGACGGCCATCGGATGCAGGATTTCCTTGCCGGGCTGGTCGGCAGCCAAAATCAGCGGAAGCAGTGAGAGTCCCGCAATGAGCGCCGTCATCATGACGGGCACAAGCCGTTCGAGCGATCCCCGGATGATCATCGACTCCGAGAATTCCTCGCCCTCTTCGCGCAGCAAGTGCATGTAGTGAGAGACCATCATGATGCCGTTCCGACTCGTGATGCCGATGAGCGAGACAAAGCCGACGAGCGTTGCAACCGAGAAGACGCCTCCGGTGAGAAACAGCGCCGCGATCGCTCCGATCAGCGCCAGCGGCACGTTCACGAGCACCTGGAGCGCCGAGCGCCAGTCGCCCAGGGCCTTGAAGAGTAGCAGGAAGATGGCGATGAGCGAGAAGAGCGACAGCACGAGCAGCCGCTGGGTCGCCTGCTGCTGCGCTTCGAACTGACCGCCGTATTCCACGAAGTAGCCCTCGGGGAGCCTGGCCCCGGCCCCGATGCGCTGCCGCATTTCGGCCACGACGGAGCCGAGGTCGCGCCCGGCAACGTTCGCCGAGATGACGATGCGTCGGAGTGTGTTCTCGCGCAGCACCTGGTTGGGCCCGGGCAGCGATTCGATTGCGGCGACGGCCGACACGGGGATCTGCGTGCCCTGGGGTGTGTCGATCGTGACGGCGCGCAGGGCGTCCAGACTGCCGCGCGACGCGTCGTCGAACCGCACGACGACGTCGAACCGGCGCTGTCCCTCGAGCGCCTGCGAAACCCGACGTCCGTTGAGCGCCATCTGGAGCGTCTCGGCGACCTCGCCCGGTCGCACTCCGTACCGCGCGGCAGCCGTTCGGTCGATCGTGTACCGGATCTGCGGTATGAGCACCTGCTTCTCGATCTGCACGTCGACGGCGCCCGGGACCGTCGTCATGAGGTTGCGGATCTCCTCCGCCGTCGAGCGAAGCTGCGCGAGGTCGTCGCCGAAGAGCTTCACGGCGATCTGCGCCCGCACGCCCGACTGAAGATGGTCGATGCGATGCGAAATCGGTTGGCCGACACTCGTGTTCACGCCGGGAATGAGGGCGAGCTTCTCGCGGATGTCGGCGAGGACCTCGTCGCGCGGGCGGCCGTCGTGGTCGAGGTCGACGTCGATTTCGGTGTAGTGGACGCCCTCGGCGTGTTCGTCGAGCTCAGCGCGACCGGTACGCCTCCCGGTCGAAATGACATCGGGCACTTCGAGCAGCAGCCGTTCGGCAATCGATCCGATCCGATCGCTTTCGGCTAGGCTCGTCCCTGGCTCGGCGAAGACGTTGATCGTGAGCGTTCCCTCGTTGAACTCGGGCAGAAAACTGGTTCCGACGAACGGAAGCGCCGCCATCGACACAACGAAGAGCAGTGCGGCCGTCGCCACGACCTTCCACGGATTCCGGAGCGTCCGGCGAAGCAGGCGCTCGTCCCAGCGCTTCAGGAATCGCACGAGCCAGCTGTCACCGCCGTCGTCCCGGAATTTCATCTTCGGCAGCAGGAACGACGCGAGAACCGGCGTCACCGTGAGGCTCACGACAAGCGACGCAAGCAGCGACGCGATGTAGGCAAGGCCGAGCGGAGCGAGGAGCCTGCCTTCGACGCCGGTCAGCGCGAAAAGCGGCAGAAAGACGAGCGCCACGATGAACGTCGCGTAGACGATGCTCGACCGGACCTCGAGCGAAGCGCGGAAGATCACCTCGATGACGGGGCGCGGCGCGGCAAGCAGACGGTTCTCCTTGATCCGGCGAAAGATGTTCTCGATATCGACGATCGAGTCGTCGACGAGCTCGCCGATCGCCACGGCCAGGCCGCCGAGCGTCATCGTGTTGATGGACGAGCCCGTCGCCCAGAAGACGAGAAAAGCGATGACGAACGAGAGCGGAATCGCGGTGAGCGTGATTGCCGTCGTCCGCAGGTTCATCAGGAAGAGGAACAGCACGATGACGACGAGAATCGAGCCGTCCCTGAGCGCGTGAAGGATGTTGTCGATCGACGTGTTGATGAAGTGCGCCTGGCGGAAGAGCTGCGGGTTGATCTCGATGTCGTCGGGCAGCGTGCGCCGAAGGTCCGAGATGGCGGCATCGATCGTGTCGGTGAGCTCGAGCGTCGAAGCGCCCGGCTGTTTCTGGACCGACATGATCACGGCCGGTTTGCCGTTGGCTCCCGCGTCACCGCGCTTGATTCTCGGACCGAACTCGACCGTGGCGACGTCGGCCAGCAGCACCGGCGTGCCGTTGCGGTACGCGACAGCCGTCTGCCCGAGCTCTTCCGGCGTGTAGAACCGGCCAAGCGTCCGGACCAGGTACTCCTGCGACTGCTCGTCGACGAAACCGCCCGTTGCGTTCACGTTCGACTGCTCGAGCGCCGCCGAGACTTCCTCGATCGTGACGCCGAACTGGGCGAGCTTCTGCGGCGAGACGAGCGCCTGGTATTGCTTCACACCGCCACCGATGTTGATGACCTGCGAGACGCCGGGGATTGTCAGGAGGCGCGGCCGAATCGTCCAGTCGGCCACGGATCGGACCTCGAGCGGATCGGTCTCGCCGGACTTCGAGCTGACGGAGATGAGCAGGATCTCGCCCATGATCGACGAGATCGGCCCCATCGTCGGGGCGACGCCCGGCGGGAGCTGTTCGCGGGCAAGGGTCAGCTTCTCGGAGACGAGCTGCCGGTTCTTGAAGACGTCGGTGCCCCAGTCGAACTCGACATAAACGATTGACAACCCGATGCCGCTCTGCGAACGAACGCGCGTGACGCCGGGCGCCCCATTCATCGCCGTCTCGATCGGATAGGTGACGAGGGACTCGACTTCTTCCGGAGCGAGTCCCTCGGCCTCCGTGAGAATCGTGACGGTCGGCCGGTTCAGATCCGGCAGGACGTCGATCGGCAGCTTCACCGCCACGTAGCTGCCCCAGACGAGCAGCAGTGCAGCGACCGCCACGACGAGCAGCCGGTTGTCGAGCGACCATCGAATGAGCGCGTTGAGCATCTTTCTCCCCGAGCAGCGGCGCGTTCGGCGCTAGGCGCCGATCTGCAGGACGAATGGCACCGTGATGACCTTACCGGCACGCTGGAACTGCGCCCACACCTTGTAGAGACCGGCCTTCGGAAACTCGGTGTGCGCCATGACCTGACTCGGACTGCCGGCCGCCTCGTGCGTGTTGCCGTGCGACCCGCCGTGATTCATCGCGCCATGGTCCATCCCCCCGGAATGCGCGTCCCCTTGGCCGTCCATGTCTCCCGACATCGGATGGGCGTGCAGGAACTCCGAACCATCCTGGCTGATGAGGACGAAGTGGGCGTATTCACCGAGGTACTTCTCGAGGTTCGTGACCGGGTTGCCGCTGACCGCGTCCTTCACGTCGAAGTACAGCGTCGTGGGAGACCCGGGTTTCAATGCGCCGTCCGGCCGCAGTGTCACCGTGAGTCCATCGACCGATTTCACGAGCGACGTATCGGCGACGAGCGCCTCTGGCGCACGTTGCGGTCCTTCGACATTGACCGGGATCGTGTCGACGGTCGCCTTGCCGCCTTCGGGCTTGTAGTCGGCATACAGCAGATACGGCCCACCGCTCGCGAATGTGTGCGTAACGGTCAGGCTGCCGTCGGCATTGGCCTGCGGGTGAATGTGGCTGAAATCGGCGAGGTCCTTCGAGACGACGAGCAGGTGCAGGGTCTTTTCGTGGACGACATCGAGGTTCCTGACGACGGCGCCGGAGGCATCCTTGACCGTGAACGTAAGCTTGACCGGCTCACCGGCCTTGATGGTTGCCGGCTCCGTTGTCAGCTGCGCCTTCGCGACTCCCGTGGGCGTGGCTTTCTCAGCGGGCGCTCCGCCGCACGCAATCAACAGGGTCGCTCCACCAGTCAGCGCAACGGTCAGACATCCGATCAACAATCGATTCCCTGTTCGCATGGTTCTTACTCCTTCTTGGCGCCTTATTGGGCGCATTCCCGCAACTACGGCTTCGTTGCACGAAGCTGGTACAGACCCTCGACGACGACGGCGTCGCCCGCCTTCAGGCCGGATGTCACCGCGACGTACTCCTGACCCTCGCCGCCGATGGTGATCGGCCGCCGCTCGAACGACTCGCCGCCCGTGTGGACATAGACGTAGGTCTGGCCCTGATCGGACACGACGGCCAGCCTTGGAATCGCCAAAGCCGGGACCGCATCGGTCGTGTCGATCGTTACGTCGATGAACTGACCGTCGCGAAGCTGGTTGCCGGGATTCGGCACTGTGAAGACGACGGGCAAGGTGCGGGTCGCGGGATCGACGATCGACCCGATCGACACCAGTCGTCCGTTCCCCTCCCCGATGCGATAGACGACGTCCGGCTGTCCCGACAGGGTGAACGTCGCCGCGGTGAGGCCGCGGATCGCTTCGAGATGTCCCTCGAAGACTCTGGCCTCGACGTAGATACTCGACAGGTCGACGATGCGCACGAGCTCGACACCGGCGTCGACCTGCTGGCCGCTCGTTGCGAGGATGTCGGTGACGATGCCCCCTACTGGCGCGATGAGCGGAAACGACCGGGATGCGCCCGTCGATCCGATGGACTTTTCGGCGACGGCAGCCTGCGCGTCGGCGGCCCTGGCGCCGGCCTCGGCCGTTGCGACCTCGAGCTCGGCGATCCGCACGGCCGCTTCGGCTTCGTCGAGCCGCTTCTTCGGCGCCGCACCGATCTCCACGAGCGCTCTGGCTCTTGTGAGCTCGCGCTCGGCGACGGTGAGTCGCGCCCGCGCCTGGCTTGCTTCGCTTCGCTGCGCTGTCGCCAGCGCGCGCTGCTCGAGTGCGCGCGAGCGCAACTCGACGCGTTGGCCCTCGAGTTGCGCCTGTTCGGACGCGCCAAGCACTTGCTCGATCGATCCGATCGCCTGGCCGCGGCCGACGCTCGCGCCGATCCGAATGCCACCACCGAGCGTCAATCGGCCTGAGACCGGCGGCGAAACGATACCCTTCGCATCGGGCCGCGACTGGACCACGCCCGGCGCCTTGACACCGGCGACGACCGGACGCTCACCTGCTTCGACGGTGCGAATGCCGAAGAGAAGTTGTGACTGCTTCGGGATCGAAACGCTCAGGATCGATCCCGCCTCCGGTGCCGAGGCTGGTCCAGCCGCGGCGGATCCACCGGGTTCCCGCTGCTCTCGTATTGGAACGAGCAACGACACGGCAGCGATGCCTGCGAGCAGGAGCGTGGCCGAGGCCGCGATTGGCCGGATCGGTCCTCGAAAGACACCCTGGTCGCGACGGCCAATGATCCGGAACGCCGGCAACGTCGCCGCAGCGCCGACCAATACGGCCAGGAGCCCATACCAGAAGAAGGCATTGACCGGTGCCGCAATGATCGCAAGCGGAAAGTCGGTCGCGATCGTCCTCCCGTCCGACGTACGGACGTCGACCACGAGCCGTGCATCGCCCTGATCGTCGAAACGCATCGTCGTTGAATAGGCGCCGGACTCGGACGACGCCGCGATGCTCACGGGTTTGCCCGCAGCAGCGCCCGACAGCAGCGTCGGCGTGAGGCTCACGGTCGCACCGACGATGGGCACGTCTCCGGTCGGGCCCCCGAATCCCCCTTCGACGAGCTCGACCACCGTCACTTCGACGAGCACCTGTTCGCCCGCCCGCGGGTCGATCGGCGAGTGCCAGAGCCCGACGCGGAACTGGCCTCCGTCGGTCGTGACGGTTCGTTCGGCGCGCCGACCGGGCGCACCGGCCGTCGACGCTCCGCTCGTCGCTGTGGCTTTCGGCGCCGCGGAGTCGTGACTGTGATCGTCGCCGCCATCCGCCAACGCCATCGCCGGGAGAATTGCGAGTAGCGCCGCGACGGTCGAGAGCCGCACGAAGGCTCGCTGACTTGTGGAAGACGTTCGCATCGTGGTTCTCAGTGGCTATGCGCCTTGCCGTAGAGCGTCTGCATCACGTGCGAGTCCTGTCGCACGGCGTCGGCGATCGCTTTCGCCGTGGCTTCGTCGACGCCCGCGGCCTTGATGTCCTTCCCGACGGCGATGGCGTCGTCGTGCCCCTTGTTCTTGAACTGCGAAAGGAACGCTTCGTCCACGCCTGCAGCCCGAACTTCGCGAATCATCGGCAGGCCGTTGTGGCTGTCGTAGACGATGACGAGCTCGGTTCCGCCCGCCTTGACGACGGTTGCGGCGCCGATCTGCTTGCGAGCGCCCGAGCCGGTCTCGTAGGCGATGTAGGTGTGGTGGTCGCGGTCGGCGATCTTCGTCTCTGTACCCTTCTCGACCGTGGCGACCTGCTCGTCGGTCAGAGCCTTGTGCTCGATCGTCACCGATTGCGCCGTCGCGAACACAGCCTTGACGGCTGCGGGCACGTCGTCACTGGTCGCCTTCGGAGCGTTCGCGGCCGACGGCGCGGCGGCATCCGGTTTCGCGGTGGGCTTTGCCCCATCGCCGGCAGGCGGCGAGCCGGAGCACGCCGTGAGGCCCGAAAGCGCCGCCGCAAGAAGAAGAATCGACAATCGAATGTGCATGGTCAGTTTCCTTTCAATTCGGTCGTGCCGTCCGGCGTGCGAGCCGGTGGCGTGATGATGGGCGCACCTTCCGAGGCAGGACCCGGTGGCGCCGGGATCGGTGTGGGCGGTGTGACACGCTCAACGGTCACGAGTGGAGCGCCGACCGCCGCTTCGAGGACCGCCAGGGCCGCATACGTGTCGCGAAGCGCGGCTGCGTACGCCGTCTCGATCTCGACCGTCCTGCGCTGCTCCGCAAGGACGTCGAACACCGACAGTCCGCCGAGCCCATAGGCCTGCCGGACGCTTGCGAGCGCCCTTCGCTGACGCGGGAGCATTGCCGTCGCGTAGAGCGTGAGAGACTCGGAAGCGGCACGGTAGCGCGCGAAGGCGTCGGCGACGTCACGCGTGATCGTCGCCTCGACCGCTTCGCGCTCGGCAAGTGCCTGCGACCGGGCGGCCACGCTCGAGAGGATCTCGCCCTGGTTCCGGTTGGCGACCGGGATTTCGATCGAGATGCCGAACCTGAGCGTTCGCTCCGGGAGCGTACCCGTTACAGCGCCTGACTCAACGTTATGAAGCGTGGACGTCGAGTACCGAACGGAGGCGACGACGTCGGGAGTGCGCCCCGCCTCGGCAAGCCGCAATCGTGCCGCGGCGGCCTTCTCGGCGGCGCGCGCAGCGATAAGTTCGGGCCGAGACTGCCGGGCGAGCAGTGAGAGTTCATCAGCACTCTGGGCCACGAGCGGTGGCGACTCCGGAAGCGGTGCGATGACAAGCGCTTCGCCTGGAGCAAGTCCGACAAGCTCGCGAATCCCGGCGACCTCGACAGCGAGGCTTGCACGGGCTTCGATCATCTGGACGCGAAGGCGGTCGGACTCCTGCTCGATGAGCGCGAGGTCGAGCCCCGACGCGTCGCCTTCGGCGAGCCGCGCTCGAGTCAGTCGCGCGAGATCGTCATTGAGTCGCACGAGCTCGCTGTAGGCGGCGAGCAGCCGGTCGGCGCCCTGCGCGCGAGCGACGGCGCCGCGGACATCAGCCGAGAATCGATTCAGCACTGCATCGACCCCTGCTCGCGCTCGTTCGGTCTCGGCCTCCGCGACGTCGATGCGGCGTGTGCGCTTTCCGCCGAGCTCGAATCGCTGCGCGACGCCAACCTCGAATTCCTGCTTGTTCGTCTCGCCGAAGATCCCGGGCGGACCGACGACGGTCTCGAGCTCGGGATTTGGTCGAAGGCCTGCCTGCACTCGGGCGCCTTCGGCAATGTCGACCTGCAGTCGCTCGGCCCGAAGAGCCGGACGCCGGCTACGTCCGAGTTGAATGATCTGGTCGACCGTTTGTCCCGCCGTGTCGAAGAGCTCGCTCCGGTAAGGTGCGACGGCTGGGGGTGCCGCAGTCGCGGGATTCGCGGACTCCTGCGCGGACGCAATGCCAGGCCCGGCGATAGACAACGCGAGCACCACGGCTGCACACACGAGCCGGCGCATACGGTGAATGCGCCTCATACCGGTATCGCAACGGCGTTTCGGCGTCTCGAAATGCGCGGCCACAGAGCCACGACCCAGATGCCGGCAACGACCAGGAAAAACGCCGAGATGACGAGCGTGAACGGCGAGAGGGCGGACCTGCTGCCGACCGGCGCGGCCTTCGGTGCAGCAACGGTCAATGCGCCAACCTTCACGTCGAAGGTCTCGCCTCCGCGCTCGATCTGGACTGCGAGATCGTAGGTGCCCGACGGTTGCGCCGAGACGTCCGCAAACAGCATTCCCGGAATTTCACCAGTCGCGGCGCTCGTTCGAACGCTGCCCACGACGAGCGTGAGCTTCGCATCCGCGATCGGCGCGTTCGTGGCGGCATCGGTCAGGAAGAGCTCGGCGAGCCAGGGCGTGTCGGGAAGGACGGCGTCGTGTTTGACGACGATCTCCATTTCATGCGCTGTCGCGGTTCGAACGACCTTCGAGCCGGCTTCGTTGACGACCTTGGCGGCGTCTTCACTGTGGTCCTCGCCGCCGTGTCCCAGAGCCGGCATCGCTGAGACAAGCGCAGCTGTCAAGACGAACAGAGCGACGGTGAAACGATGGAGCCTTCGCATATCTTGATCCTCCCCCGACTAACGAGAACCTCAGGGACGTAGCAAACAACGTGCCGGGCCGACACCGGGACACGGTCGACGCAGAAGTTGCTGCGATAGATGCCCTAGTGAATCCATTCGGCACGATACTTAGTATGTTGGACGCGCCGCCAAACGTCTGGTTTCAGACAGCGGGCTGTTTGAAACCAGACAGTCCGTTCTAGCGTTGAAGGGGTTCGAGCACGTCGCGCCGTCAGTCAGCTTGTCCGCGCAGCATCCGCGTGCCGTAGGACCACACGTAGTCGCCGGCCTTGTCAGGCGTGAACTCGATCGTCGTCGTCGTTGATCGAGGGCACGTCGCGCGCAACTCCGAAGTGGCCGAACACAACGTGCTGGCTGCACTGTGCCACTCGCACTCTCGGTGGCCATGTCGCGTGCGCCGACTGCACATTCCGGCACGCCATGCTGCCATCCGGACCTCGGTCTAGACCGAGGTCATGTAAATCCTCCCGTCGGCGTCGGCGAATAGGTACAGCGCCGCGCCTCCGGTCGAGGAAGAGTCCTGACTTTGCGATCGGCCTCGGCCCGGGTTGCAGCCCGAGCCGGGATCGAGGCCGGGCGCGTCGAAGATGACGAATCTGTCACGTATCAGGAACCCGCCGGTAACACCTTGATCGTGTCAACCTTCAGGTAGTGCTTGTCGCCCTCATGCCGCGCCGTTCCCGTGACTTCAGCGTGGACGCCCGTGTGCGCGGTCCAATCCTTACCATCCTTCTTGAGCGACATCTTGCCGTCCTCGAGGATGTATAGCCGAGTCTCACCGTTCTCGGTCACCGCGAGTGCACCGGGCACGTCACTCTTGGCGCAGCGGACGGCACATGTCTTATCAGCCTCGGTCCCGTAGGCAACCGTCTTGCGATCGGCTTCAAACCAGCACATCGAACAGACGACCTGGCCTCTGAGCGTAACCGTCGCGGCGGAAGGATGCGCATGCTCGTGTTGATCGGGTCCGTGTTCTGCGTGGTTGTGTTGGGCGCGAACGGGCATCGTGGCCGCGCCTGCGACCAGCAACATCACGCTCGCGAGAGAGAATGCAAGGGTCTTCATTCGATCACTCCTTCTGATTGACAGTCGTATTTCCGGTTCATCTCCTTCGAATCCGCTCGGACCCGATACACGGCGATCACCTTCGTGACTCGACGGCCGCGCGGTCATGGTCGTCGAGGAACTCGGCCTGTGGATCGCGTGCGGGGTCGGAGTCGCCCAACGAGCTGTCACCGACTACCTGCCCGTCGAGGAGGCGTACGACCCGGCGAGCGAGGCGGGCGACCGACTCGTCGTGCGTGACGACGACGACCGTGTGTCCGGCGCGGTTGAGTTCCGAGAGCAACTCCATTACCGCTCGACCGGTGCCGCTGTCGAGGTTGCCTGTGGGCTCGTCGGCCAGGATGAGCGGGGGCTCGTTGACCACGGCTCTGGCGATGGCGACGCGCGCCTGTTCGCCGCCCGAGAGCTCCGACGGCAGACGACGCTCCATGTCCCCGAGGCCGACCGACTCGAGCGCTCGAAGCGCCAGCTCCCGCTTCTCTCGCGCCCCCAGCCTTGTGACGACGAGCGGGAGCTCGACGTTCTCGACCGCAGTCAGGTATGGCATGAGGTGGTGTTGCTGGAAGACAAAGCCGAGGTATTCGTTCCGAAAGTCGGCCCGCCTCTCATCAGTGAGCCCGTAGACGTCGATTCCTTCGAATCGGACGCTCCCTCGTGTCGGCTTGTTCATTGCGCCGAGAATCGTCAAAAGTGTCGACTTGCCCGAGCCCGATGGCCCCATGAGCGCGACGAACTCGCCCTCGGAGATCGAGAGGTCGACGCCGTCGAGCGCCGGCAGGTCGGCCACCGCGTAAAGCTTCCAGACATCCTCGAGCGAGATGAAGTCCCGATCAGACATTGCGGAGCGCCTCCGTGGGGTCGAGTCGCGAGGCCCTGAGCGCCGGATAGAGAGCGCCGAGTGCGCCGAGCGCGACCGCGCCGCCAACGGCGACGAGCGCGACGATCGGGTCCGCCTCGACGGCCAGGGCGGCCCCTTGCGTGAAATACCGAATGGCGAGCGCCCCGACCCCGAGCCCGAGCCCCCAGCCGACGAACCCTCCGACCGCGGAAACGGCCGCGATCTCGATGCCGAGGATGCAGAGGATGTGCGACCGGCGGAAGCCGACCGCGCGGAGGACGCCGATTTCGCGCCGCCGCTCGGTGACCGAGCTCGTCACCGTGACGAATACCAGCAGCGCGCCTACGACGAGAACGACCATGGCGAGCGCCGCGCCGAAGCGGCCGACGCGCGCGAGCGTCATCGAGCGGGCCTTGACGGCCTGCTGCACGGCCGTCACCTGCGCGTTCGGAAGTGCGTCCGAGATCTGGGCGACCATCATCTCGACCGGACATTCGATGCAGAGCGCCGAGACCTCGACGAGGCTCAGCTCGCCGGGCCGGCCGAGGAGTTCCTGGGCCGTGGCAAGGTCGACGAACGCCATCCGGTCGTCGGCCGAGCCCACGGGCGCAAGCACGCCCGCGACCCGGAAATCGCGCCCGCCGAGCCTGACCAGGACATGGGCGAGCTCGACGGGGCTCGCTTCCTGCGTGCCCTCGGCCGGTTCCGCTCTCGTCGCTCGACCTGCGTGCGTCGCGTGGCGCGACGCGTCTTCGGACTCGGGCGCCTCGGCCGCGACGCCGGCGAGCACGGCCGCAGCCTCGCTGCCGAGCAACACCTCGTCGCGAGCGGTGGGGAGGCGGCCGTCGACGTGCCACCATGACTTCAACCGGGTCGTCTCCTCGAAGTCGACGCCCGCCACCGGGACGCGCCGGCCTCCGGCGTCGACCGAGCCGACGAGCGCAGGGGCGACGACGGCGAGTCGCTCGGCGTATTCGATCGAGCGAATCGCATCGAGATCCTCGAAGCGAAGCCGCTCGACCTCGTAAGAGACGCCCGAGACCGAGACTCCACCGTAGCTCACCTCGAGGCCGTCGGTGCGCGGCGCAACGACGATGTTCGCGCCGTAGCGGTCGATCTCCTCGCCAAGGTGACGTTCGAGCGCCGTCGTGACGCCGGCAAGCGCCACAGCCGTCGCGACGCCGATTGCGAGCCCGACGGCGACGAGCGCGGCGCGGGCCTTGCCGCGCCGCAGGTGCTCAAATGCGATGCTCGCGAGTCTCACAAGCAGCGCCTCAGAACCACCGGACGCCGGACGCGACGTCACTTCGTTTGACGACGATCGAATCGCCAGCGGTCGTAGACGGAAGCGAGATCGGGTGGCAGCCGCCCTTGCCACCCATTTCGGTAATCTCGGCGATGGCGAACGTCTTGCCACACTTGCGGCACTGCATGTGGTCGCCCTTCTGGACGTAGCCCTTCTTGGCCTCCGCGCAAACCTGGCATGCATCGAGCGCAACGTGTACGCGGCCCGCGGCGTCGCGCACGGCGAAGAACGGCACCTTCGTTCCGTTCATGTCGGCCGTGAAGAAGGCCGCCTCTGTCGTGATCCCGGCCGCGGGCACACGGACCACCTCACCGTCGAACGCAATCGGCTTGGCCGCCGACGCTGACGCCCCGGACGGAGCGCCGTTGTTACTCGCGACGCCTGTGGCACCGGTCGAGGGCGCCGCCGAGCCTCGGTCGACTCCCTCGCCTGAGTTGCCCCCTTTCGTGAAGAAGAACGCACCTGCAATCACGATGGCAACGGCGACGAACCCGACGAGGAGGGCGCTGCGGTTCCCTACTGACTTTGGCCGGGTTTCGTCGAAGCGGAGCCGCTTGCGATCTCGGTTCCCAACCGTGCTCTGGTCCGTGTTACTCATACTCACCTCTCACTTGACCGCGACCTCAAAGTGGTTCGTCAAACAGTGTAGCGCGCGAAGATAAAACCAACTTAAACGTGTCGACGTGGCGCGGCGGACTCCAACACGTCCTCGGGGGCCGGGATGATCTCGGGCTCGAGCGCGTCGGCGACCTCGTGGACCGGTGCTGCATCGAGGTGCGAGTCCTCGGGCCAGATGAAGTTCTCGTCGTCAAGGGTCATCCTGCATGTCCCGCACTGTTTCATGATGACTCCTCTCCTTGGGCAACGGCAGCGTTGCGTGTGACGTTCGAAGTGACCTGTCTCGCATCGTCGACACCTTCATCCTCGCGTTCGCTGGGGTATCGCGACGCCATCGAGTCGATCACGTCGGCGGCGGGTCGCGCACCCGCGTCGCGAGGCGACTCGCGAGCGGAGTCCGCGTCGCCGACACGCACCCGCGTCACGCGCGCTTGGCAGCAAGAGTGCGTCTTCGTGCAGCCCTCGTGCTGGCATTCGAACATGAACTCGAGGAGGCTGGCCTCCGCTCCGAAGGGCCCGAGCACGAAAGAGTATCGACCCCTGCCCGCCATTACGCCGCCTTCGGGCGCGAGGTCCGCGCTCTCGGGTGCCGTGCCGTCGATCATCCAGCTGAGCCTCCCCGGGCAGTGCGTGCGGATCGTCAGGCGGTCGCGCGGTCCGACGCCGGCGACGGGCCGGCTGTGGGTCCAGACGACCGTGTGCAGCGCGATGTGCTCGTCGAGACGGCGCGGTGCGGCGGCGCCGAGCGACGCGTAGATCGCTTTCAGATGGCCCCGGTACACCTCGTCGAAGACCTCGTCGCGCCCCGAGTTCTGATCGTCGCCGTACCACCAGAACCAGTCGCTGCCCTCGGCCATGTAGGCCGAAAGGTAGGCCGACGGCGCGTCGGCCGGGGTCGCGCCGCTTGCGGCGAGAAACCGCCGCGCTTCGGCCAGGAGCCGCCACGCGCGGTTCTCCTCGTCCTCGCCGATCCACGTTCCGAGGTCGACGCCGGGCCGCGACCCCGCTTCGTCGATCCACGACCCGGTGAACAGGTCGTAGATTGCGGGCATCCGGTCGATCGGATGCGGCGCGACGCGGCGCAGAGCGTTGCCGCGGATGTACTCGCCGAACGTCACGGTCCGCAGCTCGGGATCCCGCTCGAGCAGGTAGTACAGGGCCCGCAGGAACGGCCTGGCGTCCTCGCGGTACGACCCCCACGCGTTCTCGCCGTCGAGCGCGATCGCGAGGACTCGGTCGCCGGTGTCGCCGACCCGACGAGCGAAGCGCCCCTTCACGTCCGCGACGAATGCGCGAGCGGCGGCTTCGGGATCGTCGTACCGCCGAAAGTGGAATCCGATCGCGTCCGAGAGCCACGTGTCGCGGAAGTACACACACGGTCGCTCGAGATCGAAGGGGCGGTAGGGCTGGCACAAGACGTCCGGAAGGTCGGCGTCGTATCCCCACCGGCCCGACCGCGCCAGGACGCCCTTGTCGGACGCCACCCACTCAATCCCATTTTCTTCGAACAGTGGAAGGACATCGTGCCCAACCGCGCCCTCCGCGGGCCACATGCCGGTCGGCCGCCGACCGAAGGCCCCCTCGTACCATTCGACGGCGAGCCGCACCTGTGCCGCCGCGTCTTCGGGGTAGTGGAACCGCAGAGGCAGTTTGGTACCCGGTCTATCCAGGGTCGCCCGATCCGTATCGACCAGCAACGGGAGGATGGGGTGGAAGAACGGCGTCGTCGAGATCTCGATCTGCCCGCAGTCCTGGAGGTAGCGGTGTAACGGGATGATGGCCTCCATGATCTTGTACTGCTCTTCGACCATCTCGTCGAGTTCGCTCGTCGTGAAGCCGCGCCCCTGCTCGACGAATCGCCGCACGCTTGCCGTCTCGCCCGTCGCGAGGTGGACGACGCCGTCGCGGAACTCCTTACCGAACCAGGCGAGGTTGAACCACATCTGCAGGTCGCGCACATCCTGCGCGTCGAAGGCCGCTCCTTCGTGCCGCTGCGCGAACAGCTCCGCGTAGCGCTCGTGGCCGAGGATCTGGTTGTGCCAGTCGGCGTCGAAGAAGCTCGACAACACGGCTTCACGCTCGGCGTCGTCGAGGAGTTCAGCCGGCTTGAGCGTGAGGTCGAGGGCACGGTCGGTGGCGCCTCGCTCGACGTAGTCCTCGATCTGCCACGCGAGAGCGGGCGTCAGGTTGATCGTTAGATGCAGATCGGGGTGCGCCGCGACGAGGTGCGCCATCGAGTAGTAGTCGCGTATCGCGTGTAGCCGGACCCACGGCAGCGCGTAGCTCCCATCCTGAACCGGGTGAAGCTCGTTTTTGTAAACCGGCTGGTGGTGGTGCCAGAGCATCGCGACGAAGAGCTTCGGCCCGACACGAAACGAGAAGTCCTCGGTCGCCGCGTCGCCGTCGTCGCCGCGCGCCCGGATGCGGTAGGTCACGTCGTCGCCATCGGCGAATGGCCCGAGGGTCGCAGACCAATAACTGTTCTCGCCGCGATTCTCTCGCCATCCGCATGGCGCGATGTCGGATCGCAGCCCGCCGTCCGTGCCGCGAACCCTCACCTCCACCCATACCCTTTGCCTCGGCGCGACGGGCCACGTGCCCGCTTGCATGGTCGCCCTCTCGCCCGCGCTGACCCGCCGCGGCTCTCGCTGAGCATCTGGTGTCGAGTGCCAGACATGCATCGACTGTCCCTCCTCTCAGACTCCGAGACTTCGGCGATTCCACGACGGCATGGGCCTCGTGACCGGCCAACAGATAGATCGACCCGCCGCGACGAGCACGCTGAGCGCGATCGTGCTCCAGGCCGTCGATCCGATATGCTGTTTGCTGTTTTCCACCATGACCGTACCTTTGCGGTGGCGAGCCTAAAGCGACCGGCGGTGTGAATCCGGGCCGCGGGGTCGCTCTCGCCGTACAGAGTGGGCAACTGGCGTGCCGGCGCGCGGCCCGGCGACATCGCGCGAGCATCAGGGGCGCAAACCTTGATGAGCAGGGCGCCACGGGCGGCCTCGTCCAGATGCCGCGAGGCGCGATCCCAATCCGGGGTGCGGAAAACCGCGCTCCCCGCCGCGAACTATTCCGTAAGTTTATATTCTATTTAGATTTACGAGTTTATCTTGTGTTTATGTTCGTCTGACGCTCTTGTTATCCGACGCTGGCTTTGACGGACTCAGCGTGCCACTTGTCGCGACGCCAATTGAGCGTTGGCGGAGCAGCGTTCGGCCCGGAGGCCCGAAGCAGGCGGCTTTCTCGTTTCACAGACGAGAGGCCAAATCCAGATCGCGGTACGGCGATTGCCGAAGAAACGTCGTACGCATGTCGATCGCGATCTCGGGGGCGCGCCCCCCAACTGCTTCTTGATGACGTCATCGCGGAGGCACTCGAGCACAACCCGGTGCGAGAACTCTTCAGTCCCAGAACGGCCAGCAATGCCGAGGAATAACTGATTTAGGAACAGTTATCGTGAATTTAACAACTGCGATGGGATCAATGTACAGAAGGGCGCAAATCATTCGATCTTGGCAGCGGGCGCGACGGCCGTGGCGCTTTACTTGCTCTTCCGAATGGCGTCTCCGATCCATTGCCTTGTCGTTGTCGGGATGCGCGAGCACGTTATGTTCGATGTTCCCGCAATCAACAACAGAATAGCCAATGCCCGATAGGAGGTTTGTCATGGAAATCACCGTGTTCCGACGATCCATCGCGACGGTGCTGCTCGCGATGCTCGTGCCAGCGGCTGTCGTGGCGCAGCACGACAAGCGACCGCCGGCGGCACGCGGAAAGAGCACCTTTCTCGGAGACGGCATGGGTACGATCACCCCGAGCCTCATGGAGGTCGCGACGAAAACGAACCTCTTTCTCGCGATCGCCGACCAGATCAGTTTGACCGAGGCGCAGCGCCGCGAGATCACCGACATCGTATTTCGATTGCAGCGCGACGCCGGTGAGACGAGGGGCGACCTCGGCGTGGCGCAAGCGGAGTTTCAGCGTATGCTCGGCCGCGACCGAATCGACCTCGAGGCGCTCCGAACCAATCTCGCTCAGGTCCGTGCGCTCGAGACCGACCTCGAGTTCCTCACCTTCGAGGCGTTGCTGCGGGCGATCGGCGTCCTGACGCACGAGCAGCACCTCCGCGTCATCGGCCTCGCGACGATGCCAGGTCGCGCACAGGCCGCCGCCCCCGTGCGGCCTGGCCCGGACGAATTCCGCTAGGACTCGCGCTCCGGCAGGACTCGTAGCTGTACGCAGAGGCGCGAGCGTCGACGGCAGCGGCGAGCGGGAGTCGCACGCCGACGGCGATGTCCGGACGGGCACATTGTCGGGGGAGTGCAAGGGCAAGGAACGGACGAGGACGGGTCAACAGTTCTCGCCAATCCGTCGTCGTGTCCACGATAGGCGCGCTGCGCCTCCTCGGTCATCTGCCAGTCGCTGATTCGCTTGAGCTGCTTATAGGCAACACCCTGCGTGATCTGGGCCATCGTGTGCAGGCCGATGTTGCAGCCGTGCGCCAACGTTGCTGCCAGGATCATGCACACGTCTTCGGAATCCCGTCCTCCTCGCTGGGCCGGAGACAGGAAGTGATCGGTGAAGCGCAAGTCGTTATCGACCTCGATGAGCAGGTCCGGAAGCCGGCTCGTGCGCATCTGCCTGGTCAGCCATCGTTTCAGGTCGCCCAGCCGTGTTTGCGCCGCTTCGTCCAACGTCTCGGTGGCGTCGGTGGACAGGCGCCATCTGCCTTTGTCCACCGATGAGCGACAGCTTTCCAGGCCACATCATTTCCTGCTGTGACGGTGACGATGCGGCGGCTCGACGGGTCGCCGTTCTGGACGTCGAAGGGGACGATGCTCCCCATCGAGTCGACCTCGAACATCGGCTGAGGCCAGGCTTTCGCTTGCGGAGTGCGAGCCTGCATTGCATCGAAGCTGCGAGCCATGGCCGCGATCGCGGGGTTGTGCTCGAGCGCGTCATCCACCAGCTCGCGGAGCACCGCGACGGAGTGTGCGGGCACGGAGCGCTCCGGCACCGGTGCGGCGATATTGATCGAGGGGCGCGGCGCAGGAAGCTCTGCCGAGCTCGACGGCTGCGCCTGCCCGTAAGCGCTCGTGCCGGGAAGCGTGAGCACGATGAGTACGAGAGCCCTCAACGCCTTCTTCGTATGCATGGCATGTCCTCCGGGTTCCTGGGGCCAGGCCGTTCTTCGCTCGAGCCGACGGCAACTGCCGTGCCAGTCAACGTGGATTCGTGGGCAGTCATCGGTCGGCGCAGTCACGGATTCCCTCGCGAGTTGACGTCCGCTGTTGCGGTCGTTTTCTTCATCAAGCGAGTCTGGCCTCGCGAGCCCGATCCAGCACGTTCCAGGCGACCATCAATGCGAGCGCGACCAGCAACGCACCACTGAGCAAATACGGCGCGTCGACATGCCAGATGAAGAGCATACCGCCCAGGAGGGGTCCGATCGCCTGTCCGAGACTGTTGGCGGCGTTCTGAATACCGAGCGACGCCCCGGTACTTCCTTCTCCGCCGCGCGTCGAGATGAGGGCCGCCAGATTCGGCGCGATGAAAGCCATCCCGAATGCGAGCAATGCGACAAAGGCGAAGACAAAGAACGATGTCCGAGCTGTCGCAAGCAACGCGATGCCGGTACCCATCAAGGCAAAGCCAATGCCAATCTGGAGCATCTCGCCAACTCGTCCGGCAAGGAATCCAACAGCGCCTGCCTGAAAGACGGTCATCACCAGGCCGCACACGACAAAGATGTATCCGACCTCGACGGGTCCGAAATCGAACTTCGCCTTCGCGTAGAGCGCGATCGTCCCCTCGAACATCGTCAGGGCAAGTTGTCCGGCGAGTGCAAGGGCAAGGAGCGGACGAAGACGGATTAACAGTCCTCGCCAATCCGTCGTCGTGTCCACGATCGGCTCATCCGCCGGTCCTGCTGGCCTGGACTCCGGCAGCCAGCGCAATGCCGCAAACAGCGTCACAAGACCTAACACCGCTGCCGCAAAAAACGGAATCGAAAAGGCGTCAAACGTTAAGTGGCCGATGCTCCATCGCAAATGAATCTCACTGCGAGACAGCAATCCGCCAAGTGCTGGTCCGACAACGACGCCGAGACTCACCGCCGTGCCGAGCCACGCCATTCCGCGACTTCGCTGCTCTGGCGTCGTCATATCGGCAACGTAGGCCGCAGAAACCGGCAATGTCGCCGACGACAATACTCCTCCGACGATTCGCGCTGCGTACAAGAGCCACAGCGACGTGGACAAACCGAACATCACTTGCGCCACAACGTAGCCCGCGATGCCAATGAGAATCAGCGGTCTCCTGCCGATGCGATCCGACCAGCGTCCCCACAAAGGTGCGAAGACGAGTTGAGCGAGCGCGTACACACCAGTCAAAAGGCCGACGTGCATCACCATTGACTGTTGCGTCGATCCCTCTTCCAACGCGAGGCGCTCCACGTAGAAGGGCAGCACGGGCATCGTAATGCCCAGGCCGATCATGACGACGAACAGGCAGGCGAGAAGTACGAAGAGGTGCTTGTTGATCACGCCGAGGTCCTTCCGTGCGATGCGCTACAGGCGGTGACACGCACGGGCCGAGTCGCATCAGGCTCGCGACACCTGAGGACCGTTGGCGCGTTGCTTCTTGTCCAATTGCCGGCAAGGGGCTGTGGACGCAACCCTCGTGCCGACAAACGACGTCCTGAAATCCCGCTTTTCGTGCGTACTTTCTCGGACGAAGCGGAGCATCGCCCCACGAAATGTCTGTCTTCAGACACGTCGATGTCTGCAGAGCCGTGATTCCCTGTCATGGCAGCGACAGGGCCAACAGCGAGGAGCAGGCGACCGTCGCTGGAGACCTGCACGTTGTAGGGAGAGATGGACGTCGCAATCGATTTGACCTGACCGGTGCTGAGATCAATCACGGTGATGGAGTTGCCCCGCCCGTCGGCCGTAAACGCGAAACCCGCCCCCGGCAAAACCTCCGACGAGGCGGCGGCGGAAGACCCATTGGAGTTGCCTGTTCGCTCCTGGTGAACGGCAGCTGGCCGTGAACAGGCGGCTACGAGAACAAACAGGGCCGTGAGTAATGCAGGCCAGGCGAATTTGTTCATTGAAAAGTCCCCCTTTTCGGAGATCCGAGTTGCCCGGAACCGTCTCTCCGGAGCGGGCAATCGGTGTCTCGAGTCGCTCACCAGTTGCGATCTCGGACAGGCACATCGAATCGACAGAGACACGGCCAGCCGCACGCCAGTCGCTCTCCTTCCGTTCATCTCACACGGCGCCCTGCGACTTCTCCAGGCGGTGGACGCTGACGGTGCCGCAGCAGCCTCCGGCGCTGTCTACGACGGGCAGGCTCGTCGCGCCGTGCTCGTGGAGTTTCCGGCGCGCATCGTCAACGGGCTCGTCTGCGCCACAACACGCCGACAACGGTCGCATTATCTCCTCGACGCGAACGGCCGAGGCATTGCGGTCTTCGGCAACCACGCCGCAACAGACATCGCGCTCGGTGACGACGCCGACCATCTTGAGGGTGTCTGTATCCTCGACGACAGGCGCGCAACCGCAGCCTGAATCGCGCATCGCCCGGGCGGCGTGTGCCGCCGTGTCCCGTGGCGAGCAGCACGAGGACGCTTCAATTGGTGTCATCACTTCATTGCAACAAGTCATGGTTTTGTTCTCCTTCAGATCGCATGATCAAGATTAACGAGCGTGGCGCTCAGCGCGACAACGAGGCAATTGTCACATCGATGACCGGTGTCGCGTCGCCCGCATCATCACGTGAACGGAACGGCGCTGTGCCTACCTTTCGAACCCCACCCGAAACCCGATGCGTCCGTGACCAAGCACACCTGGATCAACTACGACGCGTCCATCCAGCTAGTCATTCACGCCTCGGCTGCCTTGCTTGCATACTGCTCCGGGTGTTCATCAAATTTCGTTTTGCAGCCTTCGCCGCAAAAGTGATACGTGGTCCCCTGGTGTGTTGACTGCAGTGCGGCCGTTTGATCTTCGATCGTCATGCCGCAGACAGGATCTGTATGTGTCGCCATTGGTTTGTCTCCTCTCAAGTTGAAAGTTCGAAAACTGTCGCATGCACTGACCTCAGCGCACTCCGGTGACACCGGTCGATGCAGGGGCAAGGATTAGTACGGCTGCGCACTCTGGCGACGGTGCTGGGATGCAATGTGCACGTGCCCGCATTGTTGTGTCCTTCAACGAGTCGTTCCGGTTGCTGACACCGCTGGGACGGCATCGCCGTTTGATGTCGGCTTCGGGATGGCGGCACCCAGTGCAGGCGCCGAGGACTCGGTCATCTTCACGCGCTTGAGCAACAGCGCGTTGGCGACCACGATCAAGGTTGAACCGGACATCGAGAGTGCTGCGACCTCGGGGCTCAGCAGCCATCCGGTCATCGGATAGAGCACGCCGGCGGCGAGCGGGAAGGCAATGACGTTGTATCCGGCGGCCCACCACAGGTTCTGCCGCATCTTGCGCCTCGTGGCACGGCTCAGGATGACGGTGCCGATCACGTCGAACGGGTCGCTCTTCATTAGCACCACATCGGCGGTCTCCATTGCCACGTCCGTGCCCGCGCCGATGGCGATGCCAACGTCAGCCTGCGCCAGCGCCGGTGCATCGTTGATGCCGTCGCCCACCATGCCGACGCGCAGCCCGCGCGCCTGCATCTCTTTGACCTTCTCCGCCTTCTCGCCCGGCTGGACCTCGGCGAAGACCGTCGTGATGCCGAGCGCTTTGGCAACCAGGTTGGCAGTGCCTTGATTGTCACCCGTCAACATCGCCACCTCGATGCCGAGCGCCGCCATTCGGTCGATCGCCTGTTTCGCGTTCGGGCGAATCGCGTCGGCGATGGCGATGAGTCCGCCCGCAAAACCATCAATGGCGCAGTAGACGACGGTGTTTCCTTTCTGCTCGAGCGCCCGCGCCCGGTCGTCCAGTCTCTCGAGGGAAATGCGGTTGTCGTCCATCAGCTTGCGATTGCCGGCGAGCACTGTGCGCCCGTCGACGGTCGCACGCGCGCCGTGCCCCGGAATCGCCTCGAAATTCGACGGCGCGCTGAGCGTCACGCCGTCAGCCTTCGCCTTCTCGATGACGGCTTGCGCCAGCGGATGCTCACTCGATTGCTCGAGCGACGCGACGAGCCGCAACAGTTCCTTGTCATCGACAGGCGTTGCGTCGACGACGATCTCAATGACTTGAGGCTGGCCAATGGTGAGCGTGCCCGTCTTGTCGAAGATGATCGCTTGCAGTCGGCCCGCCTCTTCGAGCGCGGTCGCATCCTTGAACAGTACGCCGTTCTCGGCGCCCTTGCCGCTCGCGACCATGATCGCCATGGGCGTCGCGAGCCCAAGCGCGTCGGGACAGGCGATGACCACGACCGTAATCGCGAGCAGCATGGCGAAGACCGCGGTCGCTCCGGCGAGCCAGAACCAGACTACGAACGTTGCGAGGCCGAAGACGACTGCCGAGATGGTCAGCACCTGCGCGGCGCCGTCGGCGAGTCGCTGCGACGGTGCTTTGGAGTTCTGCGCGGCCTGGACGAGCTTGACGATCTGGGCGAGTGCGGTTTCGGCCCCGACTCTGGTGGCGCGGAAGCGAAACGTCCCAATCTTGTTGATCGTCGCGCCGATGACCGCATCGCCGACACCCTTTCTGACAGGCATACTCTCGCCCGTGATCATTGATTCGTCGACGTTCGACTCGCCCTCGATCACGTCCCCGTCCACCGGGAGCTTGTCGCCCGGGCGGATCATCACGATGTCGCCCGTGACAACCTCGGAGGTCGGAACCTCGACAGGCAGACCCTCGCGTATCACCGTCGCTTTCGGCGGCGCGAGGCTGAGAAGCGTCTGAACGGCTTTCGATGCTCCGGCCCGAGCGCGCATCTCCAGCCAGTGCCCGAGCAGAATGAAGACGAGCAGCATGGCGACCGCTTCGTAGAAGACTTCGGCCGTGAAGAAGAAGGTGGCACCGACGCTGAAGAGATAGCCCGCCAGCACGGAGAGTGAAACGAGCACCGCCATGTTGGCGACACCGTTCCTGAGCGCCCGCCACGCGCCCACGTAAAAGACCCACCCGCCGTACACGACCGCCGGAGTTACAAGCAGAAACCCCAGCAGTTCCTTCGAGATTCCAAACGGCGTTGACAACGCAATGCCAGTGAGTTGCTGGAACATCGGCGCGTAGAGGTAGATGAGGAATGCGAGGGCGAGCGTTACGAAGAAGCGGTTGCGCATGTCGCGCACCATCCCGTCCATTGACGCTCCCATCCCGTGACCCATCTCCTGGGCCATCTCCGTCTTGTCCCGCCCCATCTCGTACGCCCTATGACCGGCGTGATCGTCAGCCTTCGCGACGCTCGCGGGCGGCCGGGGTTCAGCCTTGCCCTTGTGCTCCAGCGGTTTGACAACTTGTGGCGTGGCTGGGGCTGCCGCCGTGATTCTCTCGGCAATCGGTTTGAGCGCCGAGGGCGTCGGAGACAGCGGCCCGTCATGACCCTGATGCTCCATCGCGCCGACAGCCGGCGTCTCAGCCGGTGTGTCCGGCTTGCAAACGTGCGCCGGCACGACCGCGCCGCGGCAGTGGTATCCGCAATCGGCAATGAAGCGGTTGATGTCATCCAGCGCGACGCGAGCCTCGTCGTAATCGATGGTCGCCGTACCAGTCAGAAAGTTGACGTCCACGCGCACGACACCGGCGCGGCGTCTGAGCCGCTTCTCGACGCCTGCGTGGTCGAGAACTGACATCATCCCGTCGATTGCCACAGATGTTGTCTTCATGATTTGCGTCAGCGAAGCCCTGAGGATGATTCGCCTGCCCACCGCACATGAACACTCCGGCGTCGCCGCCGATGCTCGAGCCGCGGGCAGGCTCGCGAACTGAAGAAACCCGTTGTGATCTGTCGGTGCGAGACGGTTGTTTCTCGGGAAAGGAAGAAACCGGCGGCCTGCCTGCGCTAGAAGCACCGTGACGAGAAACTGAGTCGCTCGACGAACCTCCAAGGGCAATCAGCGTGCCATCAGCCGAAGACGCATCGATGCCGCGCGTTCGTTGCTGCAGATGAGACCTGCGCCAGCATGAATGGATGCGTTCGTTGCACAACATCCGTACAGGTGCACCAAAGCAGGACACTCGTCAAATGCCAAATGAATGCCGCAGGATGGAGAGTCCGACACTTGCCTTGTGTTCCGGACGAGCGACGCACAGTTCATGCCAAAGACCTCGCCGGGGAGGCCGCCCCTCCCGAAAGGACCTGAATCCGGAGCACGAGTGACGGGCTATCCTCGACGTTTTGGGTCGGCGGCGGATTGAAATGAACGTGGCCGGAAGCGGCGGGCCGGATCCATGCCAGCACGCTGGCCCGAATCGAACTCCGGCCCTGCGGGAGCTCTCGCGGCCGCACCTTTCCTCGAGGCACGTGAATTGCGCTAGGGACTGCAGGTAGGTGCGACTCCGTCGCCGTTATTCGAGACAGTCATTGCCCGGCGTCGACTGGAAAACAGCGACCGACGCGAACGGAGTGAAACGCGCCCCACGAGACCCGGTGCATGAGCGCCGAAACACGGAATTCGAGCGTGCTCGTCCACGAGCACAGAAGGAACGACCAATCATGAAGACAAGAGCAGAGATCTCGATAGTCGCGTTGCTCGCGCTGACGATATTCGGCGCGGGAAGCGCGATGGCGCTCGCCCGACAGCATCATGGTGCGGAAAAGCCGATGCAGCACGGCACGGGGAAAATGGACATGTCCGGAATGATGGCCGAGCCGCACCACGTGCTCGCCATGGCCTACATGCAGAACCTGGGAGCATTCACGCACGCCCTGCGCCATCAGTCCGAAGCGGTCAGTCCGCTCGACGCGGCCTTTGCCCGCTCCGCGGTCGATGAGATCAAGCGGAGCTTCGACGAGATGGAGAAGCATCACGGCGAGCACATGAAGACGATGAGCACTGAAATGCGCACGCACATGGAAGCGATGATGAAGGAAATGGGTATGCACCGGGCCATGCTCAAGGACTCGGTCGGTGCTCTCGACAGGGACGTTCAATCCGACCATATCGACGCGAAGAAGGTGGCGGCGGACTGCGCGGTCATTCTCGAGCATCTCGATGCGATGTCGAAGATGCACGCCGACAAGAAGCCGATGAAGATGTAGTCGTCGTACTTCGTGCTCCGTCACGTCGCCGCGCGACGATCGCATCGCGCGCCACGTGACCGAGTCCGCGGTGGAATCGGACGGCTCCTGCACTTGTCAAATTGCGTCGAACAGGGGGAACACCATAGAGTCTCGGTCTTTCGAACCGGTCGCACAGTAGGCCCTTGAACGTTGCACTTGTCGTTGTCGTCGCACTCGGGGTGATCCTCGGCATCGGAGCCTGGACGGGATCTCGAATCAGCGGCGGAATGATGGGAAATAGAATGGTCGGCGGGTTCAGCTGGATGTGGATCTCGGCTTTTCTGGCTCTCGGTGCGGGCGTCGTCCTTCGGTGGATGATCTTCGTTAGGAGGTAGTCCGGTCGCCGGTCCTCATGCACGGCGCGACGGCAATAGCCGACGAACGAAGCTTGGATGCACCATATCCATGCGCGACGTGGGCCCGCGACTGCTCGTCAGTTCATTCGATCGGTCAAGGAGCATGAAAATGAGCGCAGAACAACCACGAATCTCTTCGTATGGCTACAGCCGCACACTTGACGTCCCTTTCGGGGAAGCAGTGGAGCGTGCACGCAAGGCTCTCGGCGTCGAGGGCTTCGGCGTGCTCTGCGAGATCGACATCCGCGGAAAGCTGAAGGAGAAACTCGGCGTCGACTTCCGGAACTACGTGATTCTCGGCGCCTGCAACCCGGCACTCGCGTACGAGGCCCTGCAGGAGGAGATTGGCATCGGCCTGCTCCTGCCATGCAACGTCGTTGTCTACGAGGATGAAGGGCATATCGAGGTCTCTGCCGTGGATGCGGCGAGAATGCTCTCGATTGTCGGAAATCCAAACCTGTCGGCGGCTGCCGACCAGGTGAACGAGAGGCTTCATCGCGTCATCGACAACCTTTAAGGAGGTCGAGTCGACGTATCTTCGAGAGTGAGTCGTTTCGGCGATGGAGCGGTATTCCCATTTCACCCTGGACCTGTGAGCGAGTCGGGAGCCCACGGGTCCGAGCGTACGGTTCCTGCCGTATCCGAACATGTCGAGACGCTCGGGGAGCGACGTCGGGCCAGTCGCCGGGCAGCGTTTCAGCAGTGCGAGCGAGCAGGCCGCACAGGACTGCATCGATCCCCGTCAACGGGACCCGCTTGCGGTACTGATCCTGCCAAGTTATCGGCCGGTCCCGAGAATGGCGCTTACCCACGCTGCTCGAGACAATGTGACGAGTCATAGGACGGAGCTGCAAGAAGCACAGTGCCTACTTGCGCTCCGACATCGCGAACGCTCGCCCGGCAATCCACGCTGTAAGCCAGAACGCAAACGGAAAGAGCAGGAGTAGCTGGGCCACCGGCAGGACCGATACACCGATACCGGGAATTCGCGGATTCTCGGCCGAGTAACTCCAACGACCGGACGCAATGGCGTACAGCTCAACGGCAACGCTCATCACGAGAGCCGTGCCGACGAGCGAGCCCCATACCTTCCATGTCCACCCGTCGAACGGCCAGTTCCATCGACGTGTGGCAAGAGTAACGGTTGTATATGCCAGCCACGTCATCGCGACGTCCCCGAGTGTCGCCCGCACCATGTCGACTTGAGTCGGAGCTTCCGTAGCATGCACGAAGAAGGCACCGCATTGAGCGTTCTCCCAAGCGAAGTGGAGGGCAAACGCGATGGCGCTCAGAAGTGCCACGAACCTCGCATCCACTCGATCCGTGGCTCCCGACTCCGTCACAATCTCCTCGTGTCGACCCATGCCGGCTTGTCCTCCGCGCGATCGACCCGCACACCGGCAGGGTCGCGACTGATTTTTGGGACGCCACTTCTCTGGAGTGCCATCGAGCCCGCCGCGATCCGCGACGGGCACCTTCAGCAATCGCCCTTCACACTCGGATCAGGTCGACGGAAACCTCGAAATCGTCCGAAACCGTGAGGATGTGATTCGGAGCGACCCGTTTCCAACCGCGTCGTTCCTCCGTGAGAGGCTCGGAAGCGACGATTACCGACGGCTCGTCGGGCGGCCGACGTTCGAGCTTCGCCATTCCGTCGTCGAGGACGAGCTTCAGCCCAACGGCGAAATAGAGCGACACCGGCTCGAGCTGTGAGTCCGACCCGTAGCGGGCCATCGCCAGTCGCTCGCCGTCGGTGACCGCGAAATTGTAGAAGGAAGGGGCGCAAACGCCGGCCTCCGAGGACCAGCGCTCGAGCCGTCGGATTGTCTCGACGAGCGCCTCACCCAGCGCGCTCGCCGAGTCGGGGCTGCCATCGCGAATGAGAGAGAGGAACACCGCGAAGGCGTGCTCGGAATCGGTCGTCCCCTGAATGCTCTCGTAGGCCGCGTCGTCGAGCGACGCGCGCAGTCGCCGCTTGATACTCGCGAATCCACCAATCGCGCCGTTGTGCATCCAGAGATAGGGGCCGCACTGGAACGGGTGGCAGTTCTCCTCGGAGACTCGCATCCCCGCGGAAGCGGCTCGCACGTGGGCGAAGAAACAGGGCGACCGGATGTGCCCCGCAAGGCGGCGCAGGTTCTGATTCCCCCAGGCGGGAGTCACGCTCGTGAAGACGCAGGGGGTCGCGTCCACGCCCGGTACGTACCACCCGACGCCGAATCCATCTCCATTGAGTGGTTCGGCCCGCTCGCGAGCCTTGTACGACTGCGTGATCAACGAATTCGGCGGTCCACAAAGCAGCTCTTCGAGAAGCAGCGCTGGCCCGCGATAACAGATGAACCTACACATCGTGCGCCACGTCGAGGGCGGGCGCCTCCTCGCCGGCGTAGTCCTCCGGATGGCGCTCGAATTCGAGCAGGCAATGCTCTGAGCAGAAGAGATAAACGCAGCCGCCGTATTCGAGCTCGAATGTCTCGGAGTCTCGACTGACGGCCATGCCGCAAACCGGATCCCAGGTCATATGAACACCTCCTTTCAGCATTGTCACCGTCGGGCCGCGGCAGCGGATGCGATCTCCGCCTAAACGGCGATCTCGAAATTGCGCGCCATACCGGCGTCGGAATGCTCGAGGTTGTGGCAGTGCACGAGATACACGCCCGCGAAGTCGTCGAACCTCACCAGCACGCGCACTCGTTCGCCCGGCATCACCAGTACCGTGTCCTTCCATCCCTCGTCGACGAAACCGGCTGACACCGATCGCCACCCGGCTTCGAATCGAGGGTCGATCTGTCGCTCGAAGACCTGAAACTGGAAGCCGTGAAGATGGATCGGGTGCGCCATACCCGCACCGTGCATTCCGGCGCTCGTGTTCTCGATGTCCCAGGCCTCGAGTGCACCGAGGCGCACGACTTCGTCGGGCAGGACTTCGTCCATCTCGAACGTGCGACCGTTGATCGACCAGCCGAACGGCGGATCCATGGTGAGCGCGAGGCGGCGCGGGCTGACCGCATTCGTCGCGTCCTCGAGCCGATAGCGGGAAATGGTCGACAAGCGCGAGGGCATCTCGAATCCCTGCGGCCCACGCCGCCGCATCCGGACGGTGAAGACGGAAAACTCGGCCCCGTTCGGGATTCTGGTGTTGCCCATCATCCCGCCCATGTCCGCTCCCGAGAATGCACGACTCAGCATCCGGAGCGACGTGCCTTTGCGATAGCGCCGGAAGTCGGCAATCACGTCGACGCGCTCGCCCGGCGCGAGGGTCACGTAGGGCCGGGCCAACGGCGCTTCGAGCAGCCCCCCGTCGGTCGAGATGACGGTCAAGGGCGACTCGTCACTCCATCCGAGCTTGTAGATGCGCGAGTTCGACGCATTGACGAGCCGCAGGCGATAGACCGACCTCTGCACATCGAGCGTGAATCCGGCCCGCCCGTTGACGAGGATCGTATCTCCAAGCGCGCCGCCGAAGTGGCCGCCGTGTCCCATCGAGGTGTACGTGAACTGGTTCGCCGAGTCGAATGACCGGTCCTGGATCACGAGCGGGATGTCGTAGTCGCCCGATGGCAGACGCGCCGCGTCTTCCTCCTCGTCGGAGACGAGGAGCAATCCCGCGAGACCGTTGTACACCTGCACGCCCGTTCGACCGTGTGGGTGGGGATGGAACCAGTAGGTGCCGGCCCGGTCGGTGATCGGAAACTCGTACGCGTATTCGGCACCCGGCGCGACGGCGTCGCGGGGATGGCCGTCCATTTCCGGTCTGACGTGCATGCCGTGCCAGTGCACGATCGACGGCTCACGCAAACCGTTGATGAATCGGACTCGCATCGACTGGCCGCGTCTCGCACGGATGATCGGACCAAGATACCCGTCGGCAATCGGCGTCGCGGCCGACGCGTCGCCGACAAGCACGCGAGCCGTGTACGCCCACGTGTTCGTTGTACGTCCTGGAAGCAGCTGCGATGTCGCGGGCGACGCGGTCAATTGGAGGTCGAGTCCAGCGGCCGTCTTCGTCGATCCCTCGATGGTCTGCCCGTCCAGTGCAAGCACGGGTCTGGCTGCAAGTGTGCACATCCCCAATCCGACCCAGGAGAGGAAATCGCGCCGGTCAAGCGTCGTTCTGGACGACATGGTTCACCTCGAGTTGGTGAGCTTGCCTCTTTCGAGGAAACGCCGAGAGTCATAGCCTCGGCACCGTGAGAAGTCGCAACGAAATCGACGCGCCGCCAGAAGGACCATGATGATAGTACTCCTCGTGCGTACATCACGCCTGAACTACACCGAAACGGGATTCACGGCAGGCGCCGTCCACCGTGCCTTCACCTCGCCGTGCCACCTCCAGAGTGCGAAGATCGCCGGATAGACGGCGAGCTCGAGCACGAACGACGTGAAGATGCCGCCGATCATTGGCGCCGCAATGCGCTTCATCACGTCGGCGCCGCTCCCCGTCGACCACATTATGGGAACGAGTCCCATGAACATCACCCCCACCGTCATCACCTTCGGCCGCAGCCGCTTGACCGCGCCGTCCAGAACCGCCAGTCGCAGGTCGTTCCAGTTGCGCATCAGCCCCTTCTTCTTTCGGTCCTCATACGCGATGTCGAGATAGAGCAGCATGAACATCCCGGTCTCGGCATCGACGCCCATCAGCGCGATCAGACCGACCCAGACGGCGACGCTCATGTTGTAGTCGAGCGCGTAGAGGAACCAGATCGCGCCGACGGCCGAAAACGGGACCGCCACGAGGATGAGCATCGTCTTCGCGACCGACCGCGTGTTGAGGTAGATCAGCAGGAAAATTGCGAAGATCGTGATCGGAACGACCACCATCAAGCGCTCCTTCGCGTGCTCCATGTTCTCGAACTGTCCGCTCCAGATGAGCTCGTACCCGGGCGGCTGCTTGACGCGTTCGCGAACCGCCTTCTTTGCGTCTTCGACGTAGGACCCGACGTCGCGCTTCGACGTGTCGAAATCCACGAAGACGTATCCCGACAGGCGGCCGTTCTCGTTGCGGAGCATTGCCGGCCCTTCGACGAACTTGATCTCGGCGATCTGGGCGAGCGGGATCTGCGCCATGCCGTCCATTGAAACGAGCACGCGGCCGAGCCGGTCCGGGTCGCTTCGGAAGTCGCGCAGGTACCGAACGTTGATGGGGTATCGCTCCCGCCCTTCGACGGTCGTCGAGACGTTCTCGCCGCCGATAGCCTGCATCACGGCCATGTTGGCTTCCTCGACGCTCAGTCCGTACCGGGCGAGCTGCTCCCGTTTCAACTCGAAGTCGAGAAAGTACCCGCCGGCTGTCCGCTCCGCGAACACGCTCTTCGTTCCCGGCACGTCGGCCAGGGCGCCCTCGATCTCGAGCCCAACGCGCTGGATCTCGGCCAGGTCCGCACCGAGCACCTTGATTCCGATCGGGGTCCGTACGCCGGTCGTGAGCATGTCGATCCGGCCCTTGATCGGCATGGTCCACGCGTTCGTGACGCCCGGGATCTGGAGCGCTTCGTTGAAGCCGCCGGGACCGTAGATGACTTCGTCGACGCTCTTGTGGTCCGGCCACGCGCGACGGAGCAGCCCCTGAAGCCAGTCCGGCGCCCACGAGGAGTACCAGCGTTCCGACTTCGGCCACTCGGACTCGGGCTTGAGCACGACCACGGTTTCGAGCATCGAGAACGGCGCCGGGTCGGTGGCCGTGTCGGCGCGACCGGCCTTGCCGAACACCCGTTCCACCTCCGGGTAGGACTTCAGGATTCTGTCCGTCGTCTGCAAGAGGGTGTTCGCCTCGGTCACGGAGATGCCGGGCATCGTCGTCGGCATGTAGAGAAGCACGCCCTCGTTGAGCGGCGGCATGAACTCGGAACCGAGCTTCTGGAATACCGGCACGGTCAGGGCCACGACGAGCACGGCCATGCCGATCGTCAGCCACGAGTTCCGGAGCACCCACTCGCAAACCGGGTGATAGAGCTTCATCAGGGGACGGCTGATGGGGTGGTTCTCTTCGCTGTGGATCTTGCCGACCAGAACGGCGTTCGTGACCCGGGCAGCCAGCTTCGGCCTGAACACGTACGGATCCATTCGCGTGAACATCAGCCGGATCGCCGGGTCGAGGGTGATTGCAAGAAACGCCGCGATCGCCATCGCGAAGTTCTTCGTGTAGGCGAGCGGCGAAAAGAGCCGCCCTTCCTGCCCTTCGAGCGTGAAGACGGGCACGAACGCGACGGCGATGACGAGAAGCGCGAAGAAGCTCGGGCCTCCGACCTCCTTCACCGCTCCGATGACGACGTCCTTGTAGTTGCCGGGACGTCCGTCCGCATTCCAGTGCTCGAGCTTCTTGTGTGTCTGCTCGACGACGACGATCGCCGCGTCGACCATCGCGCCGATGGCAATCGCAAGGCCACCGAGCGACATGATGTTCGCCGTCATTCCGCTCCCGTACATCGGGATGAACGCGATGACGATCGTGATCGGAATCGTGACGATCGGCACGAGCGCCGACGGGAAGTGCCAGAGGAAAATCATGATCACGAGCGAGACGATCAGGAGCTCCTCGACGAGGGTGCCCTTGAGCGTTTCGATCGAACGCTCGATGAGCTCGGCGCGGTCGTAGGTCGTGACGATCTCGACGCCTTCGGGGAGCGAAGGCTTCAGCTCCTCGATCTTGTTCCGAACGCGCTCGATGACGTCGAGGGCGTTCTCGCCATACCGCATGATGACGATGCCGCCGACCGTTTCGCCCTGCCCATCGAGCTCGGCAACGCCTCGCCGCATGTCGGGACCGAGCGCCACGACGCCGAGGTGCTTGAGCAGGACGGGCGTCCCGCCTTTCGCGTTCGTCGCGACAACGATGTTCTCGATGTCTGCGACGCTCTTCACGTAGCCGCGGCCGCGAATCATGTACTCGCGGCCGGCGACTTCGAGGAGGCGTCCTCCGATTTCCTGGTTTCCACCGCGCACGGCCTCGAGAACGCGCTCGAGCGTCACGTTGTAGGCGGCCAGGGCGTTCGGGTCGAGGTTGACCTGATACTGGCGGACGAAGCCCCCGAGCGGCGCGACCTCCGCGACACCGGGCAGCGACTGCAGCGCGTACCGCAGGTTCCAATCCTGGAAGCTGCGCAGCTCCGCGAGATCGAGGTTCCCCGTCCGGTCGACGAGCGCATACTCATAGACCCAACCGACGGCCGTCTCGTCCTTCGCGAGCTCGACGGTCACGCCTTCGGGCAGCCGCGGAGTGACGTTGCTCAGGTACTCGAGCGTGCGGCTGCGCGCCCAGTAGATGTCGGTCCCCTCCTCGAAGACGACATAGACGTACGAGAACCCGAAGTCCGAGAAACCTCGAATGTCCTTGACCCGCGGCATTCCGAGCATCGACGAGACGATGGGGTAGGTCAGCTGGTCCTCAACGATGTCGGGACTGCGGTCCCATTTCGAGTAGACGATGACCTGCGTATCCGAAAGGTCCGGGATCGCGTCGAGCGTCACTCGGCGCATGGACCAGACCCCGCCGATCGTCAGGGCGCCGACCGCCAGGAATACCAGGAACGGGTTTCGCGCCGAGGCCTCGATGATGCGATTGATCATGGATGCCTACTTCCGTTTCGGAGACTTGCTCTTGCCGGTACGGACCGGCTCGAGGTTCATCCCGCAGTACGGGCATTTTCCCGGCTGGTCCGAGATGTAGCTGGGGTGCATCGAGCAGGTCCACTTGCCTTCGACAGGCTCCTTTGGCGGGGCCGCCGACGGCTTCGCTCCAGAGCTGGAGTGATCCGTCTTCGAATGATCAACCGGCGCCGGGTCCGGCGCGGGAGTCTGGTTCGATCGATCCGCCGCCGGGGCCTCACCACCGGCCGGCGCGCCGCCGTGACCCGCGTGCGGTCCTCCCATCGCCGCTGCCGCGCTCTTGAGCTGGCTCTCGGAGTCGACGAGGAAATTCCCCGACGTGACGACGCGCTCGCCGGCCGCGAGCCCGGCCAGCACGACGTACTTCCCTTCGAACCGCTCGCCGATCGTGACCTCGCGCGGCTCAAAGTATCCGCCTTCGAGCGCGACGAAGACCCTGTCCTTGAGGCCCGAACGCATCACGGCCTCCTCGGGCACGAGCAACTGCTCGCCGGAGTCGACGGCGATCTCGACGTCGGCGTACATGTCGGGCTTGAGCTCGAAGCGCGGGTTCGGCAGGTCGATCCGCACCTTCAGCGTCCGCGTGTCGGCGTTCAGCTCCGGATAGATGTACGAGACCCTGCCGCGGAACGAGCGGCCCGGAAAGGCCGCCAGCGTGACCGTCGCCGGTTGCCCCACCCGCACCTGGGCCGACTCGTACTCGTAGACGTCGGCGATGATCCAGACGGTCGAAAGATCCGTGAGGGCGTAGAGCTCCGTCTCGGAAGTCACACGCTGTTTGAGAAATGCATTTCGCGCCGTGACGAATCCGGTGGCCTGCGCGTGAAGGGTGATCGTTCGCGACGCAGTTCCGCGCTTCTCGATCGCGTCGATCTCTTCAGCCTTGAAGTCGAACAGCTCGAGCCGCCGCCGCGCGGCCCGGTAGAGCAGATCTCCACTCTCGGGAACGCCGGCGACGCCGCTTCCCGCGAGCTCCTGTCGCGCTCGACGCGCGAGCAGCAGCTCCTCCTGTGTCTGGTGGATTTCCGGACTGTAGATGTCGACGAGTGGTTCGCCCACACCGACGAGTTTGCCGACGGAATCGACGTGCACCCGCTCGACCCAGCCGTCGTACTTTGCGTGCACCTTGGTGACCTTGGTCTCGTCATAGGCGAGCCGGCCGACGGCGCGGATCGATCTCGACACCCGTTCGGAGGTGACGTCGCCGAGCCGGACACCGATCAGCTGCTGTTTCTGCGCGCTGATCTCGATGACTCCCGGCGGCAGAGTCGAGTTGCTCGCGCCGCCGTCGGCGTACACCGGGACGAGGTCCATTCCGCAGTCGGGCGCCGTCCCCGGCTTGTCGGAGGTGTAGGCCGGGTGCATCGGGTCCACCCAGTACAGGACCTTCCGTTCTCCGGCGTCCTCCTCCGTTTTTCCCATTCCGAAGAGTCGATCCCGAAAGGCATATGCGCCTCCGGCCGCAACAAGGATGAGGAGGACGACGATGGCCGTTCGGCCACTTCGCGAAGGTGAGCCGGAACCCCTCTGGTCGGACTCGGAAGCGACGTTGTCGGACTGCTGCACCGGCTCGTCAATGCTGCGCTCGGACCCAGATCCTGTTTCGGTGCCCTGCGGGTCCTTCGCATCGTCATTGTCGATTGTGCTCATTGCGGCTCCTCTTCATGTCACTGCCCGTGTGGCGCACGACGTGCAGCACGACGTCAGTGCTGATGCTCCGCCGGTGGCGGCGCTGCGACGCGCAACGGAGCCGGACGGTAGATCCGCTCCCAGATTGCCTCGTAGGCTGCGTCCGGCATGGCTTCCTTCACCGCGAACGTGTAGGCCTTTGGCCCGCCCGATTCGCGCTCCCAGGTCGCGAGCTCGAGCCGGAACGGGTCCGGCCGGCTCACGCCTCGAAGATCGGACCAGAGCCACGTGCGCGATCCCTTTCCCGAGTCGGAAACGAAGACGAGCCGGTCGTCGTAGACCGCGATCGTCCCCTGGCAACCACCGAACCGGTGGTGGTGCTTGACGGCCAACTCGGCGATCGGCTGCCCTTCCCGGTCGGTGAACCAGGTGATGAACGGCTTCGGCATGCGGCTGCGCAGAAAGTCACTCACTTCGCTCGTCAGCTCGCCGCCGACGATCTCGAGCGTGAAGACCCTGTCCATTCCAAAGAACTTGTTGTCCTCGTAGGTCGTGATTCGAATTCGGGTCTTCGAAAGGACTTCGAGCCGCTGGATGTCGCGATACGTCCACGATCCGCCGTGCTCGCCGTCCTTCGATCGATACTCGACCTTCTCGGCGGTAAGCGTCAGCGTGCCGTCGCGGTCTCGCAGCATCCGGCCGTGCCGGACGGTAAACGTGTACTCCTGTGCATCCGGACCGTCCGCACTCGCCTTCGTCGACAACGACACCAGCGCCAGCGCGCACGCCGCGAGTGCCAGGATGACCCTTGTCGTGATGATTCCGCTCTGCATCGTGCGCCTCCCGATCCGACTATTCCTTCCTGTCCCGTTGCGGCTCCGCGTCCATTCGCGACCAGATCGCGAGAACGGACGGGACATACGCCAGCGTTTCGGCCGGCAGGAGCCGTCGCCTCGACATCTCGTCAAAGTCCCGGACTCCGGTCCGGCGAATGACGCTCCAGACTCTTCCCTCACCTGCGTTGTAGGCTGCGAGCGCGAGCTTCCAGTCGCCGAACTGGCCGTGCAGATCCCGCAAATACCGGGCTGCAGCTCGCGTCGCAAGCGCAGTGTGGGTCCGATGATCGACCGCACCGTCAACCGAGAGCCCGTATCGGCGCGCAGTCGCCGGCATGAACTGCCACACACCGCGAGCGCCCTTCGGCGAGAGCGCCATCGGGTTGAACCCGCTCTCGACATACGCGACCGAGAGCAGGGCAAGCGGCACTCGCTCCTCGGCGAGTATCGGGCCGAGCGACACGCGCGCGGCGGCGAGTCGCGTGTGAAGCGCCCGGGGCAAGGGGCGCGCGTCGGGAAACACGAACCGCTCGGCAAGAGGCGTGGGCGACAAGGCCTCACGTTCAAGGGCGATCGCCTTTGCAAGTTCCCCGGCGAGGCTGTCGACGCTCGCGGGACCGAGCTCGGCGGCGATGTTCTCCGCAAATGCGAGAGAGGTGCTGGCCGCAACCATGTCGCCGCGCTTTCGCGCCACGACGCCTTCCGAGACGTGACGCGACGCTTCGATCACCTGCTCCGCGGTTCGAGCGCTTGCCTCGATCGAGCTCTCGATCCGCGCCATGGCGAGCGATACCGGATCGGTGGCGGGCTCCGGGGACGGCGCCTGCCATGCACCCGCCTCCGAGCCGAACGCGAACACGATGGCCAGGAGTGCGAGGATCGCTCGTTCGATCCGGAGAGACTTTCGGGAATCCGTCATCGGAGTAGCCTGCCGACGAGTGGCTCGATCATGGCAATGGCCTTCTCGAGGTTCGCCAGCTGTTCGTAGTAGCCGAGCTCGTAGGTAAAGAGCGTCTTCAGGTCGTCGAGCAGCATCAGGAAGTCGATGCCACCGGTTTCGTACGCGGCGATCCCGGACTCGAGCGTGAGCGTCGCCTGCGGTATCGTGGCCGTCGCGTAGAGATCCGCGAGCTTCTCGGACGTGAGCGCCATGAGATAGGCGTCCTTGATCTTGAAGAAGAGCAATGCCTGGGCGCTCTCGAGCCGCTTGCGTTCCGCTGCCATTGCCGAGGAGGCTTCGGCGACTGCCGGACGCTGTCTCTGCCAGAAGTAGAGAGGGAGCTTCACGCCGAACATCACGCCGTGCATTTCGGGCATGCCGGGCCGGTTGACGTAGGTGTAGGCGACGGACATGTCCGGGTAGAACTGCTTCTCGGCGAGCCGCAGGGCGAACTGCTCACGGTCGATGCGGCTTCTCTGCTGCCTGAGGATCGGGCTTGCCTGCGCCATTTCGTTGAGCAGATCGAGCGTGAAGTCGATCGGCCGCCGGACGATGTCCGCCGGCGCACCGAGCGGCGAGTCCGGGTCGCGGTACATCAACACGTTGAGCCGGGCCGCGGCCGACGCCTGGCGCTGCTCGAGCATCGTGAGCATCTCGGTCATCCGCGTGACCTCGAGCTGCGCCTTCAGCAAGTCCTGCTGCATGCCCTTGCCGACGGCATACCGAGCCTCGGCGATCTTCGTCACGCGCTCCATCAGCAGCCGGTTCTTCGTGACGGTCTCGATGGCTTTCGCCAGGTAAGCAAGGTCGAAGTAGACGGCCTTGACGTCGGCGACGACCATTCGGCGAGACTGCTCGAAGGCCCACCACTCGGCTTCGGCCTCGGAGCCGGCCATCTTGCCCATCAGCGCGAGCTTGCCGGGCCACATGATCTCCTGTGTGACGGTCACGATGCGGCCGCTCGACGGGTCGCCGTTCTGGACGTCGAACGGAACGATGCTGCCCATCGAACCGACCTCGAGCATCGGCTCGGGCCAGGCCTTGGCCTGCGGCACGCGAGCCGTCATGGCGTCGAAGTTGCGCGCCATCGCCGCGATCTCGGGGTTGTGCTCGAGCGCCTCGGCGATGACGTGATCAAGAAGCAGTTGCGGGGGTGCGTCCGGCGCGGAGCCGGCGCGAGCTTCTGCGCGAGGCGGTGTCGGCGTCGCGGACCCCGTCTCCATTCTTCCCTGCGCGAAAACACTGCCGTGGGAAAGAACCACGGTCGCCACTGACACGGCGGTGAGTACTCGGTTCGTTCGGTTCATAGGCCGTTTTCCTTCCTGCGAGCCGAGTCGACGTGCCCACGAGATCACGAATCGACACGCGCGCGAGTTCCTTGAGCAATCGCCGTACCGCAATTCTGATCCGGCTTCTCGACTGGACTTCGAGCAGTTCGCCAGCATCGTGCCTAAAGACCAGGCGCTGCTCCGGGCCGGGCGCAATTGGCGTTGCCTGTTCGACTTCCGCTGCATTCGAGTCCGCAACAGACAGCGTCGGACAGCAAGAATGCCAGACGAACATAAATACAACTTAAACTCGCAAATCTAAACGCAACATAAACTTACGAAATAGTCCGCGCCACGGTGAGTCATTCTTCTCATCGAGCGAATCGCGAGGTGCGAGGTTGGGCCCGGTTGGCATCACGTGGTGAATTCCAACGTCCGAACTCAACCTGCTGGCGAAACGGCGGTAGACTGGTCGTCTTCCCAAATTCAGGACACCCGGGATGGACAGGATCGGATGCGAGTTCTCGTTGTCGAAGACCAGAAAAACGTCGCACGCTTTCTCGCAAAGGGTCTGCGCGAACAGGCCTATGCCGTCGATGTCGCCAGAGATGGCCTGGACGGGTTCGCCATGGCCGATGCCACGCAATACGACATCATCATCCTCGACCTCATGTTGCCCGGAATCGACGGCTTCGAAGTCTGCCGGCGCCTTCGCGCCCGTGGCTCGGAAACGCCGATCCTGATGCTCACGGCTCGGGACGATCTGAGCTCGAGAGTCGAGGGCCTCGATACGGGAGCGGATGACTACCTGACGAAGCCGTTCGATTTCGACGAGTTGCTCGCTCGAATGCGCGCCCTGCTGCGCCGAGGGTCTCGCGAGTACCGGCCGCCGTCGATCTCGGTCTCAGACCTCGAGCTCGATACGACAACGCACGGAGTTCGGCGCGCGGGGCGCGAGATTGCGCTCACCGCGAAGGAGTTCGCCCTGATCGAATACTTCCTGCGTCATCCTGGACGGCCGATCAGCCGGGTCGAGATCGCAGAGAACGTGTGGGACGAGTCGTTCGATCCGTTTTCGAACACGATCGAGGTCTACATTGCGCGCCTCCGAAAGAAGATCGACGGAGAGTCTGCCGTGAAGCTCATTCACACCCGACGCGGCGTTGGCTACGTGCTCGAGCCACGCGGCGAGGCGGAGGAGGCGTGACGGCGCGTCGCGCCGGTCTCTTCGGCACCATTCGAGCGCGCCTCGTCGCGCTCAGTGTCGGGGTGCTCGCCGTCTCACTCGCACTCTTCGGCTACTTCTCGTACGCCGTGTTCTCGTACTCGCTCTGGCAACGCCACGACGCGGGACTCGAGGCGACGGTCGACACGGTTGCAACCGCATTCGAGACGGGCATCAGGGTCGAGAAGGGCGACGAGCTCGAAGCGGCGCACCACATGCTCAACGAGCTGAGGTTCCCGAGCCGCAGGATTGGCGTGTACACGCTCGACGGCAAGCCCTTCCCTCGCGAGCGCTCGAAACCCGACGACCCGCACCACGCACACGGACCCGAGGTCGATCTTTCGGAGTCTGAGATCGTTTCGCTCGTCCGCGAGTACGGCCTCGACGAAAGTCTCGGCAAGGCCGTTTTGCTCACGCGCGAAAAGGAACACGGCGCGGTGCGGATATGCCTGGAAGGGTTTGGTTCGACGACGGGCAGCAGGTACGTGATCGTGGTGGAGGAATCGAACGCGGACGTTGCGGCGACGATCGCGCTGCTCCGGAATGCGCTCGCCGTCGCCGTGCCGTTCTTCCTCATCGTTGCGTGTGTGGCCGGCTGGTTTCTCGCCGAGCGCAGCCTCGCACCGATTGCCGCGATGTCGGAGCGCGCCCGGACGATTGGTGAGACGAATCTCGATGCCAGGCTGCCCGTTGCGAACGAACGAGACGAGCTCGGCGAGCTCGCTCTCGTCTTCAACGAGCTGCTCGACCGGCTCGAGCGCGCGTTCGGCCAGCTCGAACAGGCCTACGGCCAGATGCGGCAGTTCATCGCCGACGCCTCGCACGAGCTCCGGTCACCGTTGGCGGCGGTTCGCGGCGAAGTACAGGTTGCGCTCAAGCGTCCCCGCGACGAGGCCGAGTACCGCGAATCGCTCGACGTCATCCACGACGAAGCGAGACACATGTCGAGGATCGTGGAGGATCTGTTCATGCTCGCCCGCGCAGACGCCGGCGAGCGTGTGGTCAATCGCGTTCCCCTCTATCTCGACGAGCTCGTCGTCGAGTGCTGTCGCATCGTTCGACCTTTGGCTGAAGAGCGTGGCGTTGCATTCACGGTGGAGCCGGTCAATGGCGAGATCGAGGTCGTTGGCGACGAGGTGCTCCTGCGCCGGGCGGTATTGAACCTGCTCGACAACGCCGTGAAATACACGGAGTCAGGCGGGGCGGTCCGCGTCGCCGTGATTCGCGATGATGACGATGTCAGGGTAGACGTCTCGGACACAGGCGTCGGGGTACTTCCCGAGGATGTCGAGCGGATTTTCGAGCGCTTCTATCGCGTCGACAAGGCTCGTTCACGCTCGGACGGCGGCGCTGGCCTCGGGCTCTCGATTGTCCGCTGGGCCGTCGAGGCCCATGGCGGTTCCGTTTCGGTTCAGAGCGAACTCGGCCGCGGCAGTACCTTCTCGATCCGGTTGCCTGTCGATCCGGCGCCGCGACATGGCCCAACCAAGATCAAGGAGACGATGGCGGACGCGTAGGCGCGGACGGCGCCCAGTCTATCCACGGCGCGTGTTCGAGAGCAGCGTGCCACTCACGTAAGGATCAGAACCGGGAGCGGTAGCGACCGGGTGGTCATCAAAGCTCACCTCGTCCGGCCACACGACGACCCGGTCGCTACCGCTCCCGGTTCTGATCTGGAGACGCGTGGACGGCTCCACCATGCGTGCCTCATTAGGACCGCAACCTTGTCATTGCAGCGAGGATCATCTTCTTCGACGGAGACTGGAGGAGGGCGCCGCCCTCCCGGTAGAGACGTCAGCCGAAACTCGACGGCCGCTTCTCGACCTCCGGTCCCTCGACGTCGATGCCATCAATCACGACGCTCGGCGAGCCGTGAAACTTGAGGCGCTCCGACGCCGCGAGACTGCGCACGACAACGACGCGAATTCTCACCTTCCGGTCGAGTTCGCGCCCGCATTCTTTGACGGTCGCGACCGCGTCCTTCCACGCTCCGCATTCACCCGACCTGTAGACGACGACGTCGACCGGCCCGGTGCGGGGTCCAGGTCCGGATCCGACGTCGGCACCCGCCGGCAACGGATCGGCGCCAGAGGCCCCGGCAGAGAACAGAACAAGGAACATCCCAAGTCTCGCACCGCGCTTAGCCCACGAATCGTGAGCACATCCGCCGCCGCTTCCGGTGTCTAGTTGCGGACGACGCGAGGTCCACTGCGTCAAAGTCTCGCTCTGGGCGTGGTCTGGCACGATTTGTTTTCTCCGTGTCACGAGGTGGAACTGCAGAAGCTACCATCCGTAGCAGCGCTGTCCATAGGTCTCCGAAGTTTGCCGGGCGCATGATCCCGCTCGATTGTTCGAGAAGGATCACCGTGCTACCGTTTTCGCGTTGGAATCCATGACTACCTGTTCCCCACGTTCTGAATGGTCTCGTGCGACTCTGCACGGCTGGCTCGCAATCGTCTTGCTCGTGATTGCGGTCGTCGATCTCGGCACGACCCTTCCATGCTGCGCCGAGGACTTCGGACTCCCGGTATGCGCCGCTGACTCGGGAAGCCCGATCGCAGCCGGACGTGGATTCGAGCAGGCGCACGAGCAAGAGTGTCTGCCGTCCTCGGACGAGAGGTCGACGGATCATCCTGTCACCGATTCGGATGGCTGCTTCTGTTGCGCGCTCGGAACGCTTGCCATACTGCCGGCCGCCGAACAGCCTTCCGAATTCAAGCCGGCACTCGAGCCTCGTGCCGTGACTCTCCCGACTTCGCCGCCGAGCAGTCCTTTCCGACCTCCGCGAATCGCCTGACCTGAACGCGCCGTTTCGTCGGCGCCCGTGAATCGGAACCGAGACCGGTGCCGATTCTCGTGTCGGTTGCCGGCCTGTCCTCGCGAACGGGCCGTCCGACCGTGTTTCCACGCATTTCCGGAAAGGCGATCCCATGCTCCGATATTTCAATGGCGTACACGCGCCAGCCGGGAAGCTTCGCGTCAGAAAGGATGAAACCCATGACCGATAAGACCATCCCCAGGGAGGAACGAACTTCGGCTGGTCCTGCAAACGACGGGGTCACGGATGTGGCCGTCCCGGGTCCGAACCGCCGCCGGCTCATCGGCATCGCCGCCGCAGTCGCGCTCGTCGTGTTTGTCGCCCTCTTCGCCTTCTGGCCCCGCGGGAAGACGACCGTCTCGGTGCGCGAGACGCCGCCCGTGCTCGAAGGCCACGAGGAGGGCGGCGAGCATACCGACGAGCACAGCCAGGAAGGCGTCATCGAGCTCGAGGACGGGACTGCCGAACTGATGGGCGTCGAGACCGAGGAGGCCGTGGAGGCCGGCATCGACGAGACGATCGCGACGACGGGCCGGGTGCTCGTCGCGCCGAACGCGCAGGCCATCGTCGGCGCGAAGGTCTCTGGCCGCGTCGTTCGTGTCTCGGCCGAGCCGGGGCAGGCAGTCCGTGCCGGGCAAACGCTCGTCGTCGTCGACAGCCCCGAAGTTGCCGAGTTGCGAGGTCAGCTCGCCGAGGCGCGGGCTCGCGTATCGATCGCGGAGGCGGCCGTCGCGCGTGTCGGAAAAGCCGAATCGCGGTCGGCGGCCATCCAGGCGAAGAACCGCCTGGATCTCGCCGAAACCACGGTCAACCGCAAGCGGCGACTCGTCGAGATCGGCGCCGTCGCGCGCAGCGAGCTCGAGGCGGCCGAAGCCGAGTTCCGCAACGCGAAGGCCGAATACGACTTCCAGTCCAACGTCCAGGTCGCCCGTGAGCAGTCCGAAGCGAAGGGAGAAGCCGAAGCCGTGCGCGCCACGGCCGCCCGGCTCGCCGACCAGCTTTCGGCCCTCGGCGCCTCTCCGAATGCGAAGGGTGGCCAGATCGCGCTCTCGTCGCCCGTTTCCGGCACCGTCATTGATGTGCAGGTCGTGGTCGGCGAGGCCGTGACCCCCGACAAGGCGTTGCTCACGGTGATGAACCTCTCGAATGTGATCGTCGAGGCACAGCTCCCCGAGTCGCAGGCGGCTCGGATCGGCCGTGGACGGCGCCTCGTGGCGCGCGTGCCCGGCGTACCCGACGGCGTCTTCGAGGGGACGGTCGAGTCGATTGGCCAGATGGTCGATCCTGCGAAGCGCACGGTCCCCGTGAGGGCCCGAGTCACGAACACCCGGTCCCTGCTTCGGCACGAGATGGGTGTCGAGGTGCAGATCGCGTCCGGCGAGCGAAAGCAGGCGGTCACCGTCGCGGTGACGGCGCTCGTCGACGAGGAGGGGCTCAAGGTCGTGTACGTCAAGGAAGGCGAGCGCTACGAGCGTCGCGTCGTGACCGTCGGTGCGATCAGCTACGACCGCGCCGAGATCCTCTCAGGCGTCGAGACGGGCGAAGACGTCGTCTCGAAGGGCGCCTATCAGCTTGCCAACGCCCGCAAGGGAGGCGGCGAGGAGGGAGGGCACGACGATGACCACTGACGCGCGGCGTTCTGGACTGCTCAACCTTGTCATCGAGACGTCGATCCGAAATCGGCTGATGGTCGCCTTCTCGATCGTGCTCGCCACTGCACTCGGCGTTCTCGCGTATCGAGCGCTCGAGACGGACCTGTTTCCCGACCTCTCCTCGCCCGTGATCACGGTGATCGTCGAGAACCCGGGACTCGCGGCCCAGGAGGGTGAAACACTCGTCGCGCGGCCCCTCGAGTCTGCATTCCGCAGCCTGCCGAACGTCGTGCGGGTGCGAAGCGAGTCGGAGGTGGGCGTCGTCACGGTTCGCACCGAGTTTCGGTTCGGCACCGATTACTACCTCGCGCGCCAGCTTCTCGCGGAGCGTCTGGCGACGGCGGCGAGGAACTTCCCGGACGGTACGGAGCCGCCGGTTCTCTCATCGGCGGCCTCCCGCCTCGGTGAGGTGATGCAGTTCTACGTCGCCCGAGAGCACGAGGAGTCAGGCGCGAAGACGCCGCTCGAGCTCACGGCACGCCCACACGACGATCGTGGCGACGAGGCCGGTGCCGAGAAGGCGCACCGCGACGAAGGCGGCGCGCCCTCCGTGGAACAGGGCGAGCACGCCGGCGACGAACATGACGACGACAAACAGATCGGCCAAGCGGACGAGGACCTTCGCGACGCGGACTCCGGCCCGAACGCCTCACCCGCGGCGCCGGCCGGCCCGCCAGTCGACCCGACCGCTCTCGAACGCGCGGCAGCCGAGTCGGCGGCCAACAAGGAGCTCAAGGAGACCGCCGACTACCTGATCCGGTACAAGCTCCAGACCGTCCCCGGCATCATTCGCATCACGTCGCACGGAGGCGAGCGCCGCCAGTACGAGGTCACGCTCAACCCGGAGCGAATGCGCTCGTACGATGTCTCGCTCGACGAAGTGGTCAAGGCACTCGCAGAGTCGAACGAGAACTTCTCGGGTGGATTCATCACCAGAACTGCGACCGAGATGGACGTGCGCGGGCTCGGACGTATCACCTCGCTCGAGGACGTCGGCCAGGTGGTCGTCGCCGTTCGCGACAACGTGCCCGTGCTCGTGCGCGACGTCGCCGACGTGCGCGACGGATCCGCCATCCGGCGGGGCATTGCCCGCGTCGACGGCAAGGAAGCCGTCGTCATGACGGTCGCCAAGCAGTTCGGCTCCGATACCCTGACGGTCGTCGGGAGCGCGAAGAAGGCCCTCCGCGAGCTCGAGCCGTATCTGCCGGCGGGTGTCACGACTCACGTGATGTTCGACCAATCGGAACTGATCGGTGTCGCGACCACGACACTCGAAGAGGCGCTCCTCGTCGGCGGTGTCGCCGTCGTGCTCGTCATCTTTCTCTTCCTCGGGAATGTGCGTTCGACGCTCGTCGCGGCCGTGACGATCCCGGTGGCGGTCGTGATCAGCTTCGTTTTCCTGAGGCTTGCGGGGGTTTCGCTCAACATCATGTCGCTCGGGGGCCTGGCTGTCGGGCTCGGCATCATGGTCGACGCGGCGATCGTCGACACCGAGAACATCTTCCGCCACCTCAGGGCGCGCCCCGACGAGCCGCTCGCTGCCACACTTCGCGGCGCAAGCGAGGTCCGGCGCCCGGCTGCCTACTCGACCGCGATCATCATCGCGGTCTTCCTTCCGCTGCTGTTCCTGTCCGGGCTCGAGGGGAAGATCCTCGCGCCGTTCGCGATCACGGTCGTCGTCCTCATGGCCGTGGGCCTCGCGCTTTCGCTCACGCTCACGCCGGCGCTCTGCTACACGCTCCTGCGGAAGGTGGCGCCGAAGCTCGACGAGGAGAGCTGGCTTGCGAGGCAATGCGAGAAGGTCTACGAACCGGTCCTTCGGGCGTCGCTCAGGCGGCCGCTCGTCGCCGTCGCGAGCGCGCTCGGAATCTTCGTCCTCTCGCTCGTGAGCTTGCCGTTTCTCGGTACCGAACTGCTCCCGAAGATGGACGAAGGCGCGATCCTCGTCTCGATGAATACGCCCTCGGGCACGTCGCTTGGAGAGACGGATCGGGTCGCGTCGCAGGTGACGCGAATCCTCGAAGGCGGGCCCGACATCGCTGCCGTCATCCAGCCGGCCGGCCGGGCCGAAGGCTCAGAGGACCCGATGCCGGTCACAAATTCGGAGGTCTTCCTTCAGCTCGTCGAGCGCGAAAAGCGCGAGCACACGATTCCGGAGATCGAATCGTGGGTCCGCGAGCGGCTCGAGGCGATCCCGGGCGTCTCGGCCGAGATCACGACACCGCTGCAGATGCGCATCGACGAATCGATCTCGGGGACGTCGGCCGCGCTCGCCGTCAAGGTCTTCGGCGGCGACCTCGAGACCCTCGCCGCGAAGGGCGCCGAGGTCAAGGAGATCGTCGAGAAGGTGCCCGGCGTCGTCGACGTCAAGCTCGAGCAGCTCGAGGGCATTCCGCAAGCCATTATTGCTGTCGACCGCGCGCGAGCGGCACGTTACGGCCTGAACCCCGGCGACGTGGGCCATTCGGTCGAGGCTCTGCTCGGAGGACTCGAAGTGACGACCGTGCTCATGGACCAGCTCAAGGAGTACCCGGTCGTCGTGCGGCTGCCAGTGCAGTCGCGCGACGATCCGGCGAAGCTCGCCGGTCTGATGATCGATACGCCGACCGGCGCCAGGGTGCCGCTCTCGGACATTGCCGACGTGCGCATTCAGCGCGGTCCCGCGACGATCAAGCGCGAGGACCAGGTCCGTCGGATTCAGGTGACGATGAACGTCGAGGGGCGCGATATCGGTTCGGTCGTCGGCGACATCGAAAAGGGGCTCGCTGGACTGAGACTTCCGCCCGGGTACTTCGTGAGCTACGGCGGCGGGTACGAGCGACAGCAGGAGCTGGCAGGCCAGCTTCTGGCCGTCTTCGCCGTTTCGGCTCTTCTCGTTTTCATCCTGCTCTACCTGGCGTTTCGGTCGATCTGGCAGGCGCTGCTCATCGTCGCGACGATTCCCCTCGCGCTCGCCGGCGGCTTCCTGGCCCTGTGGCTGACCGGCACGACGCTCAACGTGTCGTCACTCATCGGCCTGCTGGCTCACTTCGGCCTCTCGGTTCAGAAGGGGCTCATCATGGTCGAGTACGTGAACCAGCTGCGGTCCGAGGGACAACCGCTTCGCGAGGCGCTTTACCTCGGGGCGCGTACCCGAATGCGGCCGGTGCTGATGACGGCGGCGTCCGCGGGCCTCGGAGTCCTGCCGATCGCGATCGGGTGGGGTGCCGGGGCGGAGTTGCAGCAACCGCTGGCGATCGCGCTCATCGGGGGCCTCGTGACGTCGACGATCCTGACGCTCGTGGCACTGCCCGCGCTGTACGAAATCGGCGAAGGGTGGCACCTCCGGCTTCAATCGACGTGGAACGGATGGTCGCGAGGTGCGGGTGCCGAGCCGCCGGCGCCGGCCGCAGTTGGCGGCTAACAATCAGATCGATGGATAGGAGGAGCCTGTGAGCGAACAGTTCATCACGATCGGCATTTCGGACCGGGCCGCGCTCGTGCGACGTGGGCGGCGGCTCGAGTACTTCACGATTGCCTACAACAGCCTTGAAGGGCTTTTGGCAGTCTTTCTGGGTCTGCTCGCTGGCAGCATCGCGCTCGTTGGCTTTGGCTTTGACAGCGTAATCGAGGTCACCTCGGGCGCGGCACTGCTCTGGCGACTCGGTGTCGATGCAGACGCCGCGAAACGCGAGCGGGCCGAAGCGACAGCGCTCGCGGTCGTCGGCTGGTGCTTTCTCGCTCTCGCGGCTTATGTCGCCTACGATTCCATCGCGTCGCTCGTGAGGCGCGAAGCTCCTGAGGAGAGCTTCCCGGGAATCGTGCTTGCGGCGGCGTCGCTCGCGATCATGCCGCTTCTGGCACGAGCCAAGCGGCGCGTGGCGGCTGAGATCAGCAGCGGGGCGCTCACGGCCGACGCGAGGCAGACAGTGCTGTGCACGTACCTCTCTGCCATCCTGCTCGGCGGTCTGGCGCTCAACGCGCTCGCCGGCTGGTGGTGGGCGGACCCGGTCGCCGCACTCGTCATGGTGCCGATCATCGCCAAGGAGGGCGTCGACGCGCTGCGTGGCAAGAGTTGCTGCGATGACGCTGGGTGTCACTCCTGAACACGCCGGAAGAGCGCCCTTGCTCGACTGTCGGTTCTCTCGTTGCAGCGTCAGCTACGGACGTCGCGGCGTCTCGCGCATTCGTCCGGCGACGATCATCCCAGATGCGAACGTGAGCGCGGCGACGAGCCACATCGCGGCCGAGAGTCCCATTGCGTCGGCCGTCGCGCCCGCGACTATCGCGCCGATCGCGTAGCCGAGGTCGCGCCAGAGCCGGTAGACGCCAACCGACGACGCCCGCCACGACGGGTGCGCGACGTCGCCGATAGCCGCGAGCAGCGTCGGATATACCATCGCCGTCCCGAGGCCGAGCAGCGCCGCTGCGGCAGCGAACATTGCGAATCCCGGCGCGACGGCAATTGCCGCGATCGCTCCCGCCTGCACCCACATACCCGACGCGATGAGCCATTTGCGCCCCACGCGGTCGGACCAGGCGCCGGTCAGGATCTGCGCGAGGCCCCACGTCGCAGGATAAACCGCCGCAAGCGTTCCGATCTGTTCGAGGTTCATTCCCGCTGCAGCGAAGACGAGCGGAAAGAGCCCCCATGCCATGCCGTCGTTGAGGTTGTTGACGAGCCCCGCCTGACTCACGCTCGAGAGGTTCCGGTCGACGAGCGTCGTGCGCCAGAAGACCTCCCGCTGCGAAGGCATGCCTTCCGGCGGAAGCTCGCCGTGGAGCTTCGATTCGGCATCTGCGTGGTGCCTCGTCTCGCGGACCACGAAGGCCGAGAGCCCAAGCCCGACCGACACGAAGACCACGCCAAGGTAGAAGGGCTCGGGTCGCAGTCCGTACCCCGCCGCTACGTAGCCGGTCGCGAGCGCCGCGCCGGCGAGCGCGAAGTAACCGGCGAACTCGTTGAGCCCCATGGCGAGCCCGCGCCGCGCGGGCCCCGCCAGGTCGATCTTCATGATCACGGTCGTCGACCAAGTGAGCCCCTGGCTCGCCCCGAGCAACACGTTGGCCGCCAGGACCCAGTTCCAGCTCGGCGCCCACATCAGCATGAAGGGTACCGGCACGGCGACGAGCCAACCTGCGACAAGGACCGCCTTGCGGCCCACGCGGTCCGATAGCCGACCGGCGACGTAATTGGTCAACGCCTTGACGACGCCAAATACGACGATGAACGAGAGGATTGCGGTTCTGGCGGCCAGGTGGAACTCGGTCTCGGCGATCGCCGGCAGGATGCTGCGCTCGAGCCCGACCATCGCGCCCACGAAGGCATTGACGAGGACGAGCAGGCTGAACTGACCGAGGTTGGCTCGCAGTCCGAGCGCGAGCGGCGACTCGGACGGCACCATTCGCGGTTTGACCGTCGCATTCGAGCTATGCCCTCCCACGGCTCTCGTACGGCTGGATGATCATCGCTTGACCTCCTCGTCTTCTCTGATCTCGACGGGATGCCCTTCGGCGCTCCACTCGGGAAATCCGTCGACGAGACGACGCGCATTGCGCCCTGCGGCCCGCAAGGTCTCGACCGCGCGGTGCGACCAGACGCAGTAGGGGCCGCGGCAGTAGGCGACGACCTCCTTGCTCCGCGGCAACTCGCCGAGCCGCTCCTCGAGCTCGTCGATGGGAATGGAGACGGCGCCCGGGACGTGGCCCGCCTCGAATTCCTCGGAGGGCCGAACGTCGAGGACGACGACGCGCCCCGATCTCGCGCGCTCGAGCAACTCGTGCCTCGGCACGGGCTCAAGCTCGTCGCGATGGCCGACGTAGGCCGAGACGATGCGGTCGACCTCGGCGAGCCGTCGCTCGGCAAGCGCACGCACCGACTGCAGCAGATCGTAGACGCCTGGCTCGGCGAGACGGTAGTAGACCCGCAGTCCCTGCTTTCGCGACTCGACGAGCCCTGCCTCGCGCAGAACCTGTAGATGACGCGACCCGTTGGCCACCGATAACGAGGCGCGTTCGGCAAGCACCTCGACCGAGCGTTCACCTTGCGCGAGCACGTCGAGCAACTCCAGGCGCGCGGGACTCGCAAGCGCCCCGCCGACCCGCGCGAACTGCTCGTACAACCTGTTCTTCAACTCCCGATCGCTCACGAGTTCCCTCCTTCTGATATTCAAGTAATTCGTTGAATACTTGAATTGAGGCGCTCGTGTCAAGCGAGGGCAGTGCGCACGATCCGCGCAGCACACAACCGATTGCGAGCGGCCTTACAGTCTGTCCGCGAGCAAACCGGACGGCGCGAGTGCGCGAATCGTCTTCGCCGCACGCGCGCCTCTCGGCTAACCGGCGGCCGTAACGCACCGACCGCGGAGCGGTCGCATCTTCAGTCCCAAAGATAACGTGCGTCGTAGGCGACACCGGGCTCGTCGAGCATTGAAACCAACTCCTCGTCGCAGGACACGCGCCGGTGGTGCTCCTCAGTGCGACCGCTCCGCGGTCAGTGCGTGACGGCTGGCGGTTCCCGCGGTCGCCGACCAACGGCTATCCGGAATCGGCATTGACGGCTCGAGGTCGCCCTCAGGGCCGGGTCGTTGCGGCTCGAGGCCGCATCCGCAACAATCGTCTTCGCGTCGGCACCCGCGAATGACTCCTGTACTGCGCCACTGCCCGACTCGTCGACAGCACTCGTTGCGATATGAAACCTGGTGTCCCCTTCGAGAAAACGACCGGCATCGTGGAGGCTCTCCTGGAGATCCGCGAACGCACCCTCGAGCTCGTAGCCGATCTCGACGAGGAGAGGATGCTCGGTCCCCGGCTTGCGATCGTGAACCCGCCGCTGTGGGAGATCGGTCACGTCGGCTGGTTCCAGGAGTATTGGGTCCTCAGACACACGCGCGGACTCGCCCCGCTCCTTGCGAGAGGCGACGCCGTCTACAACTCCGCGGTCCTCGCCCACGACGACCGCTGGGATGCCCCCCTGCTCTCGATATCCGAGACGAAGGACTACCTCGGTCGCGTCCTCGATCGTGTCGTCCAGGGCTCGGAGCGAGATCGCACGGACGCGGAGCGATATTTCCTCATCCTCGCGCTGCTGCACGAGTGCATGCACGCCGAGGCGTTCACCTACACGCGGCAGACCCTCGGTTATGCCGCTCCCCGATTCGTCGATCCACTGATTTCGAGCCAGGTGCACGAGGCCGCCGGCGAGTCGCTCGGCGACGCCTTTGTCCCTGGAGGGAAGCTCCTTCTTGGCAGCACACGCGTCGAAGGGTTCGTCTTCGACAACGAGCAGTGGGCGCACGAAGTCCCGATCGAGCCGTTCCGCATCGCTCGAACTGCAACGTCGAACGGCGAGTTCCTGGCCTTCGTCGAAGCAGGAGGCTACCTGACTCGTGAGTACTGGAGCGACGAAGGCTGGAGGTGGCGAGCGGAAACGAGCGCCGATCATCCGGTGTACTGGCTGCGCTCGGATGGCGAGTGGGTTCGGCGAGAGTTCGACAGACTCGTTCCGCTCGACGACCGACTCCCGGTCCTTCACGTCAACTGGTACGAAGCCAACGCGTACTGCAGGTGGGCGGGACGCCGCCTCCCGACCGAGGCGGAATGGGAGGCCGCGGCAGCCGCCGACGTGTGCCGGGACGGCGCGTCGCTCGACGGTCGAAAGCGCAGGTACCCCTGGGGCGAGGACCCGCCGGACCCGCGCCGCGCCAACCTCGACTGGCGCGTGGGCGGCACCTTGCCCGTCGACGCGCTCACGGAAGGCGCGAGCGCCGTGGGATGCCGGCAGATGATCGGCAACGTCTGGGAGTGGACCGCAAGCGATTTCCACCCGTATCCGGGCTTCGAGCCGGGACCGTACAAGGAGTACTCGGCGCCGTGGTTCGGGACGCACAAGGTGCTCCGGGGCGGGTCGTGGGCGACGTCCTCGCTCGTCGCCCGGCCTGCATACCGGAACTTCTACACCCCGGAACGCCGTGATGTGTGGGCAGGCCTTCGCACCTGCGCGATCCAGGATTCGCCGTGAGAATCGGACTCGTCACCCCGGCCTCAGCCCGCTCGCGTTTCGGAAACCGCATCACGGCAGAGCGTTGGTCCAGTATCCTGCGCGAACTCGGGCACCGCGCGACGGTCGCCGAAAGCTACGGCGGCGAGGGGTACGACCTCTTGGTCGCGCTGCACGCCAGGCGCAGCCACGCGGCCGTTCGGGCCTTTCGACGGCATCGCCCAG
>CAZXLQ010000003.1:0-13039 GCA_964641945.1 uncultured Clostridia bacterium
GAACTTCTTCGACGGCTCGAAGAGTTTCTCGCAAAGGCGCAAGGGAAGACGCAAAGGCGCAAAGTGAGCAGTGCACCTGCTACCCCCTCCGGGCGTCCGCGTGGACAATCCGTCGCACCGCTCGTAGAATGCGCCCCGGTGAGAGCGATTGGCCATTGCGCGTTGGAGCAGTTACTCGGCGTCGTCGGCGACCGATGGTCTCTGCAGGTCGTAATGGCGCTTCTTTGCGGACCGATGCGAACCACCGAGCTGGTCGCGGCACTGGCGCCGGTCAGCACCCGGACGCTCGCCGATCGTCTGAAGCGTCTCGAGACGGCAGGAGTGCTCACTCGTCGCGCATACGCCGAAGCCCCGCCGAGAGTCGAATACGCCCTCACGAGTCGAGGTCGCGCGCTCGAACCGGCGCTGCTCGCTCTGCGTCAGGCAGCGCTCGAATGGGCGGATGTCGAATGTGACGGGCGCCCGTGCAACTCGTGCGACGGGGCGTCGCATTCGCACGCAGTGACCCAGCGCGACGGCGACCGTATCCGAAGTGCTGCGCCGGTCGACGTCACGCTGCTCTAACGGAGAGCCTCGTCAATCGTCCCGGTATCGCCGCTTCGTCCGGCTTCTCCGGTCCACCTCTTCGATGAGCTGGTCTGCGGAGATCGGCAGATTCGGGATGCCGAGCTTGAACGCCAGCGACCCGGCGATCCGGTTTCCGAGCGCGAAACGAACGTCGTCCGGCAGGTCGTAGCGCCGCCGCAGATACACGCTCATTGCCTCGAAGTCGTCCTGTCCAAGCTTCTCCGGATCGAAGGCGAACAGTTGCGCGTCCGCGATCACTGCGCGGTCCTTCGCGGATTCCGAGCGCGCCAGGGCCAGGACGTCCGAAAGCGTCGGCGCCTTGGTCTCGCTTTCGCGGATCACAACCGTACCGGCGACGTAGTCTCCGATTCGCTTCGACCGTCCGCTCAGGAAAACGGACACGATTCCGATCGAATAGAGCGGGACGATCACCATCGGCATCGAATCCAGCGCCGTTCGGATGAGGTTACGAACGAGCGATTCGTAGAATCGGATCGGCCTGCCGTCTTCGCGAATGACGCGAAGCCTGAAGAGCCGCTTTCCGGGTGTCTGTCCGTTCCAGATCGTCTCGAAGACGACGAAGTAGCTGGTGTAGATGAAGAAACTCAGGAGGATGACGCCGGCCAGGAGCCAATCGCCGAGTCCGGTCCAGATCCAGTCGAGTGCGTCCTTTGCGGTATAGGCAGCAAGCGCCAACCCGGCGAGGATGAAAAGCTGGATGAGGTGGTCGATGAATGCGGCGAGGAAGCGATTGCCCACCTGAGCGCGCGTGTAATAGAGTTCGACGCGTTCTGGTGTTTCGATGACGAGCTCATCGAGACCCTGTCGATACGCGGGCAGGTTGGCGGGAACGGCCTGTGCAGTCACGGTCGCATTGTACGGCATGCCCGGGCCAGTCCTGGTAGGACTCGCGGGCGGACGAAACGAGTCGGGTGCTCAAGGACTTCATCGACGGTCGAACAGGCATGTGGCGGCGGCTCGAGGAGCTCGTCGAGTCAATCCGCGTGAGCCGACTGACAAGCCTCGGGCGTTCGGAAGTGCGAGAGCTTGCCCGGCTCTATCGTCGGACCGCGGCGGACCTTGCCATCGCGCGACAGGAAGTCCGGGATCCTCTTCTCGTCAACTACCTGAACGGCCTGGTCGGACGGGCCCACGGGTCGATCTATCGCTACGAAGGAACCGGGTTCAAGGCCGTTCTCGATTTCTTTAGATATGAGCTGCCGGCGACATTCCGGGCCACGTTTCGATACACGCTCATCGCATTCCTCGTCACTATAGTTTTTGCCGGGATCGGCGCCGTCGTGACGGCTGGCGACGAGGCGTTTGCCGAGAACGTCGTTCCGGGGCTGCGCGACAACGTCATCGCGCATCGCGACTGGACCAAGAAGATCAACGACTCGAATCCGGTCCACTCGGCGCTCATCCAGCGAAACAACATCGGGGTGTGTGCGATGGCGTTCGGAGGCGGACTCCTGTTCGGCCTCGGTACGCTCTACATCCTGCTCGTGAACGGACTAATGCTCGGCGTCGTCATCCAGCTCTGCGTGCGCTACGAATTCCACGACATTCTCATCTTCATAACGGCCCACGGCGTGCTCGAGCTGTCGGCGATTTTCATCTCGGGTGGCGCCGGATTCCTCGTTGCGAGCGCGCTCATCGCGCCCGGCGACCTGTCGCGCCTGGATGCGCTTCTCCTCAAGGGCCGGCAGGCGGTTGTCCTGCTTCTTGGCTGTGCAGTGATGCTCGTCATCGCCGGAACGATCGAGGGGTTCATCTCGCCGGCAGAGATTCCTGCCGCGTGGAAGTTCGCAGTCGCCGGGTCGAGCGGAATCCTCATGGTGCTCTACTTCCTCAAACCCGATCGGCGGCCGGCTGTCGATGCGGCGGAGATCCTTCGAACATGACCAGCACGATTCAGAACCGTCCCTCCCCCTTCGCCCTAGCCGGTGTTCTTGCGCTCGCGCTGTCGTTCGCACTCCTTGCAGTGGGCTGCGAATCCGAACCGGTCCGCAATGGCAATCGTCCGATTGCCCCCGTCGCGAACGACAATTCGCCAGCGCCTGGCGATCCGGGCTCGACGCTCGTGCTCAAGCACTCGACGGAGAATCCGATTGCGACGATTCCGTCCGAGTTTCCAGGTGTCGAGTCGCGCCTGGTCACGGTGTCGCGTCGAGGCCAGATGTTGCTCGTCGAGATCGAGCTCGTGAACGTCGGCGCTGGCCCGGCGACGATCGAGAACTACTCCGCGGCGGACGCGACCTTCATCGACGATGTCAGTAAGACACCAATGCGTCCTTTCGACACCGGCACCGGACCTGTCGCGACGACCGGACTGACGCGCACGTTGCAGCCCGGCGAGTCCGCAACGGTTTCGGCGTCGTTTCCGGTTGGGCCCACGTCGAAGCTCGCGACGCTGACGTTCCCGAAACTCGGAATCTTTACGGCCATCGAGATCGACAAGGGCTCGAGGTATCGGAACAAGACGCGCGAGGAATTCAACGCGGAGAACAATGGCAACCGTCGCACGATGAACCGCAACGCGAAAGCGGCGAGGTAGACAACTCGACCTCGCTTTCTCTCGCGATACCCGGATCAGGTGCCGGGCGTTGCCGCTGCCCTGGCGATGATGGCAATCAGCCTTTCGGGGTCTGACGTGGGTTCCGCGCACGCGGCACCCCGGCAAACCATCGCGGCAGGTCCATTCGCGGTAGCGGCAGCCATCGCACGGGCTCTCGTCCGGTCACGCTCCGGGTCGACGAACTTTACGTGCTTGAACGGAACGAAAAGCGTGTGGGCCGCACGAACGATCGGCAGCGCCGCCGCAATCGAGGTGACGCCTGCGAGATGGATGACCACCCGTTCCCGCACGAGCGTGCGCTGAAGCGCCAGTGCAATGGGAGCGGCGACGAGCTCGTGCTCGTCGCTGGTCGGCGTCAACGCCGCCAGGAGCGCCATCGCGCGAGACTCAAGCGCCGGCGCATCCATCAGCACGGAGAGTCGGAGCAGCGTGTCGGCTACGGCAGCGTTCTCGGCAACCGGAAAAAGCGGCTGCGACAGGTAACCCTCGGCACCCGGTTCGATAATCGTGTCTGTATAGGCCTGTCGCAAGGCATCCCGGAGCCGGTTGTGGACCTCGTCGAGGATCAGGGCCGCTGCTGCCAGCCGCTGTGTCCCGCCAACAGCCTCGTACGCGTCGACGAGAGCGCGAGCCGTGTAGACCTGACTCGAGAGCAGGATCGGTCCCGAAGGGCCGGTGCCGTCAAGTCCGTGACCGAGCAGCGTCTCGTCCGATCCGAGCCGTCCCCGTCGCGCAAGAGCGTCCACGAGCCCGACGCCGGACTCGAGCGCGGCGTCGTCCTTTAGCACGCATCCGGCGTGAATGAGCGCCGATGCCGTCAAAGCATTCGAAGAAACGTAGGCCCCGCGATCGACGGCAGGAGCGGCCGAGGCTGGCCGGTTCGGTGGCTCGAAGCAGAAATACTCGTCGCCTCCGACGCCGCCCTGGCTGCCGTGGAATACGTGGCGACGCGGGTCGAACAGTGTCCCGCGCATGTAGTCGACCAGACCGCGCGCCGAGGCCGCCCAGCGTGGCTCTGCCGTCAGCTGAAACGCCATCAGGTAGCAGCTGACCAGACGTGCCTGGTCGGCCAGAAGACGCTCGAATCGTGGCTCGGACCAGTCTCGCGTTCCGCAATACCGAAAAAAGCCGCCGTCGGCATCGGCCAGCGCTCCGCGTCCATTCGACCGGTCGCACATTGCCTCGAGACTCATGAGCGCCGCGTCGCGAAGTCTCGACTCGGCCGTTCGCCGAAACTCCGTCAGGAGCAGCTCTATCGAGGCCGTGTGCGGAAACTTCGAGTCTCGACCGAATCCGCCGAAACGAAAGTCGAACGAATCAATGGTAAGACCGACGACGCGTTCAACCTGCTCGTCGGCAGACAGGACTGGGCCGGTCTTCGGTTTCCTGCGCTGTTCGGCGTCGCGACGAGCCGAGCCGACCGCCTCTTCCACCTCGGCGCGTCGCTCCTGCCAGCTCTGCGCAACGCGGTTGAGCAGCACGCGGAATGTATCCGTGTCGAAGTATGTCCCGCCGGTGATCAGGTCGCCACGCGGCGTCAGAAACGCATTCGTCGGCCAGCCACCGAGGTTGTAGCGCTCGTTGATGTCCGGGCGGCGATCGGCATCGACATAGATCGGGACGAAGTTCTGCGAGATCGACGAGAGCACCACCGGATCGACGTCCGCTTCGAGCCACATCGCGCGACACCACGCACACCAGGTGGCGCCGATCCGAAGCAGGATCGGCCGCTGCGTCGTGGCCGCCTGGGAGAAGGCTTCTTCGCCCCACGGCTGCCATTCGATCGACGGTGATGTCCTCATGTTCTCGCTGGCCACCGGGTATCCGTCAAACGGAAGCGCCGCGGCCCCGGCCTTGCCGGCCGGAAAAACCGCGGCGCCCCTCAACGCCGTTCGGATCACGAACGCGGGCGCGGCCCCAGGCTACGGCAGCCGGCCCTCGCACGCCGACCAGTCGATGTTCGAACAGAATGCGTCGATGTACTTCGCACGCTCGGTCGGCAGATAGTCGACCGTGTACGCGTGCTCCCAGACATCCATCACGAGGATCGGCGCGAAACCGACGACGTTGCCTTCCTCGTGCAGGGTGATCCAGTGGTTCGAGAGCTTCCCGGAGAGCGGGTCCAGCGCGAGTACGGCCCAGCCGACGCCCCGCATCTTTCCGATCGACGTGAAGTCGGTCCGCCACGTATCGATGTCGCCGAAGCTGCCGGCGAGCGCGGTGCCGAGTTTCGAACCCGCGTCCAGAGTACCGCTGCTGGAAGTCATGTTCTCGAAGTAATACTCGTGGAGGCGCATTCCGTTGTACTCGAAACCCATGCGCCGCGTGAGCTCGCCGAATTTCGGCGACAGAGTGTCGCCGGCCTTGATCAGCTCGGCGAGTTGATCGTTGAGTTTGTTCGTGTTCGCCACGTAGCCGGCATACAACTTGTAATGCTGCTCGAGCTGCTTGTCCGTGATGCCGTTCAGACCGCTGAGGTTGAACTGTCGCTCCGGATACGGCTGTCCTGAAAGATTCGCCATTTCGCTACTGTCTCCTCGAATCAAGAGGTCGCCACGCGCATCGCCCGACCAGGTTCGTCGGTTGGCGACCGGGCCATCTGTGACCGACCATCGACGCAGCCGTCGTGTGCCGGAAGGAGTGCCACTATAGCTGACGTTCCGAGAAGGCGGGAAGGGACGCGATCGTGATCTGCAACGCAAAGGCCCCCGCCGGTCGCCCTGGGTCACAGGGCGGCCAACGGGGGCCGTTCGAAACCATCGCTGCGCTACTTGGCGCCGGGGTGCTCCTTGTCGAACGTCGTCTTGCACGACGGGCAACAGAAGTATGTGAAGCGGCCCTCGAACTCGGAACGAACATTGAACGAGGAGATTGCCTCGCCGCCGACCGGGCACGTGGCATTCTTCTGGATGGCAGCCTTGTCGGCATCCGACATCTTGGCGATCGCCGCCGCCGGATCCGCCTTGAACATCTCCACGCATCCCGCGCAACAGAAGTAGACCCACTGGCCGTCGTGCTCGGTACGGACCTTGGCCGAGACCTCGTCGCCCATTAGCGGGCACATCGTGTTCGTCACCGGCTTCTTCGCAGAAGCCTTCTCGTCGCCGGTTGCCAGGGCCGTTCCAGCGGCCATACCACCCAGAACCGCCAGAATCGCTACCAGAAGCGTCAGTCGTCGCATGAGTTCACATTCTCCTTCAGAAAAATCCCTGACATTACGCCCCGGCCGGCAGACCCAACCGGGGTCAACTCTCAAACCTTGCACCAATCGAGTCTCATGTTTTTGAGACACTCAAAAAATCGTGAGTGAATCTCCCCCCGGACTCAGCCTTCAGAGTAAGTCGACGAGCAGGTCGATGTTTCCCAGACGCGGACGCGTTGCACGCGAACCCGGTCGTCGTTGATCTGCCGGCCAACCTCGTAGAAAAAATACGTGGCCATGTTCTCGGCCGAAGGATTGAGCTCCACGTCGAAGGGCGGGAGGGTGTTGATGTCCTTGTGGTCCAGATAGTCTACAACCCGCTTCGTGGCCGCTTTCAGTTCCTTGAAATCGATGAGCAGTCCGATGGAATTCAGTTCGCGCCCGCACACGTGGACTTCGACGCGATAATTGTGGCCGTGCGTGTTCTCGCACTTCCCCTGATAGCCGCGGAGCGCGTGCGCGCTCGAGAACTCCATTTCGATGCTGACCTCGTGCACCTGACCCTCCCCCACGGACCGCGTCCGTTGCTTCACCCGAAAGGATTCAGTATATTGCGCCGCCTTGAAGCGGGCAACAGGAGGTTTCCATGGCGCACGTAGTGACCCTGATTCCAGGGGACGGCATCGGCCCCGAAGTCACGAAATCGGTCGTCGAGATCTTGGAATCCACCGGAGTAGCCTTTGAATGGGAGCGCGTGGAAGCCGGAGCCGCCGTGTTCGACCGGACCGGGGAAGCCCTCTCCATCGAGGTCATCGAGGCGTGCAAGAAGAATGGGGTCGCCCTCAAGGGTCCGATTGGCACGCCGATCGCAAAGGGATTCCAGAGCGTAAACGTGCGGCTACGTAAGGTTCTCGACCTCTATTCGAACTTCCGGCCGGTTCGCAGCCTGCCCGGAGTCGAAACGCACTTCGGGCCTCTCGATTTCGTCATCGTTCGCGAGAACACCGAAGGCCTCTACGCTGGACTCGAGCACGAAATCGTTCCCGGCGTGGTCACGAGCCTGAAGGTCGTTTCGGAACGCGCCTCGCTGCGAATAGCGAGGTGGGCGTTCGAATACGCGAGGCGTGCGGGCCGGAAGCGCGTGACGTGTGTCCACAAGGCCAACATCATGAAGATGTCGGACGGCCTCTTCCTGAAGTGTTTCCGCGATGTTGCGGTCAACTATCCCGACATCGTCGCAGACGAGCGAATCGTCGACGCGCTCTGCATGAATCTCGTGATGAATCCGGGACAGTTCGACGTCCTCCTGCTCGAGAACCTTTATGGAGACATCGTCTCGGACCTCGGAGCAGGCCTCGTCGGCGGCCTCGGAATGGTTCCGGGAGCGAACATCGGAGACGACTGTGCTGTGTTCGAGGCGGTGCACGGCTCCGCTCCGGACATAGCCGGCAAGAATGTGGCCAATCCGATTGCGCTCCTGCGCTCGGCGATCCTGATGCTCGAGCACCTGGGAGAATCCGATGCCGCCCGGCGGGTGGACACGGCCCTGGCGCAGACGCTCTCCTGGACACCCATCCGGACGCGGGATCTCGGCGGAAACTCGACGACTACGGAGTTCACGGCAGCCGTCTGTGAGGCCATCGTGAAGGGACCGTCGCTTTCGGCGTAGGTTGCCCGGGCACGGTCCGGCCGGCCACCTCACACGGTCGTCGGCATCGCCAGTCTAGACGAACCGAGCGCGTCAGTCCTTTTCGGAAGCCGCGGGGCGTGCACTTGACGCACCGATGCCTGCGTGTGCAAGCAACCGGCCGAGGATCCACATCGGGCCGACGAGCAGGTGCACTCCGTTGCGCATGAAGGCCGGACGTTTGCCCTCGAAGGCATGACCGACGAACTGCAGGGCCCAGCCGACGACGAACAAGGCTGCCGCGGTCCATACGTTCGCGCCCAGCACGCGAGCGCCCAGAAGGTGGAAGGCCGCGAGAACGAGCGTCATCGCAATGCCCAGCGCGACATGCAGTCGGATATAGAAGATCGAGACTGCCAGGATCATGAGCCACGCGAGGTCGATCGCCACGCCACCCAGAGTCCCGAGCGGAACGTTCTGGAGCCACATGACAATGGCAAGCACGATCATCGGAATGCCAAGCGCGTGCGTCGCCTCGTTGCGGGGATCCCTGTGGAACGCTCCGTATTCGCCGAAGTACCGGTCGATCGGTCTCATTGGCTCCCTCCGTCGCCTCAATCCGTGATGTCTGATACCACGATACTCGGCATCGTGCACGTCCGTTCGGATGACTCCCGCCACCGCGGTCTCGGCTCGAATAACGAACGGGCGGCTTCGGCACGCCATTCGCTTGCGATTTTTGAGAATCTACCAAACCCGACTCGAGGAGATCCCAGAATGGCCATCGCCTGGCAGTTCATCCGGCCCGCCGGCGCCGACGATCATTGGCACCGAAGGCTCGACGAAGCCATCCATCTTGTTCGAGCCTGCAGGCTCGTCGAAGCCGTGCGACTTGCGGACGAGGCCATAGCCGCGTCACCCGACGACAAGTCCGTCACCGGCCGCGCACACTCGTTCAAAGGCGAGGCGGCATCGATACGCGGCGCGCTCGACGAGACAATGAGCGAATACGCACTCGCCATCGCGGATCTGGAGGTCTCGCCGCTCGCGGGTTCGCTCGCCCGTGCGCGACGTGGGAGAGCCGAGGCCTACTTCAACCTCGCGATGTACAGCTCGGCGCTCGAGGAATCCGACCGGGCGGCAATGCTCGTCGAGTCGATCGATGTCGACGCCGTCCGCCGGCGCGCCGAGCTCGAAACGGCGATCTGCGAGGGACTCATTCGCATCGAGCTCAACCAGGCGGGCCGCGCCCGCGAGCTCTGGCAGGCAACGGCATTGATGGTCGGGCCCGGAGTCGATCCGCTGCTCGTCGGGTTGCACTCGCTTCTTGGAGGTCTCTCGCTCGTTCCGGCTCCTGAGGAACGCGCACGGGGCTTCTCTCTTCTCAAACGCGCCTCGGACCATTTCCGGCTGCACGAGCTGCCTTATTACCGGGCGCGAACGCTCGAAGCCCACGCTCGCCGCCTCGTGGGCGACGACATCGAGGCAGCCGTTGAGCTCGCCGACGACGCTGCAGGGATCTATGCGCGTTGCGGCGCCGTGCTGCGCCACGCACGCGCGCAGCGGTGGCTCGAAGACGTTCGGCCGCGACGTCCCTCCCCTTCCCTGCCGGCGCGTAAGATGGCCGGAGCCGCGACCGCAGGTGCTTCGGACGAGGTCGACGGGATCGTGATCGCCGGTCCGTCAACACGCGGGTCGATCGACCTGGCGCTTCAGGCCGCCGCGACCGGCAGCACGGTCCTCATCACCGGTGAGTCCGGGACCGGAAAGGAACAGATCGCGCGGCTGATTCACCATAGAAGCAGGAGGGCCAGCCGGCCCTGGGTTGCATTCAATTGCGCCACGGTGCCACCTGACATGATCGAGTCGATACTGTTCGGTCACCGGCGGGGCGCGTTCACCGGCGCGCACGCGACGCACGAAGGCCTCGTTCGAGCAGCCGACGGCGGCACGTTCTTCCTCGACGAGCTCGGCGAGCTGCCTTTGACTCTCCAGGCCAAGTTGCTTCGGTTTCTGCAGGACGGCGAGATCCTTCCCCTCGGCGAGACCCAGCCCGTCCGGGTCGACGTCCGGATCGTGGCCGCGACGAACCGGGACCTCGAGCGCGAGACACGCGCAGGACGATTCCGGGCGGACCTCTACCACCGACTCAACGTTATTCGGCTGCAGGTGGCGCCGCTCCGCGAGCGACGCGACGAAATCCCCGTGCTGGCGAGACGGTTGGCCGCCATCAATGCCGTCCGGATTGGCGTCGACGACGTGGAGGTCACGGCCGGCGCGATCGGACCACTGCTCGCCTACGACTGGCCCGGAAACGTCCGCGAGCTTTCGAACGTGATCGAGCGGGCGCTCGCCCTGTTCGGATCGCGGATCACCCGAGAGTCGGTTGAGGCATCGCTCGCCGCGAACCGAAGCTCGGTCGAGCCGCTGGCCGCGTTCGGCGAAGTCTATGGCCACTCCGCCGCAGCATCCGGCGACGAGGTCGTACCTCTCGCCCGCGCGATGGACACTTTCGAGCGCGCCTACCTCGAGCGAGTGCTCGGAGCGACGAACGGCAACCGATCGCAGGCCGCAAAACGCCTCGAGGTCTCGCTCCAGCGTTTGCGGTATCGCATGAGGCGACTCGGTATGGGATGATCGCCATCCGATGGGTTCCGCTCTAGACGGCCTGATTTCGCTGCCGGCCTTCACGCCGAGGCCGCCGGCATCACGCGTCGTTCGGATACTTGTATTCTCCTTCGTGTTCGCGGTCGCACTCGGCGTGCGCCTGCTCTACGCCGGACCTGCGGCGAGTTCCTGCTACGGCGTCGAGCAGGACCGATACCGGATCGCGCATTTCTACCACCAGGCGTCGGCCGACCTGGCGGACGGCGACGACCGCGTCGTCTTCCCGAGAGGACTGGCGGCGGGCGACACCCTCGTCGTCGGGTATCCACCGGGGTACTTCGTATTCCTTGCCGCCGTGTATCGGGTCTCGGGCTCGTCGATGGAGGCGGCGCTCATTACGCAGTGCGTCGTCGACGCCTTGACGTGCGTCGTGCTCGCAATGCTCGGCGAGGCTCTTTTCTCACTCGGCGTCGGCAGCGTGGCCGGTCTCCTGATGGCCGTCTCTCCACAGTTCGCGGCTCTCTCGGTCGTGCTCAAGCCGGACACGCTGACCGTGCTTCCCGTGCTGCTGGCGCTGCTGCTCGTCGTCGTTGCCGCGCGGCGCGACGATCTTAGACTCTGGATCTGCGCCGGGCTCTCGCTGGGTCTCGCATGCTGGCTTCGACAGAACGCGCTTCTCCTGGCGCCGGTGATTGCCGCGGCCGGGTGCCTGCTCTCATCGGCCGGACCGCGGCGCGCCGTCCGGGGGGCGGTGGCCCTCACTGCGGCGACGTTCGTCTGCGTTCTGCCGCTGACCGTCCGGAACGTGGCGCTATACGGCGAGGCAATCCCGGTCACGACGGGCTCCGGATTCGCGCTGCTCTCAGGGCTCGCGCGCGATGACATCGAAGGGCGCTACGGACTCTCGCGCTTCGCCTACAACGTTTCGGTCGAAGAAGCCGAGGCTCGAGGCCTCGCTTCAAGCGCGTACTTCGACGAATACGACCGGATGCAGTCTACGCACCGACGCCCGTTCGAGGTGAAACACACGGTGCTCAGCGTATTCGCGGTCGACGGGATCGCCCGGGATCGCGCGCGTCGAGAGCGTGCGACATCGCTCATCCGGTCCGACCTTCCCTATTTCGCGAGAGTCGTGACGGTCCGTGCGCGACGGCTGCTCGGATACTCGGAACAGAACCGGACCGTACCGGTCGAAGCGCGGCGCGCCGATCACGCATTCGAGTCGATGGCCTTCACGCGAACCGTAGGAGGCAGATGGACGACGTTGCGGCACGCATCCTCCGGCGGCGCCTGGACCGAGCTGGTCCGTGCGCCGCTAGCCGCGTTGCAGCGCTGCTTCAGCACGACCGTACTCGCTTCACTCGCGTTTCTCGGACTCGTGCTGCTGGCAGCCGGTGATTGGCGGCGTTTCGTCTTCGTGATCGCTCCGGTCGTCTACTACGTCGGCCTGCAGTCGCTCATGTGGGCAGAGTTTCGACACACGCTCCCCATCCACGCGTCCGTGTTTCTGGCGATCGGCCTCGCCTTTTCGATTGGTGCGGGCGCTACGCGGCGCGCGCTGCGGCGGCGTTGAACCACGTCACGAATTCGCTTGCCTGCCTGAATGCTCCAGGCTGATTCGCGAGCTGCTTTCCGTCCGAAGAGTAGATGAGGAGAGTCGGGAATCCGCTGATGCCGTTCTTCTTCGCGAAGGCTTCGCCCTTTCCGCCGTCCTCCGCGTTCAGCTTCACGAAGACGTGGTTCGATGCGAGCGCACGGACGGACGGATCCGTGAAGACCTTCTTGTCCATGTGCTTGCACCAGCTGCACCAGTCCGTATAGACATCGACGAACACGACCTGGCCTGCCTTGGCCTCTATACGCGCCGTGTCGAGGTCATCGAACCATGCGATCGCCGCATTCGGATCGCCCTTCGCGCCACCGCCAGCTGGCCGGACATCCTCGGTGCGAAGCGTCGGAGTGCCATCCTGCGACGAACCCGTAAGCGTGCCGCATCCCGCAACGAGAATGCTGCCCACGAAAGCCACAACGAGAAGACTGCGACAGGCCATGCGTACCCCCTATCCGAGAAACTGAATCACGACGTCGTTGAAAACCCCCGGTTGCTCGTCGTGCGGCAGCAGACCGGTATCTCCAATAGTGCGCACGCGGACGTCCGGATTCAACCGGGAAATCGCATCGATTCCCGGCGCCAACCCGAATCGAGCTTCGCCGCCAGCGATCACGAGTGTCGGGACAGTGAGTCTCGGCAGGATCTCGTCGATGGCGCAGTTCAATGCGCCGCCGATGAATGCGGCCGGCGCGTGCCGCGCTCCCGGCTGGTGGCTCGTCCAGTACATCTGCTCGACGAGCGCGTTGTCGATCGCTTCCGGATGCGCATACACCTGCTCGCGCAGGAAGTACCGGATGGACGCTTCCGATACGAGCACGTTGTAGAGCGATTGCCCTATGACCGGCGTGTCGAGCGCCCCCTGCAGCAAGGACTCGAGCGGTCCGGCCGGCGATTGCAACCGGTCCA
>CAZXLQ010000003.1:13139-33958 GCA_964641945.1 uncultured Clostridia bacterium
GGTTCGACGGTCCGTCGCCACTCGAAGCTCGATGCAGCCGCATGGATCCCATGGACGAGCAGGACGGGCGGGCCTTCACCGCGCACCGAATACACGACGCGATGGCCGCGCCAGAAGTAGGTGCCAATCTCGCCGTCGAACCACGGCTCGAGCCTGGGCGAGAAATGCGCAATCGTGGCGTTTGCAACTGCGACGCCTCCGACAACAGTGCCGGCGGCAACAGCAAGCTTGACGACACTCTGTAGATTCACGATGCGGTGACCTCCTGCGCGCTGACGCGCGCGACGCGCGCCCCGACGCGCTTCTCCACGATACGGGCACATGCTGCGCCGGACGCTGCCACGGCCGTCACGCCCTGCCCGGGAAAACAGCTGTCTCCAGCGCAGAAGAGGTTCTTCACCGGCGTCGTGTTCTGCGGGCGCAGCATCAGATCCCGACTCCGCCGAAGCAGCAGCCCGTAGGTTCCGCCTGGTCGATGGATGTAACGTTCGTTCGTCCGCGGCGTAGCTGCCTCGACGTGCTCGACCGCTCCGCGCAATCCGGGAATGATGCGCTCGAGCCGGCCGAGAACGAGCTCCGTCGTCGCGCGCTTCTGCTCGCGATATTCCTTGCCGCGCGTCGGCCACAGGTCGGTCCGGCTCGAGATGAAAGAGTGAAGGACGTGACGGCCCTCGGGCGCCACCGACGGATCGTGCAGGCTCGGCATCGAGACGAAGATCGTTCCCGCCTCGTCGCGCATTCGACTCCAGTCGTCGACGACGATGTGGTGCGTCGAGAACCCGCCCGGCACGATGCTCGCGTCGATTCCGGCAAAGATGCTGAAGAACGATGGCGCCGTCTCGAAGCGCTCGACCTGACGCAGCGCCTTGGCGCTCTGGGTCGAAGCCGGCGCGGCGAGGTGTCCGAACGTCTGCTCGTAGGTTGCGTTCGACACTACGCAGCGACTCAGCAACGTCTCCCCGGATTTCAGCCGGACGCCGCGAGCCGCTCCGCCCTCGATGAGAATCTCGTCGACGGCGGTCTTGAATCGAATCTCGCCTCCGTGCCGGCGAAGGCCCCGGACGAACGCCTCGGCGATTTCCTGCGATCCGCCGAGCGGATAGTGAATGCCGCCGTAATGGCGGTCGCCGAGCACAATGGCTCCGTTGATGAACGGCACCTGTTCGGCTCCGGTAAGCGCCCAAGCATAACACTCGATCTCTATGAAGGCGAGCAGGTCCGGATCCCTCATGTACCGTCGCGCGATTCGGGCGATGTCGACGATCGAGTAGTACATGAGCTGCATCGTTCCGAGCGGAAACGATCTTGCCACACGCATGAGATGGTCGACGTCCTCTATCGACTCGAACGGCATCCGGTTGAGGCGCCGAAAGAACGCGTCGACCCGGTCGTAGAATCTCCGAATGCCTTTCTCCTCGGAAGGGAATGAGGCGACGAGCTCTTCGAGGAAGCGCTCACGGTCGTAATGAGTTCGAACGTCGAGGCCGCCGGGAAGGTGGTAGTGGATCTGGACCGGATCGTGCACGACGGCGAGCGACTCTCCGATCTCGTCGAGGACCTTGTGAACGAAGCAGGTAGTACCGCTCGGGGCCAGACCGTAGAAAAGCGACGCTCCGACGTCGAATCGATAGCCCTTGCGCTCAAAACACGAGGCACTGCCGCCCGGCGCAGAGTGCTGCTCGAGCACGACTACATCGAACCCTCGCTTGGCGAGCAGCGATGCCGTGACGAGTCCGCCAATTCCGGCGCCGACGACGATCGCATCGTATTCACGCGCTTCCACGCCCTCTCGAATCCTCCCGCGCGCCGCCCGCGACCGCAGCCCGTCTCAAACGATCAGGTCGCGATCATAACATTCGCAGCATGGCCGGAGCGACTTCGACGGGCCGGAAGCCGACACTGTCCGCGCTGAGCAGCGCGTATCGAATGCCGTTGCGTTCGCCGGTGAAGCCGGCCGCGATGCCATCTCCGTGCAGATGTCCGTAGATGCACGCCTCGACGCCATATCGTTCGAGGATTTCCGTGATCGCGCTCGACTCTTGCCGCGAATTCATTGGCGGGTAGTGAAGCGCCGCAATGAGATGCCTGAAGGTCTTTCCTGCAAGACTCTCGAAGGACAGGCGCAGGCGCTCGAGCTCTCGGAGGTAGATCTTCTCGTCGTCGGCGGTGAAGAACTCGTCACCCGGAAGCGTCCAGCCACGGCCGCCGGCAATCGCGACGTCGCCGAAGACGATCGAGTCGTTCTGGAGCAGCTTCACGGACGGGTCGAGCACGCGCTCGATCTTGGCACGCGACGTCCACCAGAAATCGTGATTCCCCTTCAACAGGAGCTTCGAGCCAGGGAGTGCGCCGATGTCAGCGAGGTCCGGAAGGGCTTCTTCGAGCCGTGTTGCCCACGAGATGTCGCCGGCGAGAATCAGCAGGTCGTCTGACTCGACGACCTCCCGACAGGCGGCGAAGATCCGGTCGCCGTGGTTCGTCCACTGGTCGCCGAACACGTCCATTGGTTTGGGACGGGCTCGCGACAGATGCGGATCACCGAGTGCGAAGATGCGTGCCACGATCGAATTCCCTTCCCTTCGGACGGCGCGGATCTTACGCCAACTGTCAGCAATCTCCGACCGACGTGCGGGTCGATCCTGGAGAAGTGATTGGAACCGATCGACCGTCCGTGGGAGCTCGCTACCGCTCGCGGCTCGAGAAACGGGGACCTCCCTCGTGCCGGGTTCCCGTTCCTTGAGCCGCGAGCGGTAGCGAGCGTCCCACGGATTGTGTCTGAAACCGCAGATTCGTCGTTACGGAAGGACAGAAGTGATCGGAGCCGATCCCCGCCGCCCGCCTTCCACCGCCCAGCGGTTTCGTTCAGCGCTCGGGTCCGCCTCGAGCTTCACCCAGGCAACAGTTCCATCTGGATCGCCGACAATTCGAAGTCGGCCCGCTCGCCAGGTGCCACGGGCTCAAACCGGATTCGCGCCGCACGAGTCCCGTCGTTCGCCGTGAATTCGACCAGAAACTCGACCGGCCCGTCCCCGGCCGCGGCTGTGCCGACCTCAACAATGACCGCCAGTTCCTCATAGTCGGCGACGCGGACAACGATGCGACCCTCGCGGACCACAAGACGCACCAGAACCCGGTAGCGACGACCCGGCTCCACGCGTATCGGCGCCGTCGCGAGAAATGGCCGCCAGCCCGGAGCGACGCCCGCAACTCGGAGCCGACGCTCCAGTTCGTTCGTCGTCGTCTCGACATACGCGAACCAATCCGCCGGAGTACCGCGCACTTCATCGTCGGCGGCGAATGAGGCGTTGGGAACGAGGTTCTCGACGGCGGGGTCGGCGAGCTGCCCGGTCTCGGCTTCGAAGCGGGTCGCCTTGCTCGTCGCCGTCTCGAGCGCGACTTCCGGAACGACGCTGTCGATTTCAGCGCGAAGAACCAGGACGTCGAGCGGGCCCGCGTTCGGTGCCTGGTGCACTGCGAGCGTCGCCGACCCGGCGTCCGGAAGCGGAATGAGCGAGAGATTCTCGCCAAGCCGCTCGATGCGCCGCCTCGAAAACTCGGAGCCATTGACGCTAGCGACGAGGTCGAACGCCCCGGATCGCAACGAAGATCGCACCGAGACGATCGTCGCCATCCCGCCATACGTCGTCAGCGCGACCGGGCCGGCAAGAAGCACCGATTCGGGCGTGCTCGGCCGCTCGAAACGCTCGCGCGGCAACTCGCGGATCTCCACGGGGCCGATTCGGGTGATGCCGCCCTCTCCACATCCGACCGCGAGAACACACGACAGCGAAAGCAATACCGCGCCGAGCCTTACGAACCACCCTCCGACTCGAACTCGGCGAGTCACGCCTCGTCGACCTCTATCGCCGGCTGCGATGCGGTGCCGTGCCGCTCCGGCGCACCGACCAAACGGCGAGTCCAACCGCGTGCCAACAGCCAGAAGATGACCGGAACAGCCACGTGCGGTCGAATTCCCGACACCTCCGCACCGTACACGGACCTGACCGGCACACACGAGATGCGAAGCCCCGCGCCGACCGACCTGAGAAACAGGTCGTTCGGAAATCCGTACCGTGCATACAGCTCGCCGAGTGGCAGCCGGGAGAGGGCGCCAGCCGAAAGCGCGACATATCCGCATTGCGAATCGAGCGGCGACCGCCATCCCGATGCAAGTCGCGTCGCGGTGCTCAGAACGAGATTGCCGATCCATCGTCCGATCGGCATCGTGCCTCTCGGCCGCACGCCATCGAATCGCAGGCCCTTGGCGACGTCGAACGCGCCGTCGGCGATAGGATCGATCATCGACGGCAGGTCCCCAGGATCCATCTGTCCGTCACCATCCATCACGACCACGACGTCGGCTCCGAGCGCGAGCGACGTCTCGAACGCCGTCACGATTGACGCTCCAACTCCGCGATTTCCATCGTGCGCGAGCGCGTGTATGCGCGGATCACCAAGCGCGGCGCGACGAACTTCCCCGGACGTCCCGTCACTGCTCGCATCGTCCACCACCACGATGTCATCGACAAAGGACGGGACGCGATCGAGCGTGCGGCGGATGAGCCGTCCCTCGTTGTGCGCCGGCACGGCGACCGCAATGCGTAGGTCTCGATACACGTGGGAAGCCGCGTCCGATGCTAGGACGATTCCCCGTCGACAGTGTCATCGTCGAGCTTCCGCGTCACCGGGGTCGCGGGCTCGAGCTTCTTCGTGGACAGGTCGCGATTGTCTTCGTAACCGCTTCCCGCAGCGTGATTGAAGCCGTGAATCTTCTCGAGCGTGCCCGTGACGCCGCGACCCTCAGGCGCGACTTCGAGCCCCGAGCCGCCAAAGTGCGTGAGGATGAGCGTGATGTTGTCCTCGCCGCCGCGTTCGTTGGCGAGCGCCACCATGCGGCGGCCCGCGATCTCGATCGTCGGACCGGCCAATGCCAACTCGAGCAATTCGTCCGCCGTCACCTTCCCCGACAGCCCGTCAGAGCACAACAACACCATGTCGCCCCGATAGAGCTTCAAGCGGGTCAGCGCGACGGCCACTTCCGGTCGTGTGCCGAGCGCCTGGAGTATCACATTTCTATGGGGCGATGATTCGGCCTGCTCGCGCGTGAGGTGACCCAACTCGACGAGCGACTCGACGAGCGACTGGTCTCGCGTGACCAGACTTACCTTTCCGCTGCGGATGATGAAGCATCGCGAGTCGCCGACGCACGCGATGTAGGCCCGATCGTCGCGAACGAGCACTGATGTCAGAGTGGCGCCCATGCCCGACTGCCGCGGATGGCTCCCGGCGGTTTCGAACACCACGTTGTTGGCGCGCTCGACTGCCTCGCGGACGAGACTTCCCGTCGGACTGTCGCGCTGGCCGGCAAGCCCTTCGCGGATGCTCTCGACGACCAGGTAACTCGCAAACTCACCCGCCTCAGCTCCGCCCATCCCGTCGGACACCGCCAGAAGGAGACCGTGCTCGCCGACGGTCATCTTGCGAAGCATGGCCACCTCACCCCTCTGCGTGCGGTCGAGGAACGGCGCGTCGGCAATCGCGGGAACGGACGACGCAATGGCGGACTCATTCGTGAGATCCGCGATCACGTACGCATCCTCGTTGTTCTTCCGCACGAGACCCGTGTCGGTGCAGCCAAACACCCATGCTGAAACTTCGTGTTCGGGATCCATGATCTCTCCTCGCGTTCTGCCGTTTGTACTCTCCCACAGATCGGAAGATCAAGCCGACGGCTTCGGTGGCATCACAACGACTTCAGCGTCGAGACCGACCCGGTCGAGTCGAGCCACGCAGCAAGGACCGCCCGAAGCTCGGACGCCTTGTCGGGACGGGCGTCCACGAGATTCCGAAGCTCGGCCGGATCCGACGCCAGGTCGTACAGTTCGACCGTATTGCCGCGGACGTCGAGGATGTACTTCCAGTCGCCCACTGTCACGGCGTACGCGAAAAACGAGACCTCGACGAGGTTGAGCGGCGTCTCGTGGAAAACGGGCCGTGGCGAGACTTCCGAACGGAGTATGTCGCGACCCTCTGCGCCGGGAATCGGTTCGAGGCCGAGGTACATCAGGACGCTCGGCGCCAGATCGATGACCCCCACCGGCTCACGGATTCTCGCCGGCGCGACGTCCGGTGCCCACATCATCAATGGCACGTGGAGCTGGTCCCCGTACGGGCGATTGCCGTGCAGGTCCATGCCGTGATCGAGAAATGCCTCGCCGTGATCCGAAACGAGCACGACGATCGAATTCTGAAGCGCCCCGGACGACTCGAGGTAGTCGAAGAGCCTTCCGACGTGAACGTCGGTGAATGCGACCTCCGTGTCGTATTTGTCCGATGCCGAGTTTCCCCAGTCGAACGGCGCCATCTTCTTTCGCGGCTCGTGAGGATCGAGGTAGTGAATCCACGTCGCGTGTCGTGTGCCCGCAGGCAGCGAACCGAGATACTCGATCGCCCGATCCGTCACCCGATCCGCATCCCACAGCGGATCGCCGTCGCGGTGGTCGTAGGTCTCGACGCCGTCGAGAATGATGCCCCGATATTTGACCCACCGCTTGGTCTCGAGCCAGACATTGTCGCGACGGGCGTTGATGAACGTCGTCCGCATCCCGGCGTCGAACAGTCGCCGGAAGAGCGTCGGAGCAGACGGCGTGAACACGGATGCCCGGGTCGCCGACCGCTGCATCGAGGCGAAAGACTGGCCCGTGTTCGAGCCCTGACTGTACGCGCGCTCGAAGACGACGCCACGGCCGCCGATCTCCTCGAGTCGAGGTGTCGTCGGCCGTCCGTACCCGTACACCGACATTCGATCGGCTCGAAGCGTGTCGATCGAAATCAGGATCAGATTCTTCGCCTTCCCCGGACCGTGGGCTGCGCCGTCAAAAGCCGAGCCCGTCTCGCGTGCCACCGAGTCGCCGCCGATGCCGTTCTGATCGATGCCGTCTCCGGGAATTTCGGTCGCCACCGGGTTGACGAGTGGATTGCCGTCGTCCGTGTCTCCTTCGAGCCAGCCGCTGAAGCCGTCGCGGTCCCGGTCGGTGAGCATGGCGGCAGCCTGGTAGGCACGCCTGGCGATGATTGAGCGCCGCCAGACGAGTGCCTTCACGTTTTCGTTGCTGCCGTGATGCCAGAGGGAAAAACCAAAGGCCAGTCCCGATACTGCGACTGTCGCGATGGCGGCGATGGCCGCCGCTCGCCTTATCGAGACGATGCCGAAAATCCCGAGACTGACGGCGGACGCAACGAACGCACAGCCCAACATCGCTCCGAGAGCCGGCAGGTGCATCGAGAGCTCGTACCGGCCGAAGAAGATCCGCGAATCGACGCCGTAGATCACGCCGAACAAGGCGAGCGCGGCCAATCCAATCGCGGCTCCGGCCCAACGGCGCGCGCGCTCACTCGAGGCGCCGACGAGCGCATCCAGCCCCAGGAGCGCCGCGGCAGCGACGACATATGAGACCCCGAGCAGGATTTTGAAGTTCGCGACGATGGCCGGAATCCTGACGATCCGGTCGTCGATCTTGTTGACGAGTTTCTGGAGCGGCTCCTCAACAAGTCCGGGCGACATCGCCGTCATCGCCCACGCGATCGCCGCGAGCGCGAGCAATGCGGCGATAGTTCCGGCTAGACCCGCCCAACGCCCGGAAACGCGGCCGGTCGCCAACGTGCTCACCTCGCGAAGCGCCCCTGCGGCCAGAAGCACGACGCCGGCAAGAAGACCGAACGTAAGTCCCATGAGGACAGCCGGCGAGAGATAGACCACGAACAGGAACGCTTCGCCCGGCGACAGGAAGCTCGGTCCAAGAACGATGAGACGGTCTATCGCTTCGACGAGAAAGACAACGACGCCGGCGGCAACTGCCGCCAGTGCGTATCGATGTCCCTGATTCGTGAGTCGTTCGAGCATACCCGTCAAAGCCGTCGAATCGCCGCGCCGCTATTCGTCGTCGTCCGTCAGTCCTTCGTCACCGGGGCCGACAGCGCCCGTGCGTGCCGTTTCCCGGTCGATCCACTCGCCGAGCGTCTGCCGCATCCGTCCGGCGAGCGCCGGGTCGCGATCCGCGAGATTGTGCAACTCGCCCGGGTCCCGCTCGAGATCGAAAACCTCGGTTGTATTCGATCGCACGTCCCAGAGCACCTTGTACGGCCAGTCCACCAACGCCCAGGTGTAGAAGGACGACTCGATGAGATTGCGAGGCGTCTCGCTGATGATCGGTCGCCGGGGGAGACCACCTGACCACGTCGACGGTCGCAGGTCCACTCCCCGGTATGCCGGCTGCACTCGGACGCCCGTGAATCCGAGCGCCGTGGGACCGATGTCGATGAGTCCGACCGGTTGTACGAAGCGGCCGGGCGACTCTCCCGGCACACGCACGATGAGCGGGACGAGCGTGTTGTTCTCGTACGGCTTGTTGCTGTGGTCCATGGCGCCGTGTTCCATGAAGGCTTCACCGTGATCCGCCGTAATGAAGACGACGGTCGTGTCGAGACGGCCCGACGAGCGCAGATACTCGAACAGCCGGCCGAGGTGCCTGTCGACGAACGCCACGTTACTGTCGAAGACGCCGGCGGCGCTTCTGCCAAAGTCGTGTTCGGCGTGACGACGGCGCGGACGATGGCAATCGAAATAGTGCACCCACGTCAGGTGGGCGCCGCCGTCCTGGGCCTCGAGCGCCTCGATTGCCCAGTCCGTGAGGACCTCGGCGTTCCAGAATCGTTCGCCGTCGTTGTGGAGGATCTCGAAGTCGTCCATCAACGACTTGTATTTCCCCCATCGTTGCGCGTTCAACCACGCGTCGGTCCGGATCGCGTTGAGAAACTGCGCACGGTAACCAGCGCTGACGAGCTCACCCGCGAAGGTCGGAATCCGGTCGTCGAAGATGTCGTCGGCATACGATGAACGGTACATCGACGTGAACGAGTGTCCGGTGTTCGTTCCCTGTGCGTAAGCGTGCTCGAATAGCAGCGACTCGGCCGCGAAGGCGTCGATGTTCGGTGAAGTCGGTCGATGATGACCGTACGAACCAAGGTGGTCCGCGCGGAGGCAATCGATCGACACGATCAGCACGTTTCGACCGGACGCCCGCGGCTGTGAGGGCATCGCCGGGACCGCCGTGGCAGAGCCGCCATGCAGGCTTCCGCGGGGAAACCCGGAAACAGCGAGATCGCCGCCAATCCCGTTGTCGTCAATGCCGTTGCCGGGCTCTTCCGGAGCCATCGGATGGAGCTTCGGGTCGTTGTCGTCCGGATCGCCGGCGCCGAACATCGCCGAGAAACCGTCGCCGTCGCGGTCCGTCGCGTAGCGCGCCAGCTGGAACACACGGCGCGCGATCACGGATCGATACCAGAACAGGGCCTTGACGCTCTGGCTGCCGTCCATCGCAACGGCGCCGTAGACGAACGAGCCAGCACCGACGAGCAAGGCGGCCAGCGCGACGACCAGGACCGGCCGCGCGAGCGCGACACGCTCCGTGACTCCGATCGCACGCGCGATTCCGAGGAGTGCGAACATCGCGGCGATGGAGTAGAGCACTTCCGCCGGGATGTGGAACATGAACTCGTACCGCGTGAACTCGATGCGGGAATCGGCGTAGTAGCCGCCGAACACCGCTCCGAGGCAGAGGACTGCAAAGCCGATCGCGGCGACTCGAGCTCGCGGCCCGCGGTCGGAGAAGAGCCACGAATGCAGTGCCATGATCAGGACGACGGCGACGATCAGTATCAGCGTGTAGGTGACCTTCGGATACTCTGCGATCACGCCGAGATCGAACAGTCGGTTGTCGATTCGTCGGATCATCCGATAGGCCGGGTACTGCAGAGCCCACGGCACCAGTCCCGACACGGCGCGCACCACGACGCTCACGACGGCGGCGCCCGCCAGCAATGCCGCGAGTGACCTCCAGCGACCGAATCGCTCCCCGAACCGGCGGTCGAAGGCGGAACGAATACCGTCCGCCAGCGTCCAAGCGATGCCGAACGTCCCGGCCGCGACGGCAACGAAAAGGATCGTGACGCCAAGGAGCGCGACGAGCCTCGCACCCTGACCTGTTCCATCGAGGCTGACGCGCAGGACTCGAAGGCGATCGATGGCCTCGACCGAGAACACGAGCCCGCCGGCTGCGACCGCAAGCACCACGTGCGCAAGCGAGCGCCGGAGCAGAGATCGGAACGGTCCGGAGTCTCCGCCCACTGGCGCGTCCGGCGAATCCGGAGCGTCGTGCGCCTGACTGCTCACGGAATCGCCCGCGGCCTCGGAGGCGGAGCCATCTCGAGATCCAGCCAGCGCCCGAAGGCGTTTCGCATGAGCGTCGCACGCTCTCGATCGATCTCGATCAGGCTTCGCTGCTCGTCCGGATCGCTGGAGAGGTCGTACAGTTCCTGCGTTCCGCCGCGGATGTCGTAGATGTACTTGTACGGCCAGTCGATGTAGGCCCACGCGAAGAAGGAGGTCTCGATGCCGTTGCGGGGTGTCTCGCTCACGATCGGGCGAGTGGGAAACTCCGGCTGACGTGCAGCCGCGACGAGATCGATTCCGCGGTATACGTCCGGTACGGGAAGGCCGACGTGCGCCAGGATGGTGGGAGCAACATCGATGAGCCCGACCACCGTGTCGACGCGCTTTGCCGGCACGCCCGGTGCCATCACTATGAGCGGCACGTGGCTGTTGTCGGCGTACGGCTTGTTGCTGTGGTCCTTCGTTCCGTGCTCGAGGAAACCCTCGCCGTGGTCGGCCGAGATGACCACGATGGCGTTCTCGAGCATTCCACTGTCCCGCATGTGGTCTAGCAACCGGCCGACCTGCGCGTCGACATAGCGAATCTCGGAATCGAACACACCGATGTCATCCATCCCGTAACCGTACTCGGGATGTCCCTCGCGGGGCATGTGGACGTCCATGTAATGCATCCACAGGAAATGGGGCCGGTCGGATGGGCGTCCGTCGAGATGCCGCACGGTTGCATCGGTCAACTGCTCGGCCGTCCACTCACGATCGCCATCCAGGTGCAGGACGTCGAAGTTCTCCACCATCGCCGGCCGATACCGATGCCATCGGCGCGGCGGGAGCCAGTCGTCATAACGCCGGGCGTTGATGAAGGCAGTCGAATAGCCCGCGCCCTTGAGCATCTGGGTCAACGTCGGCACGTTGCGATCGAAGATGCCCTCCATCATCGACGAACGAAGCATCGCGCAGAACGAATGGCCCGTGTTCGTGCCGTGAGGTACGGCGTAGGTGAACGTCAGCGCGTTCGCCGCGTAACGATCGATGTTCGGCGTCGTCTCGCGGTGATAGCCATAGAGGCTCATGTGATCGGCCCGCAGGCAATCGATCGTGAGCAGGATGACGTTGGGTCGCTTCTCGACGGGGCCCGCGGCCGGTTGGCCGGCGGCCTCCGGACTCATCACGTCAACGGCACCCGGCGGCGGCACCTTCGGATTGAAGACCGGGGGGTCGGCTGCAGCGACGAACTCGCCCGTCGCCGGCACTTTCCATTGATTGGCGAGATCGTCGAGCGACAGGTCACCGCCGATTCCGTTGTCGTCTATGCCGTTGCCGGCAATCTCGGGAGCGAACGGGTGGACCGCCGGGTTGCGATCGTCCAGATCGCCGCCACCGAAGATGGGCGAGTACCCATCCGAGTCACGATCCACGAGCTTGCGCGCAACTTCCAGCGTACGCCGCGCAACGACGGAGCGGTTCCAGAACAGGGCCTTGACGTTCTGATTCGAGTCCATCGCGATGTAGGCGAAGCCAAGCGCCCCGGTGGCGACGACCGCGAGAACCAGAGTCGCAATAACGAACGGGCGACGAGGTTCCCGTCCCCACTCCATCGACGAAACCGCGCGAGAGGCGAACCCCGCGAGCAGCACGGTCATTACCGTGTACCCGATCACCAGCGGCCAGTGGATCGTGAGCTCATACCGCGCGAAGAACGACCTCGAATCGAAGGCGTAACAGATCGCGAGAGCGAATCCGCCACCGGCGACGACAAGCGACGAAAGGAGCGCGGACCACCGTCCGCGGGGCCGGAACAGCCAGACCTGCGACCACATGATCGCAAGCGTGAAGAGAAAGATGACGAGGGTGTATATCGCCTTCCAGTGCTCGACGACGAAGGGCATCGGCAGGAGCCGGTCGTTTATTCGCAGAACGAGCCGGTCGATCGAAACTTCGAGCACCCCCGGGAACTGACCGCTGATCGTCTTGAGCACCAGGGTCACGACGAGCGCCGCTGCGATCAGGCTCGCGGCTTCGAGGGCCATCGGCTGCAAGCCTTGGCGAACCCTCGACACCGCCATGGCCGCAAACTGCCTCACGACTTCGAGCGCCGTTGCGACGATGCCGAGTGCGAGTCCGACGATTCCGGTGCCGGCAATCGCGACTCCAAACAGCACGACGAGTCGAACCGTCTCTCCGACACCGTTGATGCTGTGATTGAGGACGGCAATCCGGTCGCTGGCCTCGATGAGCCAGAGGACGACACCCGCCGCGAGTCCGAAGAACGCGTATGCAAGGACGCGCGCCAGCGCCGCCCGCACCGAGAGAATGGAGGTCTCGGTCGTCGTCATGAGCTCGTCGCGGTGCGAATGCAGGCTGTCAGCCGAGATATCCAAGTTCACGAAGCCTATCCTTGATCTCACCGGTCTCGTCCGCGCTGAGGTCCGCATCCGCTGCCTCGTGCCCGCCCGTCGCTGGCACCGTGCGAATCGGGTTCGCCTCAATGAATGCCGGATCCAGGGCGTCCACGAGCACGTGTCCATCCATGTCGTCCACGACCGGCTGTCCGAGCAGATGGAGCATCGTAGGAGTCAGGTCGGTGATGTGTGCCGCGCCGAGCGCCGTCCCGCGACGAATCGACGGCCCGTGTGCGGCAAAGATTCCGTGCATTCGGTGGCCGCCCGAGATTCCGAATGCATCGACGATGAAGCGGTTGGACGTGAAATCCATGTCACCGATCGAGATGTACCGCATGTCGGCCGGAAGGAAGCAGACGTCGGGCGCGTTTTCGACGTGCCGGCCGTGAAAGAGTTCTTCGCGCTTGAAGACCTCGCCGATGAGCGGCTTGCCGGTCGCGGGGTCCTCGACTGCGCGAAGCCGGCGGATGAGGTCGTCGCGCACGGCTTCGTACTCGGAGCCTGGTGCTACCGTCCCTTGCGGCTCGCGACCCTTCAGGTTCACGAAGAGCTGCCCGTAGTTCCCCTTCGAGTAGACACGCGTCGCCGACCAGTTCACGTTGTTGAACGAGAGAAAGAGTTTGTTGAGCTTGCCGCGGGCGGTTCGGTCGGCCGTCACGCCGCGCTTCGTTTTCGCGCCGCCCGCCGAGAGCTTCCGCGACATCTTGAATGCGAACTCCGGCGTCACGCCGAGCGAGAACGCCAGCCGTTTCACCATCGTCGCTGCGTCGGATTTCAGTCGAAGGAGGCCCTGCTGCAAGAGCCAGACGTTGAACGAGCAGTACTTGTGAAGCGGGCCGAATCCGTGATCCGACACGAGCAGCGTGTGGCACGACGGTCCGGCGGCTTCCACCATCTGGGCAACGCAATCGTCGACGCGCGTCCAGTACTCCGTCACGCGCGACCGGTACCCCTTCGCCTCCGCGGGATCGTGGCGCGGATGGCGTGGGTCGAATACGTGCCAGAGCTCGTGCTGGATGCGGTCTGTTCCCCACACGTGGGTGAAGCAGGCGCCCCACTCCTCGCGATCCATGAGATAGCGATTGACCTTCGTCTTGTATTCGATCTCGTCGATGAGCTCGTCAACGACAGAGTCGATCTGTCCGCGTCTGTACGTGCCGCCCAGGTGCAGACGATACGGTCCGAACTCCGCCTCGATTTCGTCGAGTTTGCCATCGGGTGTCACGAAGTCGCGGCGTCCTCCGGGCGTCAGAAAGTCAGAGATCATGACACCTGGAATGTGCTCGGGTGGGTACGTGCACGGAACGTTCGTGACGATCGACCGAATCCCCGCATCGCCGAGCAAGTCCCAGATGGCCCGACTGTCACGGAGCTTCTGGTTGACCGCCATGTCCTCCATCGTTCCGGGGCGGCGGAGAAAGAACTCGAGGATGCCGTGTTTGCCCGGGTTCTTCCCTGTGACCGCCGACGTCCATGCCGCGGCGGTCAGCGGCGGAAAGATCGTCTCGAGAGGTGCGCGGGCGCCTTCCCTGACGAGACGGCCAATTGCCGGCGTCACGCCCTCCTCGATCAACGGATCGAGGACGTCGTACGTCATGCCGTCAAGGCCGATCATCAGGACACGCGGGTACACAGCGTCAGGTTCTCCTCGGAAAAGAATTGGTGATGATAGCAGAGGCCCGGAAGGCAACGGAATAGACTGGTCCCTGCCGTGGCCTGGTGCAGGTTCGCTGCTCATTCTGTGGCTTTGCGTCGTCCATTGCGCCTTTGCGGGTCATTGGCGTCTTTGCGGGAAACAAGCTCGCGGACGGTTTTCCCGCAAAGGCGCCAAGCGCCCGCAAAGGCGCACCAGGCAGATTGACCCGCTTCCCTAGGGCAGGATCTCGAAGACCACGGCGTGGTCGTCCTCGAAAACGGACTTCATCGAACGATCCGCCCGGGCCCGTCGAATGAACTCGTCGTGCTCGACGTCCTTTGCAGAGACCGCGAATCGGGCCCCGAACCGGCCAGAGATGAGCCGTCCCGGGTCCTGAACCTCACCTGCACAGATGCGGCCGTACTCCTCGGAATTCTCCCGGTTCGCGTACAGCAAATACGTCGGATCGAGTCCGCTGACGTAGGCGTTGTGCGAGTCGTGAAAGAAGAGCATCGGAAAATCGTCCCAATCGGCATTGAACACGAGGGACGACGGAGGCGTGTTTTCGGTCAGCCAGCGCGCGGCTCCGGCGTAGACGACCGGGTTGTCCGGCGGCTGATCGATGTCGAGTGTCTGATCCAGGACGACGAATAGCATGATCACCATCGCGATCGCGACAGACACCGCTGCGCTGACGACTGCGACGCGCCAGGTCCTGGCGAGCTCATTAACGCGCACTCGATCCAGCCAGGGCGCTGCCGCGACCGCAAAGAAGACCACGGCGAATGGCGGCCAGTACTCCATGAACCGGCGCGACTTGAACGCGAGCAGCGCCAGGAACATCGAGAAGAGGAGAAGGCAGATCGTGCGCGCCGACGACTCGCGATGCTCGGGCCGAACGCAGAGCAGGCCGCCGACCTGCGAGACCAGTGTCACCGTGGACATGGTCACGATCCCCCACGTAGCCAGGGGATACCATTCGGCCCCGACCGGAACAGTCGAGTCCTCGGCAACTTTCATCCACGCGTGGTCTATGAAAAGCGCGATGTTCTCGGGAAAGTAGGGATTGATCACGAGACCGAGCGCGATGCCGATGCTCGCGTACGCAACCGGACGCCAGTCGAGCCTGCGCGACTCCCACCAGTCGCCGATGGTCCATGCAACCGCCAGAACGAGCAGCAGCGGAAACAGGCTGTACATCCACACGAGCGCGAACGCGAGCACCCCGACCCAGCGATACCGCTTCGCGAAAAGCAGCCAGATCGCGAGGACCAGCGTGACGATGGTCACCGACATCGCCCGGGGATTCGCCATTCTCCACATGAAGTGCGATGACGACGCGAGCAACGCGACGAGCCAGACCAGCGGCCATCGGACACGCGACTGCACGATGAGCCCGTAGCAGGCTAGCATCGCCGCTACGCCATAAACGAATGCGCTGAGCTTGGCGCCGACTACGAGATCCCCAAACCAGGTGAACGGAATCTGCAGGACGTGGAAGAGGAAGTGGTGATCCACGTACCTGGGCGCATCCAGGATCGTGAGCGGCAGCCACGTGAACTCCGGAATCTCTCCGCGAAGGAATCCTTCCCAGAGCAGCCGGCTCCACTTGATGTGGTAATAGCCGTCGGCGCCGATGATTCCGTACGTCTGCGCCTGCACGTATCCCAGGACGAGCCCGACGAATGCAACTGCGAGAACGACGTGGGCGACTCGCCGGGCACGAACCGCGAGCCCGGGTTCGCCGTCGCTGCTGGCCGTTGCGGGCTGCGCGTCCATCGCGCTCAGCCCTCGGTCTCGACGGCGGGCGGCGGATCGACGACCTCGAGTACGACACAGTCGTCGTCCTGGTAGACGATCCGCATCTTGCCGTCTTTGGTGGCTTCCCGCAGGAAATCGCGATGCCCGGCATCCGTGAACGCCCACTTTGCCCCGAATCGATCGCGAATCAGCGGAGCCGGATCGTCCTGCTTGCCGAGCGTGATGTCGACGTACAGCCGCGAGAGCTCAGGGTCGGCGTAGAGCAGGTAGGTCGGGTCGAGGCCGCTCGTGTAGACGTTGTGCGTGTCGTGGTGAAAGAGCATCGGGAAGTCGTCCCAGTCCGTGTTGAACACGAGCGATCCCTCGGGAGTGTTCGCTTTCAGCCACTCCGTTCCGCCAACGTATGCGTACGGGTTGGTTTCTCCTGACACCGTGGCGCGCGTGACCCGCACGTTCTGGACGAGAATCGCAAAGATCGCAAGCGTGAGCGCAACACCGGCGGCTGCGACGCTTCGACGTATCCAGACACCGGGGATGCTCTCGAGCGGCCAGCGGTCCAGATGGGGTCGCATTGCGAATGCCGCGAAAAGGACCGCGAACGCCGGCCAGTACTCGATGAACCGACGAGACTTGAAGGTAAGGACGAGCAGGAGCGTCGAGAAGAGCAGCAACGTAATCGTGCGGGCGCGACCCTCGCGTTCACCGCGCTGTGTGGCCACGTATCCGACGGCCTGTGCCACGAACGCCACTGCGCTCGACGTGAAGAGATACCAGGTCTCGTACGGATACCACTCGTTGCCGACGCCGATCTCGAAGTCTTCCTTCGTCTTCATCAGCACGTGCGCGGCGAAGAGGTAGAGATTCTCCGGGAAATACGGATTCACGATGAGGCCGACGACGACGCCAACCGTGACGGCGACGACCGGTTTCCACTCGATGCGGCGCTCCTCGATGAAAACGCCGATCGCCCAGAATCCAGCGAGCACGCCGATGAGCGGGAACAGGCTGTACATCCAGACCAGCGCAAACGCGAGCACGCCCAGCCAGATCGTGCGCCGGGTCCAGAGCAGCCACAACGCAAGGCAGAGGGTCACGATCGTGACCGAGGGCGCGCGCGGCAGACTCAGCCGGAAGAGATACGGTGCCGAGCAGGCGAGCAGTCCCAGAAACCAGAACGACGGGTATCGGACTCGCTCCCACGAGACGAGCAGGTAGCAGGCAAGAATGGCGAGCGCGCCGAATACGACGGCGCTTGCCTTGGCCCCGGCAACGAGGTTGGGGCCCCATGTGAACGGAATCTGAAGAATGTGGAAGAGGAAGTGGTGGTCGACGTAGGCGTTTTCGTTCAGCGTCGTGAGCGGTAACCAGACGAAGCGCGGAAGCTGTCCCTTGGGCAGGTTCTCCCAGAGCAGGCGACTCCACCTGATGTGGTAGTAGCCGTCCGGATCGATGATCGCCTTCGTGCCGGACTGGATGATCCAGAGAACGGCAAGCGAAGCCGCGTAGACGAGCCCGAGCCGAACCAGAAGCTGATATGTCGACGTCGGAGCCGGCTCGCCATCGGCAAGCGGGGTTTCAGGCGCGTCGACATCGGCCGGGTTCTCCGGCAGTTCGGTCATGAGTTGTGGTGAGAAAATCGTAAGGGCCTCCCCCAGATCCAAAGGATCCACGGCACCTAATGGTGGCCGCTGGGAGGGAAGCCCTTAAAAACGGTGTGACCCGTTTGCGCTGACTACTTGGCGTTCGAGTTAGCCGCCATCGGCTTGGCCGCGTTGCTGTTGGCAGCAGGCATGGCATTCGAGTTCGCCGCCGGCATTTCTGTCGGCTTGTTGACCGGAGCCGTCGTCGGCTTGTTCATGGTGTTCGCGTTGTTCGCCGCCGGCGGAGCTTCGCCGCAAGCGATCATGCTGCCGGCCACGAGGGTCAGCGCGAGAGCCATCAGAGTCTTCTTCATCTATCTCCTCCTGAGTTGCCGCTTAAGGGCATTGTGTTTCATTCGAATGAAACCGGCCTGACCGACCATTTTGCGACCCCGAATGTGCTTTTGACAGCTGAACCGATGTCGCAGGGGACGTAGCTGACGTGCTGCCGGGTCCGAAGACCGTTGTCGCCTGCAAGCCGGTACAAGCGCAACTCCCCACAGCATGCCTTCCGCAAACAGGCGCCGGCACCCCTATAGGAGGCCGGCGCCAGCTTGCCGAAGCGCTTTTGTAGTCCAAGTGGCGACTCCATTGCAAGACTTTTCTTTTCCGCACCAGGCAACCCGGTACCGCGGAAATGCACCCTGCTTGTTGGCCGACACGACCGGGTGTACCATCCGAGCGAAAGTTCACACGCCCGTGGCGGCCGGTTCTTCGGCCCATGTGCCCACATCCTTCATCTTCCGAGGTACCGTCATGAGTTCGAACGATTCGTCCGCATCCGCCCAGCGCATTGCCGGACTCGCGCACTCCGTGGCGGCTCCGATTTCTCACCTCCGGGCCGTCGACGTGGTCGGCGACCGAACCGAGATCTTCGCGATGAACCCGCAGGACTCGGTCGAAGTGGCGGCGCAGAAGCTCAGGAACTGGCACGTTCGAACGAGCGCGGTGTGCGATGACGTCGGCAATGTCGCCGGGATTTTTGGCCAGAGCGACATCGCGAGCCGCGTGGTGGCGGCGGGACTCGATCCGAAACACGTGGCCGTTCGCGAGGTGATGACACGCGAACCGGTGTGCGTCGACGTCGAAACCGACCTGATGACCTGCGTGCGCCTGATGAGGCGACACGGGATTTCCCATCTGGTGCTTACTCGCACGAATGCGGAGGGAGAGCAGTACTTCGGGATGATCTCGGCGAACGACGTCCTGGGCGTCGTCGCGCGACTCGCCACGGACGAAGGGACTGCTTGGTTCCGGGACCTGGCTGGGTAGTTCGCGTGTAGCTGCGAATGGCCTCCGTTTTTCGAGCCGCGAGCTGTAGCGAGCGTCCCACGGACGGGCGTTCGGTTCGCACCACCTCTGTGCGCCAATCGACGAGTCTGCGGTTTCAGGCACCGTCCGCCGGCCGCTCACTACCGCTCGCGGTTCTGATGCTCGAGTCGTGCCAGCGTCGGACAGGTGGCCCGCACGATATCGGTCAGCGGGCTTCCGCAGCGCGTCGCTGGATGTCCTTGACCGCCGTCGCACCCTCGCCAACTGCCGACGCAATCGTCAGCGATGAACCAGAGCGTACGTCCCCGACGGCGTACAACCGGTCGTTCGACGTTCGCATCCGCGGATCCACGACGACGTACCCACGTCGGTCGAGCTCAACCTGACCTGCCACGAGCTCCGAGTTCGGCTCGACCCCGACACAGACGAACACCCCGGCAACGTCAAGCGACGCGAGCGTGTCGTCCAGGCGAACCCGCACGCGCTCGACACGATCTTCGCCCTCGATGGCAATGAGCTCGGCAAAGGGGAGCACGTCGATCCGGGGATCTCCGTCGACGCGATCGCGGAAGTCCCGCCGGGCGCTGTAACGATCGCTTCGGTGGATCAGCGTCACTTGCTCGCAGACTTCGGCAAGGATCAGCGCCTCCTCGAAGGCCGCGTCGCCTCCGCCCACCACGATCACCCGGCAACCGCGAAACTGCTCGGCGTATCGACTCGCCGACGGACTGACACCACGCCCAACGAAGTCCGCCTCTCCGGGGATTCCGAGAGTCCGTGCCCGAACACCGGTAGCGAGCACGACGTGACGCGACGTGACGGTCGACTCGCCGATGCGGACAAGACCTCGTTCGACGTCCACGCCCGACACCGCCGCGCTCGGAAGGATGGTCACGCCGAGCATCTCTGCGTGCGCGCAGATCCGCTCCGCCAGCGCGGCGCCGTTCTCGGACGGCAAACCCGCATAATCGACCACTCGGTTGTGAACCCGCAGGAGCTGGCCGCCAGGCTCGCGCGCTGCCTCCAGGACCGCGTATCGCAGCTTGAGCGTGTGCGCCCAGATGGCGGCGCTGATGCCGGCCGGTCCTGCGCCGACTATTGCAACGTCGAGGTCCATCAATCCGAGGCCGCCTGCCGTTCAGCGAGGACCCGATCGAGGAACTCGCGCCTCAACTCGCCTTCAGAGAGAAGTCCGCGTGCAGCCGTCGACTCGACGGTGCCCGACTTCCTTCCGCCTCGCATCTCCATGCACATCTGGCGCGCTTCGAGCAGTACGATGGCTCCACGCGCACCCGCCTCGCGCTCGAGACACTCGGCGATCTGCTCGCCGAGACGCTCCTGAAGCTGCGGACGCCGGGCGAAGTGGTCGAGCACGCGGCCGATCGTCCCGATGCCGACGACGCCAGTTCCCGGCACGTAGCCGATGTGCGCGCGACCGAAGAACGGAAGCAGATGATGGGCGCAGATAGAATGAAACGGCAGGTCGCGGACAATCACGAGCCCATGTCCTGACCTCGTGTCCGGAAGCACGGCGATCGGCGTCATAGCGGCGAGTCCCGACGTCAGCTCCACCGCCAGTTCGGCCACACGCTCGGGAGTGCCGTCGACCTCCCGGTCGACGTCGGGATCGACGCCGAGGAGCTCGAGGATGGCGCGAACATGTCCGGCGATGCGTTGGTTCCGGTCGGCATCGGTCATCGGCGGCAACGTTATCATCCGCCGGAGCGGCGTGTCAGCCCGGCTGCCTTGCGGCTGGTGTGTCACTTTCGAACTTTGCGCCTTTGCGCCTTTGCGCCTTTGCGAGGAACTCTTCAAGCCGTCGAAGAGTTTCTCGCAACGCCGCAAAAGCAAGGGACCGAGTCGACGCGAGACGAAGTCAG
>CAZXLQ010000003.1:33968-41551 GCA_964641945.1 uncultured Clostridia bacterium
CTGCCTTGCAGTCCGGCGCCCGGGTCGTGCAGGCTTGAGCCTGCGATGGCGTCATTCCTTTTTTTCGATGTCGGCGGAACACTCCTGCACTTCTCGCCTTCGCACGCCGAGGCGGTTGGGCGGACGATTCGCGAGCTCGGGGTCGACGTCACTCCGGAGCGCGCAACAGAGGCCGTCCGGACCGCGCGACGGTCACACGACGGTCGCCCTAATCCGGTTGATCTCGACGCAAACCGGGTCTGGTGGCTCGGCCTGTTCGAGCGGATGCTGGCTCAGTTCGGGCTCGATCCGAACGATCCAATTCGCGATGAGCTCTATGAGCGCCACCGCTCGGGCGAATGGCTGCATCCGGCAGACGACACCGTTTCGACGCTCGAGCGGCTTGCCGGGCGCGGGCATCGCCTGGCCATCATCTCGAACTGGGACGACACCCTCGATGCGATTCTGGTGCGACGCGACCTCCGCCGGTTCTTCGACTTCGTCGTGTCGTCGGCGCAACTCGGCAGCGCCAAACCCGATCGGCGCATCTTCGACGCCGCGCTGAAGCTCGCCGATGTGCGGCCGGACCACGCCGTACACGTCGGTGACGAATACGACGCCGATGTTCGGGGTGCCAGGGGAGCGGGGATACGGCCGATCCTGCTCGTATCGCACAGTGCCGTTCCGCCCGGTGAGACGGCCGAGACCATCGAGAGCCTCGAGGGACTGCTCGAAATCATGAGCTGACGCGACCAGCCCGGCACACGGACGATGATCGCGTGGCCGGACCGCCCGGACCCGAGCGCTACCGCGCCCGGTACTGATGCGTTGGGCTCGCACCATAGAGAGGCGCTCGCGACAGCTCCTCAACTCAACCGTGCAGCTGGACCTCCGCCAGGAGCTTTGCTCGTCGTCCCTCTCCCACTGGCAGACGGAGGGATGACCGCTGGTCGCTCGAGTGATCGGTCGTACGTTCGAGGTGTCCGGGCGCCGAGCCCGAAAACTTCCTCTTTGCCTCCCCTTTGACCCGGCTGGTAGCATACTTCCTTTTTCAGCCCCAGATTCCAAAGCACTTTTCCGAGGGAGACCCGCGTGAAGCAGGATATGAAATTGCGCCTGACCGTTGCACTCGTACTTTTCGTCACAATTGCGGCGCCAGCCGCGCTCGTGTCTGCTGGCACCCTGTACGTCCGCGACCTGGCGTCGGCAGCCGCCGACATCCGGTTCCGCCACTCGGGCTCGCAGGGCGGACAGGGCGCATTCGAGTACTTTGGCCGCGAGATCATCTCGGCCGACTTCAATGCCGATGGCCTGACCGACCTCGCGGTATCGGCCGACAACGACACGGCGACGTCAGACACATCTCCCGGGCGCGGCTTCGTGTACGTCTATTTCGGACGTGGAACCACGCTGGGTGCGGTCGTCGATCCCGCGGAACGCAATGCCGATTGCCGGATCTATGGCGATCAGTTCTTCGGTAGATTCGGCACCGAGCTTGCCGTCGGCGATTTCGATGGAGACGGCGTCGATGACCTGGCAGTCAGCCAGATCGAGGGAATGACCGTCTTCCGCGGCGCGGTATTCGTCATCTCGGGAACTGCGATTCGCGACAACGACGAGCTCCGGATGGACGATTCGAACTCGTACATTTCCCGAATTCAGGGTCGACAGGTCGGTACGCGAAACAACGGCAAGTATCTCTTCTTCGGCTTCTCGCTCGTCGGCGGCGACTTCAACGGTGACGGCGTCGATGACGTCGCGGCCGGTGGGATCGGAGGATATGGACTTGACGGTTCGCGCCGCGAGAGCGGAGACGTCGAAGTCTTCCTCGGACGCCGCGACGGCTGGCGGAAGGAGATTCTCGCTGACCGGGCCGGATCGGACCTCGTGATCCTCGGGCGCGCTCAGAACATTCACGTCGGCACGGAGCTCGCGGCCGGCGACGTCGACGGTGACGGTCGCGACGAACTGATCACGACTGCCTATGGCAGCAACGGCCCGGACGGCAACCGCTCCTTCTCCGGCGATATGCAGATCTACTCGTTCGGTGCCGCGTCGCCGGTTCAGCTGCCGGCCTCACCGGGCGCCGAGCCCGCCGCCCTGCTTTGGGACCCCGCGTCGACACGCGAGTCCACGCGCGTCTGGGGCGCCATCGAGGGCTCGCGTCTTGGCACTTCATCCTCGGATGGCGGCGGCCGCGGGCTCTCCGTCGGCGACTTCGACGGCGACGGCCTCAACGACATTCTCGTCGGAGCTCCATTCCACGGTCCGACTTCGCCCAACTCAAAGAACCCGGGCGCGCTCTTCGTAATCTGGGGCTCGAGGACCGTGACCGCAAACGTCACGATCGATCTCGCGACGGATTCGTCGAACGAGCCCGGTGCCCAGGCGTCGCTACTGGCGCTTGGTGGGGTGGGTGAATCTCTCGGCGATTCGGTTCGTTTTGCGGACATCAATGGCGACGGGCGAGCCGAGGCTCTTGCTGGATCGCCCGATGCCCTCGAGGCGAAGGGCTTCGTCTCTGTCTACGGCAGCCGGTCCAGGTCGGGGCAGCCCGAGGGTCCGATGGCCTTGACTCCTGACGCCGTCATTCGCGGTGCCGCGGCGGTGTGGCGAACGGGAGACGATGTGCACTTTCTCGACGCCACGTTCGCCGGTGAGCCGATGATTGCGATCGGCATTCCGCACGGCGGCTATGTGCCGCTCGGGGGGCGCGGATATGCAGGCGAGGTCAACCTCGTGCTGTCGGATCCGATCTCGGCCACTCTGCCGCGGTCACCGTCGATCCAGGCTCAGGCTTCGTTGACGATCGCTCCGAACTTGACGGCGTCAGCTCAGATCGAAGTCAACGCCGGCAGCGGGGCGATCCTGTCGGTTACGTCGCCGAACCTTCCGGCCTTCGCGTCCATCCAGACCGCTGATCCGGTGGCAGGTCTCTACGTGCTCGTCGTCAATCCAACGGTGGCCGACCGCGGCATCTACACGGTGACGATCGTGGCAACCGACACCAGCGGTCAAACTGCCTCACGGAGCATCGTCGTGACTGTCGGGTACACACCGATCGTCACCAACGTGAAGCTCGTGCAGAACGGCTCGTCATTCAAGCTCGTCGTGGACGGGGCCCTCTTCGCCGCCGGCGAAGCCATGATCACGATCGACGGCGAACAGGTGACACCGGTCAAATACCCGGCGAAGTTCGTTGACCAGGGCGGCGTCACCGCCAGACGGCTGCAGACGAAGTCATCGCGCCTTGCGGCGCTCATCGAATCGGGCGGTACCTCGTTCGTGCGAGTGTCGAATCCACGAGAAGGAATCGTCTCGGCTCCGTTCCCGATAACCCGCTGACGCGCCGGTCACGGCGTGAGGCAGATCGACTCCACGATCCGCTTCACGCCGGCTGGCTCTTTGCGCTGACGTCGGGCGGCTGCTCGAGTGAGCGAAGGTACGCAGCCTCGAGTTCCTCGATCCGAAAGAGGTCGAGTCCGCTCGACCTGAGGAAATTCTCGCGCAGCACGAGATCCCGCTTGGCAATGATCTCGGGCAGGAGTTTCTGCGTGTAGAAGAACTCCTCCTCGATGCCGAGCAGCACCGAGTCGAGCAGATTCTGATCGACCGTCGTCGCGATGCCGAACTCGGATCGCAACCGGTTTTCGACGTCGAGGCGCAGCGCTTCCTTCTCGACCTCGGTGAGCGGCTCCTCGTGGATGTTCCCGACGAAACGCTTGAGCATCCCATCGATGATCCGATGGCGTCGAGCGACGGCATTCGCTTCGCGCAAGGTTTCGGGAATGGAACGGGCGCTCGCTGGATCGCCGTCGCTGGCGCGCAGTCCACGCCTGAGCAGTTCGATCCGCCGCCGGCCGTGCATCGAGAGGTACTGGTTTCGCTCGAGCGGTGCAATGAAGAGCTCCTCGAACAACCCGGGCTGGAGCTCTTCGAACGCCTGCCGTGATTCGAGCATTTCCTCGAGACGATTCGGCGAGAGCTCGAAGTCATCTGTAAACCCGATCGAGTTGACGAGTGTCGCCGCGTCGTCGAACAGATCGAAGTAATTGACGATCTGCTCGAACTGCAGCCGGAGCTTCCCGGATTTTCCCGCGCGCGACCACTCGTCCGAGGCCAGCGCGGCATCGAGCAGCACGGACTCGAAGCCGACGAAGCGCTGATCCGACGCTTCGCGCTTGGCCTGCATGAGCTTGATTAGGTCGTCGATCTCGAGATCACCTCCGACGCAGTCGACGAAGAGACGATCGAGAATTCGTCGCGCGTCGGCGATGAACGGCGGGTCCACGGGCTTCGTCGATCGGTCGCCGGTCATCAACAGCGCGTCGAGCAGGTCGAGCAGGGTACGGGGAATCCGATTGCGGGTGGCGAACGCGCGCAGCAGGTTCAGCTTCGGCAGCAGCGCGAACTGGGGAAGCCGCCCCGCGAGGTGAGCGGTCAGAGCATCCTTGTACGCGTCGATGATCCGCTTGTTGTCTTCCTGTTCGTAGATGACGTCGAGATGGATGCGCTCCTGCTGGTAGGGATCCAGACGGTAGTGTCGTGCCAACAGGTCGAACGTTCGCTGTTCGTCGTCCCCGATGTTGCGGGTCGATGCATACGCCGACGTAAAGCGGGCGTGGTACGCCTCGGCGTGAGCGTCGATGATCTTGACGAGGAACAGCGTCCAGTTCGGATTGCCGCAAGCTGAATGCAACGCGTGGGCGAGGTCGCGTCCGTCGCGGCTTGCTGCGCGCACGTCGTGCCGCTTCAGGAACTTTCCTGCGACTCGCAGGATCGTCTCCTGCGCCGTACGAACATTCGGCGGCAGGTCACCCGTCAGGAAGAAGTAGTAGTTGATGAAGGCGTGCCCGGTATTGAAGACCCTCGCGTACGCTTCGAATCCCGCCGTGTCGTTCGAAAAGGCCAGCCGGTCGGCCTCCTCGTGGTACCGCGCCCCGTGCATGACGAGCCGGTTGCGAACGTCGCGCCGCAGCAGGTCCTTCTGCGGAATCTCAACTCCGAACATGTAGGAGCAGAAAGTCCCGCCCGTTCCCGTGTGTCCGACACCGTTCTCGGTCAGCAGGATTTCACTGCCGCCTGAGAAGAATCGGTCGTACGATCGCCCGGACTCGACACGACCATCGTAGAGCAGCCGGATGTTGAGGTTCGGACCGATGACAGTCGCGAAATATTCGTGGCGCTCCGTGATGTGACCGCCAATGTGGACGTCGCGAATCATGGAAACGTCGAGCGAGGGGAACCCGCCGGTAGCGGGAGAGCCTGAGGACGGAAGGTCCTCAGGCGTCGGGCGGCGAGCCTTGACCGAGGATGCGGCCGATCGTCTCGAGTAGTTTCGGCGCCGACACCGGCTTTGTCAGGTAGGCCGTGGCGCCGAGTGCCATTCCGCGCGCGACGTCTTCTTCTTCACCTTTCGTGCTGATGATGATCACGGGCAGCGTGGTGTTTTCGAGCTCCGTTCGAACACGATGCAGGAACTCGAGACCGTCCATGTTCGGCATCTTGATGTCGGTCAGGACGAGGTCGTAGTGCGCCATACGGACCTTTTCGAGCGCCTCGCGCCCGTCAGTCGCCTCGATGATCTTGAGATGGCTTCCGGAATTGAACTTCCGCAGCGTCAGCGTCAGGAGCTGGCGGATCGTCGCCGAGTCGTCAACAACAAGGAAGGTCAGAGAGTCCATCGTCCTGTCCTCGCATTGCGGTGGTCCAGACTTGCCCTCAGCCAGTCGCGACCGATCGCCGGGAGAAGAATGCGAAACGCGACACCGTTGAATGCCGAATTGTCGCTTCGTCCCCGGCCTGACGCCGTGTCGGAATTCTTGAGTTCTTGCGAGTGAAGCGCGCGACCGTCGCACTGTCAGCGCGATCGGTAGATAGCGCCGGCAGGATACTTCCCTCGCCTATGTCGCGTCAACCCGTTGTGTCTGCAACGATTGAGCCGGATCGACCGGAGCGGACGGGTTGCGCTGGTCCACGTGGTTTGGTAATGCTCGATCGCTACTCGTCGGTGGATCCTCCATGCCCGATCGTACCTTTCTGCAATTTCGATCCGGAACCGGCACATACGGGCTTCCGGCGGAGCGCGTCATCCAGATCATCCGGATTGTCGCGCTTGCCCCCGTGCCGAACGCCGCGCCAGAGCTCCTGGGGCTCGTGAACCTCCGCGGCAGGGTAATTCCGGTGTTCGATCTCAACCGCGCACTCAACGGTGCCGAGCGTCCCATCTCGCTGCGAATGTACGTGATCGTCACGGAGGTCGAAGGCGAGCCCCTCGGTATCGTCGTCGACGACGTCCTCGATGTCGTTACGGTCTCCGCGAACCACTTCCAGAGCTCTCGAGCCCTCTCGGCCGATGCTCCTTTCTCGGAGGGCGTGGCCCGGATCGGATCGCAGATCCTCACGGTCCTGAATCTGGCTCCGCTCATCGACGGGCATCCGCGGCCCGCTGTGAACCAGACAACGTGAAGGCGCCGTTCACGTGGAGCGACGAGGCGCATGAAGTGGTTTCCCGGATGTGCGTGTCACGCTGGGGGATTCGATTTCGGCCCGGCGACACGCATCGTCTGCGCGATGTAGCTGAATGCGCATACCTGGCGTCGAACGATTCCGATGTCGGCCACTTCTTCGAGCGAATGCGGGCACTGCCTGACGATGACCCCGAAATGCAGGCGTTCGTCTCGCAGCTCGTCATCGGCGAGACGAGCTTCTTCAGATATCGGCCCCAGTTCGAGGCGTTGCGTTCGACGATTCTGCCGGCGCTCATCGCGGAACGACGTCACCAGCGTCGCCACGTCCTTCGGATCTGGAGCGCCGGCTGTTCGTCCGGCGAGGAGCCCTATTCGGCTGCCATGCTCGTGTCGGACCTGATTCCGGACTGGCGCGATTGGGACATTCAGATTTTCGGCACTGACATCAACCCGTACGCCCTGCGCCGCGCGAGACTCGCGCGGTTCGGTGATTGGTCGTTCCGCGGCGTGGACGACGTGACGATCGCCTCCTATTTTCGCCAGGTCGGCGCGCGCACGAGGTTTCTCGTGCATCCGTGTCGCGAGCTCGTCAAGTTCTTCCTGCACAACCTCGCAACGGATCCAGTGCCGGACCGGGAACACGGGCTCTCGGACCTCGATGTGATCCTGTGCCGAAACGTAACCATCTACTTCGACGAGTCGCTCACGCAAACTCTCGCCGATGGCTTTCGCAGCGCATTGACTCCGGGCGGCTGGTTGCTAGTCGGACACGCGGAGCCCGACCCGGCCGTGTTTTCCCGGTTCGAGCCGGTCGAATTCGAGGAGACTCTCGTCTACCGGGCGCCCGGAGGAGCCGCATCGGGCGAGATTCCGGCACGGCCGGCGCCGACTCCTCGAACGCCGATCGCCGAGCCTGCAATCCCGACTCTGGTCGACCGTAGCGCGAAGGGGCCCGACCCGAAACTGCCGACGCTCGTCGAGGCACGGGCTGCGTACGATGCGCACGATCACGTCGGCGCGGCCGAGCTTCTCGCTGCCATCGCCAGCCGCCCCGGCGCAGATCCAACTGCGACTCACCTGCTGGCCCAGCTCTCCGCGGACGAAAAACGCTACGACGAAGCCCTTTACTGGGCC
>CAZXLQ010000003.1:41561-48759 GCA_964641945.1 uncultured Clostridia bacterium
GGGCCTTTCGGACTCTTCTGATCGACCGATTCCACGCCCCGACACTCATGCTCATGGCGCTGATCTGGCTCGAGCGCGGTGAGCCGACGCACGCACGCGAACTGCTGCAGCACGCGATCTTCAACAACCCGCGAGCGCCGGAGGCCCACCTCTACCTCTCGATGGCGCATCGGGCACTGGCGAACCCCGACCAGGCCGAGCGGTCCAGGGATCGAGCCGTGCGACTTGCCCGTGCGCACGCCGATGAATGGAAGGGCACTGACCTGCTTCCCGTCGAGAGGCCGCGAATCGGCCTCGCCGAGGATTGATCGGTCAAGGACTCGCGTGTGGATTGACCCGGCCGATTCTGAAGAAAGAAGTGAGGCCCCGCGCTACCGCTTGGGGTTCTGGTTGTGGTGAAATGGGTCCGCCGTATGGACCGCACGCCCCGATTCACTATCGCGCCCGATGACGAGCTTCAGTTGAGCGCCGCCCAGGTGGAGGCGATCCTCTCGGAGCGCGCCGCAAAGCTCGCGATCACCTATGCGCCGAGCTCATACGCCGATATCGAGCAGGTGCATCTGATTGCCTTCAGCAGGGGCGATCACCGGTACGGCATCGAGCTCGCCTACCTGTCCGAGATCAGGCCAGTCACGCGTTGCACTCCGGTACCTGGAGTTCCACCGTTTTATGTCGGTGTGATCCACGTGCGCGGTGACATCATTGCCGTGCTCGACATCGCGGTCCTGTTCGGGCGCGAGCCCGGCGCCGCGGCAGCCGAGCAGTTCGCGATCGTCGTGACGTCGGGTGAAATCACCGCGGGGCTTCTCGCTGATTCGGTCGACGACGTCCACGATCTGCTGCCGGGTCGAATTCATCCGCCACTGACGACCTTCACGGACCGGCGCGAGCGCTACATCAGCGGTCTCAGCCAGGACGGCGTCTCGATTCTCGACGTCGACAAGCTGCTGCACGACGAGCGGCTCTGGGTCCGCCAGGAACCATCCGAGGAACGACGATGAGCAAGGCCTCGAACGACGCGAAGACCGCCGAGCTGCTCGGCATCGATGACGCTGAGATTGCGACTCGCCGGTCTCTCCTGCAGATCGGGCCTGACGACGAAGCCGTCATGTCGGGACTCGACGCAGTGTCGCGTGCCCGACTCCCGGAATGGCTCAATGAGATCGAATCTCACTTCCGCGCATTCCCGGAAGCCGCCGCCGCCCTGAACGAAGCCGGGGCCGTCGAAGCCATGAAGTCCGCCCAGGAGGGCTACTTCGGCGGGCTCACGTCTGGAACTTATGACGAGGCCTTTGCCCTCTCGCGACTCTCGCAGGACCGGGCCGGGACTTCGAGCGCCGGACTCGGCCCGCAGTTCTATCTGGCGGCCTACAGTCTCTTCGTCCGCGGCCTGCTGCACGAGATCTTCGTCCGCTACGGGCACGACGCGGCGAAGCTCGGCTCGGCCATCGAGGCCATCGTCAAGACGATGTTTCTCGACTTCAGCTTCGCGCTCGATGCGTACGTAGCATCCGGCAAGGCACAGGAGGAACAGCTCAAGCGGTCGTTCATCCACCAGCTCACGAACGCCGCCGAGCAGCTCAATCAGGCTTCGCTCAACATCCTGATGGCCACGTCCGCGCAATCGACGTCGGCCAGTCAGCAGGCAGCCGCAATCAACGAGATCACGTCGACGATCAACGAGGTGAAACAGACGTCGCAGCAGGCGCTCGAGAAGGCGCACGGCGTCATTGACGTCGCCGAACGGTCCGTGGAGGCTTCGAAGGTCGGTGGCCGCGCCGTCGAGCAGTCGATCGAGGGCATGCACCAGATCAAGGAGCAGGTCGAATCGATCGCCGAGAAGATCCTCGCGCTGTCGGAGCAGACGCAGATGATCGGCGAGATCATCGCCACTGTGAACGACATTGCCGAGCAGTCGAAGCTGCTTGCTCTCAATGCATCGATCGAGGCTGCGAAGGCGGGCGAACACGGAAAGGGCTTCGCTGTCGTCTCAATGGAGATTCGAAACCTGGCCGAGCAGTCGAAGCAGGCGACGATCCAGGTGCGGAAGATCCTCGGCGAGATCCAGAAGGCGACGAACTCGGCTGTGATCGTGACCGAGGAAGGCTCGAAGCGGGTCGAGACGGGCGTCGAACTGGCGAACAGCGCGGGTGTGAACATCCATCAGCTGACCGAGGCCATCGAGGAATCGGCGAGGATGGCGAAGCAGATCGCCGCATCGGCGAAACAGCAGTCCATCGGCATGGAGCAGGTCTCCATCGCGATGGGCAACATCAACAAGGCATCGACCGAGAACGTGAAATCGATCAAGCAGACCGAGCAGGTCTCGCGGAGCCTCGGCGCTCTGACGGGTCAGATCAACAAGCTGATCGAAGAGTTCTCGAAGTAGGCGGCAGCACCGATGTCGATCTCGGACGAGGAAATTCGCGCCGCGATTTCCGAGACGTTCCGCGTCGAGGCGGACGAGCACATCCAGGCGCTCAATCGCCTGCTGCTCCGGCTCGAGCAGGGCGTCGTCGACGACCTCAACGCATGCCTGGACGAAATCGCGCGCGAGGCGCACACCCTCAAGGGCGCATCGTCGATCCTCGGGCTCGGGGTGATCCAGGAAACGGCGCACGCGATGGAAGAGGTCTTCGAAACGTTTCGCGATGCCGGACGGACGGCGCCTCCTGAGTTCTTCGACCTGCTCTACGACGCGCTCGACCGGCTAGGCATCTGGTGTGAGCGGGTCGAGGACCCGATCGGCGAGGATGCGGCGGCCCTCGAGGAGCTTCAGTCAGCATGTCGGCGGTATGTCGCGGAGACAAAGGCGGCTGACGTCATGCCGGCGACGCACGTCACCAGATCGCCCGACATCGTGCAGCCTGCCGGCTTGGCCGTGACCGGGCCCGTCGCTTCGAAGCCCGTGCCGTCGCGCCCGCGGGAGGTGTCCGAATCGCTTCGGGAACCCGAAGCAGGGACTGAAGAGACGATTCGAGTGCCGATTCGGAAGCTCGACTCGCTCATGGCGCAGATCGGAGAGCTTCTCATTGCCCGAATACGGAACGACGAGCGGCTGACCGGCATTCGCGGACTCCAGCGCGAGCTCGAGGACGCGACGAAGGACTGGACGAAGCTCAAGGACGTCTCGCGCCATCTCGTTCACGCGAAGGGGCGCACCGAGCGGACGCTTACGGCGAAGCGCCAGGAATTGCTCGATCGCATCGAGCTGCACCTCAAGGCCATCGGACAGCGGACGTCGGCCCTGAGCCAGGATTTTTCGCGCGATGCGATGCACGTCTCGATTCTGACGGACAACCTCCAGGAGGACATCAAGCGCGCGCGCATGCTGCCGATCGCGACGATCCTCGACGGCTTTCATCGACTCGTGCGCGACGTCGCCCGACGCGAAGAGAAGCAGGCGATCCTCGAGCTTGCAGGCACCGACACCGAAGTCGACAAGCGCGTTCTCGAGCTGATCAAGGACCCGTTGATGCACATCCTGCGAAATGCCGTCAGCCACGGCATCGAGACCGTCAGTGAGCGCCTGTCGCAGGGAAAGCCGGCGGCCGGCACCGTCGTCGTGCGGACAGCACAGGTCGGGGGACAGATTCAGATCGACATTTCTGACGACGGCCGTGGTATCGACGTCGACCGTGTCCTGGACCGGGCGATCGAGATGGGTCTCGTCGAGGCGACCGAGGGACGCAACCTTCCCGTTCGCGAGATCCTGAACTTCGTTTTTCACTCTGGCCTGTCAACGAAGGCATCGGTGACGAACGTCTCGGGTCGCGGCGTGGGCATGGATGTCGTTCGCGAGAACATTCAGCGAGTCCAGGGACAGATCACGATCGACACGACGCCCGGGCTCGGATCGACGATCACGATCACGCTTCCGTTGACGCTGTCGACGACCAAGAGCCTTCTCGTCGGGGTCGCGGGCGAGGTGTACGCCGTGCCGATCACGGCCGTCGAGCGAATTCTCCGAATCGTGCCGGCCGACATCGAGTCGATTGAAGACACTCCGGCACTGGTCCTCGACGGAGCGCCCGTCGCCGTCGCCCGGCTTGCGGACCTCCTCGGCGTCGGGGACGGCGAGGTTCCGGCGGACGACGTGAAAATGCCAGTAGTGATCCTCAGCGTCGAGCAGCGCCGACTCGGACTCGTCGTGGATTCTCTCGTGGACGAGCAGGAGATGGTCGTGAAGCCGCTCGGGAAGCAGCTTCTGAGGGTTCGAAACGTGGCTGGAGGCACGGTGGTCGGCAGTGGCGCCGTCATTCTCGTCCTCAACCCTCTGGACCTGATCTCGTCGGCGGTCCCGCGCGCTTCGGACCCTGGCAGTCTGGCGCGTGCCTCGGAGCAACGATCGTCGCTGGAGCGCTACTGCATCATGATCGTCGAAGACTCGATCACGACGCGTACGCTCGAGAAGAACATCCTCGAAACCGCCGGGTACGACGTCGTTACGTGCAAGGACGGCGCCGAAGCATTGGGGTACTTGCGAAACGGTACGTGTGACGCCGTGATTTCGGACATCGACATGCCGAACGTCAACGGATTCGAGCTCGTCGAGCACATACGGCAGATCGAGCGGTTTCGGGACCTGCCGGTCCTGCTCGTGACGTCGCTTGGAAGCGACGAGGACCGGCGCCGGGGAATGCAGGTCGGCGCCAATGGTTACATCGTCAAGAGCGATTTCGAGCAGGGCCGCTTCCTCGAGATGCTCGAGGCCCTGCTTTAGCGAAGGAGTCGTGATTCGCGCGTGATCCGCATTCTCGTCGTCGACCCCGTGGATGCCAGCCGCCGTCGCGTGCTGGCTGCGGTTGCGCGCCACGACGCCGTGACCGTCGTCGGCGTGGCGGCGACGCTGTCCGACGCAGTCGAAAGCTGCCTCACGGTGCGTCCGCAGGTGGTGGCGCTCACCATTCACGAGTCCGGCGACGAAGACGTTGCGATCGTGCGTGCGCTCATGCGTGAGCGTCCGACGCCGATCGTCCTCGTTTGCGCCGGTTCGCGCGTCCGCGCACGCGAGGTCGCTTTCGACGCGCTCAAGGCGGGCGCGCTCGATGTGGTCGAGATGCCGGACACCACTTCGCTTCCGACCGCGGACCCGTTCTCGAAGAGGCTGATCGCTGCGTTGCAGCTGATGGCAGATGTACGCGTCGTCCGTCAGATCGTGGACCGGACCGGAGAATTCGCCTCACCGGAAGCGGGGCCGGTCCGTTCTGCCGTTGAGGCCGTTGGCATCTGCTCGTCGACCGGAGGTCCGGCCGCGCTCGACTTCATCCTGCGGCGCCTGCCGAGCGACTTCCCTGCACCGATTCTCGTCGTCCAGCACATCAACGAGGGATTTCTCGGCGGCCTCGTCGAGTGGTTGAAGGGAACCTCGAAGCTCGCGGTTCAGGTTGCAATCGACGGCGAGCGGCCACGACCCGGAGTTGTCTATTTTGCGCCGGAGCAACATCACCTGCGAGTTGGCCCTTCCGGCCTGCTTGCGTTCAGCTCGGAGCCGCCGATTCGAAGCCACCGGCCGGCCGGGGAGATCCTGTTCGCTTCCCTGGCCGAGCAGTACGGACCACGCGCCATCGGTGTGGTGCTCACTGGAATGGGTGACGACGGGGCGGACGGACTGACGCATATCGCTGCGAGGGGTGGCATCGTTCTCGCCCAGGACGAGCGAACGTCCGTGGTCTATGGCATGCCGAAGGCCGTCGTCGATCGAGGCGTCGCAACCGAAGTGCTCGCGCTGGAGCACATCGCCGAGCGGCTCACGTTCTGGGCGGTCGAAGGCCCCGAGGCCCGCGAACGCCAATGACTTCTCGCGACGACACGATGCAGCCCTTCAAGCGGGACGCAGCGGCCGGCGGTCTCGTCGCCGAACTGGATTCCGCCGGCGAGCTTCGGATCGTGCTGATCCGCTCGCGCCGGAGGAAGACGAGCGTCTGGTCCCTTCCAAAGGGCCATTACAAGGGTAGTGAGACAGCCGAGCAGACCGCGCTGCGGGAGGTGCGGGAAGAAACCGGGCTGCGCACGAAGATCGTCTCGAAACTGGGTACCATCGACTACTGGTTCATCGAGAAGGGCGTCCGGTATCACAAGTTCGTCGAGTACTTCGTCATGACCGCCTCGGGTGGCGATCTCGCCGATCACGACGACGAGGTCGAAGAGGCTCGATGGATCTCGTGGGACGCCGCCATCCAGCGGATGTCGTATCCAAACGAGCGGGAGCTCGTCGAGTCGCGCCGAGAGGCAGTGGCTGCGGCACTTCGCGATCCGAAGGCTTGAGCGTCGCATCAGGAGCGAAACCTCGCACGGGCGCAAGGAGTTTCGCGCCGCGACGTTGAAGCGTCGATCCGGCGAGACATCGTGACGCGACCGGGTTCGCCATCGGGTGGGCCCGTCTTCGTCACTCCACTTCATCGACTCGGCGTCCGTGCGGACAATGCTGCCCTGCGGTTCGGCCCGGACCATCTCGAGAATGCAAATGTTGATTGACCGATTCCTGCGCGCGAGCCACCCCGAGAATCCGGGCACGATAGTCGTTCGTTGCACCGTTGCAGCGACCATGTTCATCCACGGAGTTTATCGAGTTGCTGCGGGCACTGTCGGAGGGTTCGGAGGATTCCTCGAATCTGCAGGACTGCCGGCGGGCGTTGCGGTTGCGTGGATTCTGACGGTGGTCGAGATCGTTGGCGCGCTGTCGCTACTTGCCAGAGTCGCCGTGATGCCGCTCTCGGTGTGGTTCATCGTGCAGCTCGCGACGGGTGTGTTCCTCGTTCACTGGTCACGGGGCTGGTTCGTCGTCGGCGGCGGCACTGGAGGGATGGAGTACAGCGTCGTGCTCATTGCGTGCTTCGCGTCGCTGATCCTTTCGGAAGAACATTCGCGCTCAACGCATCAGTAGCGGGCGTGGTAGCGCTCGGGCCTCACAATCCACGACGAGTCGGTTCGGCGACGGCGTGCTGGCTGACGGCTCCGATGGTCCTCGACGATGACCCGAGCGCTACTGCGCCCGGTACTGATGCACAGCGGTTACGATCCGGATCGACCGGCTGGCACGCGAGCGTCGTGCATCGGTACCGGGCGCGGTAGCGCCTGCGACGCACGTTTTCTCTGGGACTGAAGATGCGACCGCTCCGCGGTCGGACCGAGGTTTGCGAAAGTACCGCGGGTCGCGTGTGCTCGTTGCACTCGCCCCCGCGACCCACGGCTATTT
>CAZXLQ010000004.1:0-40802 GCA_964641945.1 uncultured Clostridia bacterium
GGAGGGGCGATACCGCTGGGTGCTTAACCTCGGGGGATCGCTATGCTGGGATGGCTTACCCCCGTTTTTCGTGCCGCGAGCGGTTGCGAGCGTCCCACGGACGGTCGAGAGATTCCGATCTCTTCGTCCGTTCGCAACGACGAGTCTGCGATTTCAGACACCGTCCGTGGGACGCTCGCAACCGCTCGCGGCACGAGGAACGGGGAGCCGGCAGACGGTACGTGGCCGGGCGCCAGTTTCGCGTAAGGGAATGCGACGAACCCGTGTTCGTCACGGTGACACCTCAATCCGTCGTCTTCCTCGTACCCACCAACCGGTCGAGGACGGCCATGCGAACGGCGACGCCGTGGGCGACCTGCTCCAGGATGACAGACTGAGGCCCGTCGGCCACATCGGGCGACACCTCGACGCCGCGATTGACCGGCCCCGGATGCATCACGATCGCATCGGGCTTCGCGCGCCGCAGCCGCGCGGCGTCCAGCCCATACCTGGACCGGTATTCGCCGATCGACGGAAAAAACGACTCCTGCTGCCGTTCGTGCTGCACGCGCAACATCATCACGACGTCCGCGCCTTCGAGAGCCTCGTCGAAGGACGACGTCGCGTGCAGTCTCCCCGGCGCCTCAGCGACGATCGACTCGATTCCCTCCGGGAGCAGCGAGCGTGGCCCGCACAACACGACGTCGCTTCCCATTGTCGTGAGCAGATGCGCATTCGACCTCGCCACCCGGCTGTGGCGGACATCGCCGACGATGGCAACGCGTAACCCGTCGACCCGGCCCTTGCGGCGCCGCATCGTGAGCGCGTCGAGCAGCGCCTGCGTCGGATGTTCGTGCGCGCCGTCACCGCCGTTGATGACGACGGCGCGAGTGTGGCGCGCGACGATCTGCGGCGCGCCGGACGACGGATGGCGGATGACGATCGCATCGGGGCTCATTGCATCGAGCGTGCGGGCCGTGTCGACGAGGGTCTCTCCCTTCACAAGCGACGAAGACGCCGCCGCTATGTTCACTACGCTCGCGCCGAGCCGTTTGGCCGCGATCTCGAACGAGACGCGCGTGCGCGTCGACGGCTCGAGGAAGAGGTTGATCACGGTCCGGCCAGACAGCCGGTCCGATGTCGACGCCGGGTCGAGCCATCCCTCCGCCGCGTCGAGCAGCGTGACGATCTCGTCCGCCGACAGGCCCCGGATCTGGAGCAGGTCACGCCTCGATGTCGCAGTCGAAGTCACGACGCAGCCTCGGCCTCGAGCTTGACGATCAGTACCTTCTCGGCGCCGTCGAACTCGTTGAGCATCACCTTGACGATCTCGTCGTCACGCGTCGCAAGCACGCGTCCGACGAAGTCAGCCTGGATCGGCAACTCGTGATGTCCCCGGTCGATGAGCGTCGCGAGCTGGACGCGGCGCGCCGGATGGGCCATGAGCAGATACTGGACTGCCGCCCAGACCGTGCGCCCGGTGTATAGAACGTCGTCCACGATCACCAGAGTTGCTTCGCTCAGATCGCCGTTGAGCGACGATGCGCTGACGATCGGCTCGGACGCGACGGTCGACAGGTCGTCGTTGTAGAAGGCCACGTCTATGGTCGCCATCCGTGGCGGCGCGCCCTCGAGCACGGCGATGTGCCTCGCGATGCGCTCCGCCAACGGTATCCCGCGCCGCTTCACGCCAACGAGCACGAGGCCCTCGTGGCCTCCGTTCCGCTCGACAATCTCGGACGCCATGCGCGACAACACGCGATTCAGGCGCGCCGCATCCATCACGAGTGCCTTCTCGACGAATTTCATCGCGCGCGAGGATAGCATACCGGCCCCGGTCGAAGGCGAAAGGTCCGGGTTGCCTCCACGGCGGACGCGCCTGTAGCATCGTTGACTGGAGGTCTAGTCCGCCTATGTCGCAGAATCCGCCGCCCGAGCAGGTCATCTTCTCGATTCGCCCTGCATTCCTGTTCGTCGGTGCGAAATACGCGCTCGCCGCCGTCCTCTGGATCGCCGCGGCGGCCCTAGTGGCGGCCGCGACTTCGTGGATGGAATGGCCGCTCTGGGCCGGAGCCATCGGGGTCCTCGTCGTGGGGTTGCTGCTGTTCCTCAAGCCGCTGCTCGCTCATATTGATCGGCAGCGCCACCTCTTCACCCTGACCGATCACAAGTTCGAGATCCAGTACGGGTTGCTCACGACGACGACGCGAAACATCCCGCTCTCGAAGATTCAGGACGTCACCGTGACCGCATCGCTCGTCGACCGAATGCTGGGTCTCGGCAACATCGTCGTCGAGAATGCTTCGGAGACCGGTGGACAGGTCGTCATCTCGGGCGTCGCGGAACCGAAGCGCTACGCCGACATGCTGCTCAACCAGCTTCGTCGCTGGAACTGACGGACGCCCGGCGGTGTCCATCACGCCAATGCCAACTTCCCTTCGATTCGTCACTCTCTTCCTGTTCCGGTTCGCGCTAGTCGTAGCCGCCGTGATTGGAATCGGATCGGCGCAGGCCTTTGGAATGGTGCTGACCGATGAACCCGTTGACGTCATTGCAGTAGCGCCGGTGCGCGAGGACGCCCGGTTGGCGGGCTTGCTTGCAAAGACCGTCGGCGGTGTTGCGGCCTCGTCGCCGGTGGGAAAGCCTGAAGGCCAGTCGGCACTCGTCGCCCACACCCTCTCGGCGAAGGCATCCGCGTCGCGCACTTACGGAAGTGTGAGAGTGTCGGCCTTTCGAATGGCCGACGAGTCGCTGGCGTACGCAATGTTGCGCTTCCTGCGTTCCGACGATGCAGCCGTCACGGCCGTCGGCGACGACGGGTGGGCCTCGGCGAAACAGTCGGGGGTCCGCCTCGGCGACATCGTGATCCTCGTGACCGGCGGTTCCGAAGTCCAGCGGTCGGCGATTTGCGACGCGATGGTCGCGAGCCTCGGCCGGCCGGCGCCGAACGCTCCGATCATCGACGAACTGCCCGACGAGGGGCGGATCGAACAGAGCGAGCGATACGTGTCTTCCCACGAGCTGCTCAGGCGATTCAGGCCGGACCTCGTCGAGGACGTCTACCGGTTTGGAGCCGGAGGCGCGGATGCCGTCGTCGCCGATTATTCGCAGGCCGGCGGCTCGCCGGCCAGGCTGCTGCTCGTCGAATACCAGACGCCGCAACTTGCGGCCGAGGCACACCGCAGCGTATCCGCCTGGTTCGACGCGCTCGATCCGGCGGATCGGTCGACGCGACTGCTCAAGCGTGAGGGGAACTTCCTGATCGAGGCCACCGGTGTAACGAGCGCGGACGCATTTCGCGGAACCGTCGATGCGGTGAAATACGACTACCAGATCAAGATGCTGCAGGGGCCGAATCCCGTGGCCGGACTCGACGCGGCAAAGGAGGCGTACACGACGGCCATGCTGCTGCTCGGCAGCGTCCGTCTCGTCGGTGCCGGAGTCCTGCTCGCGCTCACGATCGGCATCGCTGTCGGCGCCTTCGTTTTCGTTCGCCGACGCAAGGCCGCCGAGAACATCTTCAGCGACGCGGGCGGCATGGTGCACCTCGAGCTCGAAGCGCCGAGGTTGCCGGCGCGCCGCGAGCCGAGGGGCCTGCTTCCGGACCATTCCGAGTCGTAGCGGTCGTCAGTAAGACGGCGGATCGAGTCCGATCTCGGCGAGCACCTCGTCGGTGTGCTCGCCGAGCCGCGGCGGAGCCAACCGGTAAGCCGGTGGAGTGGCGAGAAGCGCCAGCGGCGACCCGACCGTCGGGACGATGGTGCCGTCGGTCCGCCGGGTCTCGACGACCATCTGACGAGCGGCGGTCTGCGGGTCGCTGAAGGCTTCCGCTACTCCGCGAACCGGACCGGCGGGCACGCCCGCCCGCGAACAGGCGGCGACGGCTTCGGTGACGGTGAGCTCGGCAAAGGAACGCTCGAGGTCCGGAATGAGCGAATCGCGCCCCAAGACACGCCCGGCGTTCGTCGCGAGGTCGAGACGGACGGCGAGGTCCTGGCGTCCGAGCTCGCGGCAAAGCGCGGCCCACTGTCCGTCGCTTCCGAGGGCGAGGGCGAATCGGCCGTCACGCGCCGCGAGAGTCTGGTAAGGCACGATGTTAGGGTGGGCGTTGCCGTAACGGCGCGGCTCGACGCCGGTGAACAGATGGCTCGACGCGACGTTCGCGAGCATCGAGAGCTGACTGTCGTAGAGCGACATGTCGATGCGCTGTCCGCGCCCCGACTGCCCGCGTCCGGCGAGCGCCGCGAGAATGGCGACCGCCGCAAGCGTTCCCGCGAAGAGATCGGCGACTGCGACTCCGACTTTCATCGGCTCGCCATCCGGATCGCCCGTTATCGCCATCAGTCCACCCATCGCCTGGATGAGGAAGTCGTACCCTGGTTCGTCGCGGCGCGGTCCGGTCGAACCGAATCCGGTAATCGAGCAGAAGACGAGCCCCGGATTCTGCTCTGCCAGAGCGTCGTAGCCCAGTCCCATTGCATCGAGGTGGCCCGCCCTGAAGTTCTCGACGACGACGTCCGAGCGAACTGCGATCCGTCGTATGGCTTCGCGCCCGAGGTCGGTCTTCAGGTCGAGTGCGACGGACCGCTTGTTGCGGTTCGCGGCGGCGAAATACGCCGACATCCCGGACTCGTCGAACGGTGGCCCCCATCCGCGGGTGTCGTCACCGGCGCCGGGGCGTTCGACCTTTACGACGTCGGCGCCGAGGTCGGCGAGCATCTGCGTGCAATACGGCCCCGCGAGGATGCGCGACAGATCTAGTACGCGCAGATGTGAGAGGCTGCCCACGATCGTCACTCCTCGACGGCCGGGCCGTCTTCCGCGGACGCGCCGGCCGGCGTGCGTGGCCGGCGGACGGCGACTGCGAGAAGCACGAGCGCGGTGACGACCGACAACACGAGCCCGATCCGAAACGGCCGGGACGTGTACGTGAACTCGACCGTGTGCGCGCCCGGGGCGATCCGCACGGCCCGGTAGACACCCCATGCCCGCACGACTTCGGCCGATTCGCCATCCACGGTCGCGGACCAGCCCGGATCGAAGGAGTCGAGCAGGACGAGATATCCGCCGGAATCGGGTGCGATGGCCCGAACGGTCACCGCGGTGGTCGTCTCGCCCTCGATGCGAGCCGAGGGGAGCTCGGACGTCGCCGCCGCGAGTCCCGCGGCAACGGGTTCCTTCTCCACCACGAGACTCGACGTTGGTACGACGAACGGATTGAAAAGCGCCGCAATCGCGCGTTCCGTGTCGGGCTCGACCGTTGCCGTGGAGGCCATGCGGACGCGGGACCCGGGTTCGCCGAGTTCGTACAACTGCATCGGCGCGAGCTGCGGCAGAGGCATCACTACCCGGAACGGAGGCGGAGGCTCTTTCGACACGAGCGCATAACGCGTGCCGGTGTACCGAAGGAAACGGAACTGCTCGGAGCGCTCGGCCCGGGAGAAGCCTTCGATCAACGACAGATACTCGCGCGGCCGCAGCCCCGTCATCTCGAGCGACAGCGACTGGCGGACGTCCCAGGCGGACGGGTACTGACAGAGAGTCGTATTTCGCACGGCGAGTAAGGCGGCCGGGGTAACGCCATCAGGGATCGAGAGCGGCGGCGGAACGTCCGCGGAAACGCGTCCCGGGATCTGCGTGAAAGGCGCGGCAACGTGGACGCGGAACTCGGGCGACTGCCGGGTCGCGGTGACCCACTCCGGTGCCTCGAACAGCGATGCGTCGAGCGTCGGGTTCAGGCCGCCGTTCATCAGGATCAGATCAATCGAAAACACCGCAATCGCCGCGGCGCGAACGAGAGGCGCGCGAGACCCTTGAGGTCCTCCGAACCGGGCGAACAAGAGCGCCGAGGCGACGACGACGACGACGGCAGGGACGAGTCGCAGGACGGAACGCGCCAGCCAGTCCGTCGTGGTGCCGGGAGCCGGGTCGCCCGCCATGTCCGCCATCGACAACAGGATTGCGGAACCGGTGCCGGTCGACGTCAACACCACGAAGACGATGAGCCCGGCGATGACCGCCAGAGAGGCGGCCGTCGCGGCGCGACGCGCAGCGGGCAATCGGATGCCGGCCGTCGTAAGACCGTCCCAACCTATGGCGACGAGCGCCGCGAGCGGAAGCATGGCAAGCACGACGTACTTCGACGGATATCGGAAGCTCGAGAGCAACGGCACGACTTTCTGCAGAGCCGGGTAGACAGGCGTCGTCGACCCGAACGCACACAGGAGCGCCGCCGCGATCGCGATGCACCAGAAGGCGGCCCAGCCGCGCCGCCTGGCGGCGAAGATGCCCGCCGTGGCGACGATCAGGACGAAGGAGCCGACGTAGAGCGACGGAAGGAACGGCTCGCGTCGCGAGTTCAGTGCGAAAAGCCACGGACTCATCTCTTCCTGCAGTCCGAGGTAGTTTCCGTAGACGAACGGAAGCGCCGTTTCGGACAGTCGCATCGGATGCAGCGACCAGGTGTCGGCGAGCATTCCCGAGCCGCGGATCGACCGGCGCGTTGCATCGAGCAGTGGCAGGGCCTGGGCGGCGGCGAGACACAGCCCGGCGAGACCGGCGCCGATCGTCGTCAGCGCTGACTGGGCACGATTGCGCAAGGTTGCTTCCGCTTCGGGGGCCGCAAACGCGGCATAGGCCGTCGCGAGGACCGCCGTTCCAGCCAGCGTGACCGGTTCGCCGGCGGACAGCTCGAGGGCGAATAGCAGCGCCAGCAGCGCGAAACGCCGCGCCGATGGTCTTTCGGCAAGCCCGTCGACCGTCCAGAAAATGAACGGCACGATCGCCGCACACCACGAGAGGTTGTTGCAGTTGCCGGTCGAGAGAATCGGTCCGGACGCCGCATAGGCGATTGCGGCGACGGCCGACGCCCATGATGAGGCGTGCCGGCGGGCAAAGAGGTACATGCCGAGCGCGGCGATCGGAAATGGAAGCGCAATCGCAAGGTTGAAGCCGACTATCTCCGGAAGGAACCGAAGTGGCAGCGTCGGCAGGAAAGCGACGTGAAGCGCAGCATCGCCGATCGTCGAATACCCGCCCCCCGGATTCGGATCCCAGAACGGCGACTGTCCGGCAAGCAGCGTGCGGCGCAGCCAGCGATGATGCGGCCAGTGAAAGACCGCCAGATCCCGGAAGTAGAAGATCTTCGAGACCGTGAACACTCCGGCCACGCAGATCGTCGCCACCAACATCGCGACGAGCGGAGCGAAGCCACGATGCGAGGCCAACCTCCCGGCGGCGACGCGCCAGTCCGTTGAGACCCGCTCGTTCATCGAGTGAGCTCGTCGAAGGCGCGACGAGTCGCGGGCGCGGCAATGGATCTGCGCCAGATCAAGCGCGCGTTTCTACCCGTGAACACGACGCGCAGGGTAGCACAGCTTTGTGCCGCGGCCACGGGGAGGGCTTTGCTTGCCAATGGGGGGTCGCTGGGCTACGATTCGCCCATACAGACGACGTCTTTCCTGACCAAAACCAGACTGCGAATCGACACCGGAGAGTAGCTCCGGCCACGCGTTCGCCGTCAACTCGGTCATCGGCCGTTTCCCCAACGACGGCCCTCGCCAGAACGAGGCAGGAGCGAGCCGCTGCGCAGTGGCTGACAGGAGGCTTGCAGTGAACAGAAAGCTGATCCGAACGACGCTCGCCGAGATCAGGGAGCGCGGAGAGCGCGAATCGTCGAACCGGCAGCGTGATGCCGGCGGCGGCGGCGGGCAGCGCAAGCGTGTCCCGCCCGAACAGACCAACGCCGAGTCCTTCTACTACAAGAAGCAGATGGACAACCGGACGCCGATGGTCATCGTGCTGCAGGACGGCGAGGAGCTGAAGGGCATCATCGAGTGGTACGACCGCTCGTGCATCAAGCTCCACCGCACGGGCGCGCCGAATCTGCTCGTTCTCAAGCACAACGTCAAATACATGTACAAGGAGAACGAGTCCGATGAGGACCAGGAGTCGGAGGCCGACGTCGATGCCGACGAAAGCGATCCCGAGCACGCAGATGACACCGACTAGCCCGAGCGGATTCCCACGGAGGAGCCGGCATGCTTGCTGATCGGCCCCGCATCGCCGTCACGATCGGCGACCCGGCAGGTATCGGCCCCGAGATCGTCCTGAAGACGATCGCCGAAGAGAGTGTCCGCGAGGCGTGCGTGCCGATCGTCATTGCGGATGCCCAGGAGCTTGCCCACCAGGCGCGCCGCCTCGACCTCGTTTGCGGCCTGCCAATCTTCAACGTTGGCGAAGAGATTCCGCTCGATATCGATTCGCCGGTCATCTACAACGTCCCGAATCTGCCGGGACCTGTCGAGGTCGGAGTCGAAGAAGGTGTGTGCGGCAAGGCAGCGGGTGATTACATCGTGGCGGCCGTCGACCTCTGCAGGTCTGGACAGGTCGACGCGATGGCGACGGCGCCGCTCAACAAGAAGGCACTCTTCCTCGGGGGCTACTCGTATCCAGGGCACACCGAGTTCCTCGCCGATCTCATGAAGGTCGAGGACTACGCCATGGCCTTCGTCGCGCCAGGCCTTCGCGTCGTGTTGCTCACGACGCACATGCCGCTATCGGAAGCCATACGTTCCGTCCGCAAGCCTGACATCGAACAGAAAATCCGTCTCACGCACCACGAGCTCATGCGCTGGGGCATCGAGCGGCCGCGCATCGCTGTGGCGGCGCTCAACCCGCACGGCGCCGAAGGCGGCCTTTTCGGGATCGAGGAATCGTCCGAGATCATGCCGGCCATCGAGTCGTGCAGCGTGAACGATGGCATCGAGGTTTCGGGCCCGTATTCGGCCGACACGATTTTCCTTCGCGCGTCGCGAGGCGAGTTCGATGCGGTGATCAGCTGCTACCACGACCAGGGACTCATCGCGATCAAGTGCCTTTCGTTCGGCGAAGCGATCAACGTGACGCTCGGCCTTCCGTTCATCCGCACGTCGGTCGATCACGGCACGGCGTTCGACATCGCCGGCAAGGGAGTCGCCGATCATTCGAGCATGGTGGCGGCCGTTCTGCTCGCCGCGGATCTCGTCAGACACGAGCACAGCGGCCAGGCCGTGGAGCGCTGAGTTGCAGGCCCCGGCATTCCCGTTGGCCAGCCGTTTCATGCAGGGTGTAGAATCCAGACGGTTCTTGCGACAATGTCACGTCTGTTTCGACGAAACAGGTCACCGAGAGGCTGTGATGCTGGGTGACAACCGCACAATCGATCGCCGGCGAGTCGAGCTGCGACAGCTCATCGACCGGTACGAAGAGAATCCGACGTTGCGGATCGCGTCGCTGTGCGAAGGCGACGAGGTCGGCGTCGAGACGCTCCACGAGAAGCTCTGCCTCCGGGTCGTCGATCCGTGCGTCGGACGCGCGACGGTGACGGCGGTCGCCGGAGGGCGGAACTTCAACGACGAGATGTGCGCGGTGCTTGGAGCCACGTGGGGCGGGTCAATGCTCTGGACGGGAAGGATCGTCGTTGGAATGAACCTCGAGATCTCGCATCCGCGCAAGAGCGCGAGCTTTCTGTTCTCGCCGGTCAGCCGGTTCGAGTTGCGGCGCAAGGGCGCCGTCGTCGCCAATTCGGGGTACAGCAGGCTCCGCCCGGTAGAACCCAGGCAGCTCTCGTAGTGCGCGTTCAACCGTGCGGTCCGTTTCGATGATCGTCGGAAAGAACGCCGCCGCAATGAGCTCCGAGCAACGAAACACCGTCCCCACGGGCGTCGCTCCGATCGATGAGGCCATCGGAGGCCTCGAGCATGGCCGTGTGCACCTGCTCTACGGCGAGCTCGAAACCGGAAAGACGACGATCGGAATGCGCTTCCTCGCGGAAGGACTTTCTGCCGGCGAACGATGCCTGCTCGTCACCCGGTACGCGGCCGCCGCCGCACTCGACGGACTCTCGAGGGCCGGCCGGCCATCCCACGAAGATGTCGCGACCGGACGGCTGGCGCTCTTCGAATACGCGACGGACCTCGTTGACGTGCTCGGACGGGTCGAGGACCTGAGGTTCGTGCTCGAAGAGCTGGAGTCGATCGCGGCCGAGACGCGTCCCCAACGCATCGTCTTCGACACGGCCGACTTCGTCTTCTCGATCCAGCAGGGTTATGGCCACACGCTTCAGATCTCGGCGTTTCTTCACTGGCTTGCCGGCACCGGAGCCACGTCGCTGCTGATCGTCGAGGAGCGCGTCAACGAACGAATCGTCCAGTCCTTCCGGGCTAACGCGCCGGCCGTGATGCACTCGATGGTTCGGCGATTCCCGGACCGCGTCGAGCACCACCTCGCGTTCGAGAAGGGCACCATCAAGGCGCCGCACCGCCGGATCGGGCTGCAAGCCGACGGTCAGTTCGTGACTTACGAGATCTATGACGCAAAGGCCAGGACGCTGCCGCTCCCGGCCGCGCCGGGACGGCGGCGAGGCGGTGGCGATCGCACTGGGCAGCTCACGATGCCGGAAGAAGCGGCGCAGATGGTCGCCGAAGCGGCGGGCTCCTCGGGCCCGCTCGACGGCGCATCGGCTGCATCGGGCGGCGGGAGCTCGAGCGCAGTGCCGCGGCGGGGACGGCCACGGGTGCTTCTGATCGATGGCGACCGTGTGACGGCCGTGCTTGCAGCGCGGGCGGTTGAGCCTGAGTGCGATCTCGCCGTCGAGGCCGACGGCATCTCGGGGCTCGCGAAGCTCGGGCCGTTCGATCCCGACCTCGTCGTCGTCGAGCTGGACCTTCCGGTCGTCGACGGGTTCGCGATCTGCCGGCAGGTGAGGGAAGCGTCCCGCGTTCCGGTCATCGCCATTTCCGGCGCGCGCGTTTCGGAGGCGGACCGAATGCGGAGTGCCGAGGCGGGCGCGGACCTGTTCCTGTCGAAGCCTTTCGGGTTGCGCGAGTTCGGATTGAGGGCGCGTCAGCTCGTCGCCCGCTTCCGGGGCGAGGCGACGCCGTTCGCGGCGACACTGCCGGATCCGGTGCCCGACCCGCTCGTGCCGTTCGATCGGGTGGTTGCGTTGCTGACGACGGGGGCGGCCGGAAAGTCGCTGATCGGCTGCCGTGTCGCATCACGCGTTGCGGCGCAGCGGGCGCTCATCGTCGATGCCGTCCGTGCCGAGCTGCACCCGGACGACGTGCTTGCGTTCGACAACACTACGGGCCGGCTTGTCGTGCTCGTGGCGCCCGAAGCGGCCGAGGCCGTGGCGGTTCAACTTTCGCGACGGGTTCGCGAGGTGGTCGGGATCGAGCTTCAGTTCCTGCTGGCCCCGATCGCTCCCCAGGCGCGGCCCGTTGACGAGCCGGGGCAGCCGGTCTTCGACGGAGAGCGGCTGTGATCCTCGAGTCCGACTGGCAGTTTCTGGCGTGGGTCACGGCCAGCGGATTCCTCGTGGCCGCGTTCGTCGCCTGGCAGATGTTCAGGGCATACCGGCGGATGCGAGTGGCGGACGAGCAGGAGCGGCGCGAGGCCGAGGAGGCGGCCGGCAGCAGCGCCTCGAATCCCGAGGAGACCGAGCCGCGGCCGAAGTTCTTCAAGCGGTACGTGCCGGAGGAGAGGTGAGTGGACAGGATTGACAGGATTTGAGGAGGATTCACAGGATTCTTCCTGGTACTTCGTAAAGCGCACGTTCATTTGAACCGGTCGCTTTTCGCAATGCCAACAGGAATCCTCTGAATCCTCCTCAAATCCTGTCAATCCTGTCCACTCACCTACTTCGCGGCAGGTGCCTTCCTACGCGGAGCCTTGGCCTTCGCCACGACCTCGACTCCAGTAACGTCGCCGCCGTCGCCGGCCGCTTCCTTGTACGAGCATTCCTTGTTCGCACAGGCGTTCGACACGATGCCCTTCGAGGACGTTTTCTCGACGAGGAAGGCCGCCCCGCACGAGGGGCATGGCTTGTCGATCGGCTTGTCCCACACCGTGAACTCGCACTCCGGATAGCGCGTGCAGCCGTAGAAGTTCTTCCCGCGCTTCGACCGCTTCACGGCGATGTCGCCCTTGTGGCAGACCGGGCATGGCAGTCCGATCGTGTCGCGCTTGATGTACTTGCACTTCGGATAGTTCGAGCACGCCGTGAACTCGCCGAAGCGTCCCTGCTTCGCGACGAGGTTCGTGCCGCACTCCGGACACGGCTCGTCCAGAGGACGATCGGGCTGGGCGACGACGCCCGCCTTCGAGATCTTCCGGGTGTTGCGGCATTCGGGATAGCCGGTGCACGCGAGGAACTGCCCGAAGCGTCCGCGCTTGAGCGCCAGCGGCTTGCCGCACTTCTCGCACGTCTCGCCCTCAAAGGGGTTCTCGGGAGCGGCGACGGCGCTGCCGTCGGCCGACTCGGTCGCGGGCGCCTTTGCGAGATCGCGGGTGTTCTTGCACTCCGGATAGTTCGTGCAGGCGAGGAATCTCCCGAACTTCCCGAACTTGATCGCCATCACCGAGCCGCACTTGTCGCACTTCTCGTCGGTGAGGATCTCCTGCCGCTTGACGTCCTTCATGTCCTTGCGCGCCTGCGCGAGGTCCACGGTGAACTTGTCGTAGAAACTACGAAGCGTCGTGCGCCACTCGGCGCGTCCCTCCTCGATCTCGTCGAGCTGGCCCTCGAGCGCCGCGGTGTATTCGGCGTTGAAGATGTCGTCGAAACTGGCGATGAGCAGGTCGTTGACGATCACGCCGAGCTCGGTCGGATGGAACCGGTCGCCCTGCTTTTCGACGTATTCGCGGTCCTGGATCACGGTCATGATCGAGGCGTACGTCGACGGACGGCCGATGCCGTTCTCCTCGAGCGCCTTCACGAGCGTGGCTTCCGAATATCGCGGCGGAGGCTCGGTGAAGTGCTGGTTCGGGTGCAACTCGTTGAGCGTGAGCTGCTCGCCCTTCGACGTCATCGGGAGCGAGAGCTTGCGCTCGTCGTCCTCGTCGTCCTTCTCGTCCTTGCCTTCCTCGTAGACGGCGAGGAAGCCGTCGAACTTGAGGACCGAGCCCGTCGCGCGGAACAGGTACTTCTCGGCCGCGACGATGTCGATCGTGGTCTGGTCGAAAAGCGCCGGCATCATCTGCGACGCGAGAAAGCGCTGCCAGATGAGCTTGTAGAGCGAGAGCTGCTCGGGCGTGAGGAACGGCGCCATCGCGTCGGGCGTGCGCTCGACGCCGGTCGGGCGGATCGCTTCGTGCGCGTCCTGGGCGCCCTTCTTCGATCGATAGACGACCGCCTTCTCGGGAAGGTAGTTCGCGCCGTAGGTGCGTCCGATGTAGTCGCGGGCCTCGCCGAGCGCCGAGTCGGCGACGCGCGTCGAGTCGGTCCGCATGTAGGTGATGAGACCGACCGTGCCTTCCGCGCCGATGTCGACTCCCTCGTAGAGCTGCTGCGCGATGCGCATCGTGCGCTTCACGTTGAAGCGGAGTTTTCGCGCGGCTTCCTGCTGGAGTTTCGAAGTCACGAAGGCCGGAACCGGGTTGCGCTTCTTTTCCTTCTTCGTGAGGTCGGCGACGGTGTAGGTCGCTGCGTTGAGCTCGTCGGTGATCGACTTTGCCTGCTCGGCGCTCGTGATGTGGATTTCGCCCTTGCGGACGTCCTTGTCGAACGATCCTAGCTTCACGGTCTGGTCCGAGACCTTGTAGAGCTTCGCGTCGAACGCGGGTGGCAGCTTTGCCGATAGGTTCGCGATGACCGACCAGTATTCGGTCGAGACGAATGCCTCGATCTCGCGCTCGCGCTCGACGACGAGTCTGACGGCAACGGTCTGGACGCGCCCGGCGGAGAGTCCGCGGCGAACCTTGTCCCAGAGCAGCGGCGAGACCTGGTAACCGACGATGCGGTCGAGCAGGCGGCGCGCCTGCTGCGCGTTGACGAGCCGGTCGTCGATCTCGCCCGGGTGCTTCATGGCCTCGAGGATCGCGGGTTTCGTGATCTCGTTGAAGAGGATGCGTTGGACGGTCTGCTTCTTCTTGCCGGCTCCGGCGAGGATCTCTTCCTTTATGTGCCACCCGATCGCTTCGCCCTCGCGGTCCGGATCGGTCGCCACGTAGATGTGATCGGCATCCTTCGCGGCGGCGGTGATCGACTTGATCACCTTCTCCTTGCCGGGGATGGTGATGTAGCTCGGTTCGAAGTCGGCGTCGAAGTCGATGCCGATGTCCTTCTTCGGAAGGTCCTTGACGTGGCCGACCGAGGCGAGAACCTTGTAGCCGGTGCCGAGATACTTGTTGATGGTCTTCGCCTTCGACGGCGATTCAACGATAACGAGTGACTTTGCCATTGTGAAAATCTGTCTGCTTCAATCGTGGACCGCCGTGGCGGTCAGAGCTTTCGAATATACAGACCGCCCGGCAGCGCGGCGGCGAGTCCTTTCAATTCAAGCGTGAACAATGCATCAGCGAGCGATCCGGCGTCGAGCCGAGTTCGGTCCGCGAGCGAATCGATGTGCCGCGGCGTATCCGCGGCGAGGTGCTTCAGGACGAGCCGTTCGTCCTCCGTGACGTCTGCAACCGCGGAGAGGTTTGCCTGCGCCGGCTGTTCGCGTTCGGCCTCGAGAATACGGTCGCGCCAGGGTGACGGCAGTTCCTCGACGACGTCGGCCCACGTCCGCACGAGACACGCGCCGTCGCGGATGAGAAGGTTCGGTCCGACGCTCGTCGCGGAAGTGACGTTGCCCGGAACGGCGAAGACGTCGCGGCCCTGTTCGATGGCCATGCGTGCCGTGATGAGCGATCCGCTGCGGTCCGCGGCTTCGACGACGAGGACGCCGTGCGACAGTCCCGAGATGACGCGGTTGCGGAACGGGAAGTTCTGTCCCGACGGCGGCGTCGACGTGGGAAACTCGGTGACGAGCCCGCCGCGTTCGAGCAGTCGCGATGCCAACCTGTCGTTCTCACGCGGGTAGATTGCATCGATTCCGGTTCCCATCACCGCCACGGAGCGGCCGCCGGCTTCGACGGCGCCGCGGTGGGCGACTGAGTCTATGCCGCGGGCCAGGCCCGAGACGACGGTCACGCCGCGCCGCGCGAGGTCGGTAGCGATCCGCTCGGCGACGTTGCGGCCGTAGGTCGACGCGCGCCGGGAGCCGACGATCGCGATCACGGGAGCGTCGACGAGGGCGTCGCGCCAATGGCCGCGGCCGAAGAGGACGACCGGGGGGTCGTAGGTCTCGGCGAGCATAGGCGGGTACGCATCCGAGCCGAGCGGAACCACATCGGCGCCTGCCGCTCGCGCGGCCCCGAGTTCCCGCCAGGCCCGATCCGGCAATGCCGGATCGCGGAGCGACTCGACCTGTTCGCGCGTCAGTCCGACGTGCAGGAGGTCGTCTCGCGAGGCTGCAAACGCAGCGGTTGCGGTTCGAAACTGCTCGATGAGCAGTTTCCCGGTTCGAGATCCCACCCCGGAGGCGAGCAGGAGCGCTATGGCGTCGACGAGTTCACGTTCGTTCATGCCCAAGAATCGAGCATGGGCGGCATGAGGTTGCGTCCTTTCTCCAAATTGGCGGAGGCGTGTGGGAATCGAACCCACCCAGACCGCCTCTCGGCGACCCGCAACGGGTTTGAAGCCCGCGAAGACCACCAGGCCCCATTCGCCTCCAGATGCCTCAAAGAGCGATCCCGGCGCACTGGCCGGAAGGAGGCGCGACATTACTCCCGGGGTCGGAAGAGTGTCAAGCAGGCGATTCCGGGGGCTGTGTTGACGCTTTGGAAAAGCGCGTGTTACCCTTCGGGCGCTTTTGCGGGGCCATAGCTCAGCTGGGAGAGCGCTTGAATGGCATTCAAGAGGTCGACGGTTCGATCCCGTCTGGCTCCACTCGCAACGGTCGCCGCCTGGCGGCCGTTTTTCCTTTCCGGGAGGGAGAGTTGACAGGATTTACGGGATTTGCGGAGGATTCACAGGATTCTTCTGATTTATTCTGAAGAGTCCCGTCAATCTTCTGCAAATCCTGTTTATCCTGTCCACTCTCTCTTGCCGTGAGAAACCGAGTTCAACTTGCAGCGATCGCAGTCGTGGCCGCCGGTCTGGCCGTCGCGGCCCTCGCCTCGGTTCGCACGGAGCTTGCGACGCCGGTGGACGTGGCGGAGTCGTCGTACGTTCAGTCCGAGACCTGCCGGCGCTGCCACGAGGACAACTACGCATCGTGGCGCCGGACCTTCCACCGGACGATGACCCAGGAAGCATCGCCCGATGCCGTCGTCGGCGACTTCGCGAACCGCGCCTTCACGTTCGAAGGCATCACGTCGCGGATGACCCGGTCTGCCGACGCCTTTTTCATCGAGACGATCGGCCCGGACGGACAGCGCGGGAACTTCCGGATCGTCCGCACGGTCGGCTCGCGCCGCATCCAGCAATACGTCACGAAGATCGGCGACCGCCACTGGCGGCTCCCGATCGCCTGGTCGATCGTCGACGGCTCGTGGTTTCACCTGAACGGCGGGTTCCTGCATCCGGACGGCTCGGAGTTCGGTTCGCACACGTCGGTCTGGGACGCGAACTGCATCTTCTGCCACAACACGAAGGCAAAGCCCGGCTACGACTTCGACAGGCAGACGTTTGCGAGCTCGGTCGAGCAGCTCGGCATCGGTTGCGAGTCGTGCCACGGTCCGGCGTCCGAGCATATCGACCGCAACACGAACCCGCTGCGCCGGTATGCGCTGCACGTGTCCGAGCGTTCGGATCCCACGATCGTGAACCCGGCGAAGCTCGACAAGGTCGCGCAGGTCCAGGTCTGCGGCCACTGTCACGGACAGCGGATGCCGAATCCCACGTCGCGGATTCGAGAGTTCCTCGGCGTGGGCGACCCGTACACGGCGGGCAGCGATCTCTCGGCGGTCACGTCGCCGATCTGGCGCGACAGCGTCCTCGAGGGCGTCGACCTGACGGCGAGGTTCTGGCGCGACGGCACGCCGCGGCTGACGGCCTACGAGTACCAGAGCCTGCTGATGACGGCGGACTACCAGAAGGGCGGCCTGACGTGCATCAACTGCCACAGCATGCACGGCGGCGACCCGAAGGGAATGATCACCGACGAAATGCGCGGTCCAGCGGCGTGCCTGCAGTGCCATGCCGAGATCGGCAGCGACGTCTCAGGCCACACGAAGCACCTGCCGGACAGCACTGGCAGCGACTGTTATGCGTGCCACATGCCGAAAATCGTCTTCGGAGTGATGCAGGCGCACCCGACGCACCGGATCGCGAAGCCCGATCCGTCGCGGGCGTGGACCTACCAGATGCCCGAGGCGTGCACGGTCTGCCACACGAATCGGACGGCGGTCTGGGCGGCGCTCGAGTTGAGCCGTCAGCTCGGAACCCAGGCACCGGACCTGCCGCAGGATCCCCAGTTCGCGACGGCCGAGACCGTGCGAGCGGCTTTCGCCGGTGATGTCGTCCAGCGGTCGATCGCCGCCGAGGCGCTGGGAGCCGAGCGAGGCTACACGCCGGATCCGGTCGCGAGGCTCTGGGCGGTGCCGATTCTCCTGATCGTCATGGAGGACAGTTACCCGGCGATCCGCACGAGCGCGAACCGGTCGCTGCGGGCGCTCGTCGGGCGCGCAGGTGCGAGCCGAGCGGGACTTGGCGGCGTCCTTGGCGCGTTGCCGCTATTCGAGCCGCAGGCGACGCCGGAGGCCCGCCGCGCGGTACTGGACCGATGGTGGAAGTGGTGGAGCGCACTCGACAAGAGTGGAATCGACGTTCCGGACGCGGCTCTGCCCCTCGACGTGCAGTTCCGTCCGCAAGTCGAACGGATTCAGGCGCTTCGGGCGAAGCAGGACAACTCGGTGGTTTCGATAGGGGAGTAGCGCCTTTGCGCCTTTGCGAGTGCTTTGCGTCTTTGCGAGAAAAGCACGCTGCAAAATCGTGTTTCCCGCAAAGACGCAAAGCACTCGCAAAGGCGCAGAGACGCCGAGACGTCTAACATCATGTATATGTAGCCTGACGGGCACGAGGAGGAGTCTTATGGCCACGAAGAGCGAACGCGGGCGGAAGACGGCAAGAAGTGGACGTCCTTCCGAGGCTGGTCCCGACGAGAGCGACATCGAGTTGGCGGGCAATCCCGCGCCGTCGAGTGACGCCTCCGTACTCGCGCACAGCCGCTTCGCCGTAACGCTGCTCTTCGTCGCCCTTGCCTTCGGTATCGTTCTCGAGACGCTGCACGGCTTCAAGGCGGTGACCTACCTGATGGACCCGGTCCGGAAGGAGTTCTGGTCGCTCGCGCATTTCCACGGGGTCGGGCTGTCACTCGTGAATCTCGTGTACGCCTCGTGGGCCGGCAGGACGGGCCTTGGCGTCCGCAGCCGCTCGGCGTCGTTGTCTCTGATGGCGGGAAGCGTCCTGCTTCCCCTCGGCTTCTTCCTCGCCGGCATCGCGCACTACGGCAGCGACCCCGGCCTCGGCATCTTCCTCGCGCCCGTAGGCGCCGCGCTGATCCTCTACGCCATCGGCGCCAACGCCCTCGCCCTCTGGCAGCAATAGCCGACTGCGCCTGACACGACGACCCTCCGCCTCAGAACCGCGAACGAGGCGAGCGGCAGGCCAGACAGCTCCCATGAATGGGTCGCCCGGTTGGTCCTCTGCCGGATCGAAACGAAGCGAGAGACCGCGACGAAGTACGGATCGAAGGGCCCGCTAACTCGTCCTGCTGACCGAGCCTAGTCAATGTTCTTGTTTTTCATGACATGATTCTGACTTAGACGACGCTGTACATGGTGAGGGGCAATCTCTACGATTGGTGGGACAATGATGAAAATCAGAACTTTACGAGCGCTCGTCCTTGCGATGATGAGCGCGTTGCTTATCCCAGGTCACGCTCAACTCGTGAATGCCGAAAGCAGCACCAATGTTGTGCCAAATACCGCAGCGGCGACACCGTCGCCAAGGCCGCCAGCGTATCCACACGCGCTCTTCGCACCGCTCTACCACGTCTTCGGCGGGTACAGCGCGAAGGTGTACGTCTTCAATCCGACCACGGGTCCCGTCAACTTCGAGCTCACGTTCGATCCCGTGACCGGTGCGACGACGCCGGCCCCGGTGTCGTTTACCATCGACGCCAAAAGGTCGAAGGTTTTCGACCTTGCCGGCTACCTGACGCCTCAGGATCCGGATGCGGACCGGGTACTCAAGGGAGGGCTGCGGCTCTACCACGACGGAGCCGATGCGAGGAGCGTCCGGGCAGGCGTCGTCGTTGAAAAGGACGGAATGGACAAGGCGTTTGCCACGCCATTCAACTACCCAGGTGCCGTCGACCTCGGCACTCAGCAGGCCGGAATCGGAACTGCGTTCTTCGGAACCGACACGTTCACGTACCTTGCACTTCAGAACACTACGGCGAGTCCGGTGACTGCCAACGTCGTTGTGCATCTCGAGAACGGGGCTGGCCTCAACGACAACGTCACTCTTCCGACAGTAACTGTCGGCGGGTCTGACACGCAGGTAATCGAGGTGTCTTCGTATCTGAGAGCGACATACGCCAACTCTGGTCAGGCCACTTGGGGCACGATCGAGGTTCAGTACCCAACGAACGCTCTCGTGGCCCGGTCGCTGACCGTTTCGCCGGAGGATCGCTGGGCGTTCGACGCGGCGCTCGTCGACCCGTCGACGGGTGCGAATACGACGAAGGTGCTCAGTCCCGTCGTGTTCGACTACGACTCGGACGCGAAGACGTACGTCACGATTCGGAATGTCTCGACCGCGAGCAGAACCGTGACGGCGACGTTCAAGACAATTTCCGGAACGACGACCACTCACTCGACACTCGACGCTGGAAGGCAGACCGTGTTGACGTTCCTGTCGCGGAACTACCTGTCGCCCGGGCAGAAGGCATTCACGGACGTCCGCCTCTCCTACAGTGGCACTTCGACCGACATCGTCGCCGGAGCCGTATCGCTTGCGCCGTCGATGCACATTGCGATACCGGCTCGGCTCGTCGAAGCGTCTTCACAGGACCAGCGCCGGCTTTCCGGGCCATCGGTCTGGCTGGACGGTCGAACGACGAGTGTCATCGAGGTTGCAAATCTGAGCGCCAGCGCGATCAAGGTTGGCGCACGGATTCACCTCGCGGCCGACGGGACCACGCCGATCGCGACTTCGCTCGTCACCGTTGCGGCCAACTCGAGCGCCGCGATAGATCTGTATCCGTACATCAACCAGGTTCCGGACGACGTCGACGGGTACGGTGCCGTGGAGCTCTGGCACAACGGCCCGTCTGGCGCCATAGCGGCAACGTGCCTGACGCTCGGGCGGGGTACGCACGTCGCTCGTGTGACGGCCTTTGCGCCAGGCCATTCGTTCCCGACGGGGGAAGCCATCGCGTTCCCGAACAGCGTCACGAATACGCCGAGCGCGGTCTCGCAGCTCTCGTTTCTCGTCGGATCGGGCGTCCAGGCTCCAGTGACGCAGGTCGCATACGGCGGCGGAACGGTGACGGCGGCAACGGCGGATGGGGCAAACGTCTTCAAGGCGACCTATACGGCGCCATCGACACTTCCGACGACGACGGCAACGGTGCTGGCGAGGAAGGCGGACTTGACACCGCATCTCGAAGGCACGGTCACGTTCAACAACGTGCTCCTGGAGCTACAGGATCGGATCGACACGTCGGATCCATCGGGTGTGGATACGCAAGGGCGTATCAATCCGGACGGCGCGACCTATAGCCGTCAGACCAGCTTCACGATACGGGCCAGGCCGAACAAGGTCTTTGCGCCCGGGAGCTACATCGTGACGTTCAAGAAGGGGATAAACAGGATCGAGAGCGACACGATCACGATTGCCGCAAGCTCCAACAGCTTGAGCGGGGTTGTGCTTGAGTCGTCAAACTACGTCGGCGATGTGAAGGCGGTGTACGTCGACACTATTGGGGGCACTCGCGTTTCAAAGGATAAGTCCGTGGGCGCCTACTTCAGCTACGATCCGCCCGAGGCTGACACGATATCGCCGGACCGTGCCCTGAACCGGGCAGGCGGTCAGATGACCATCAACGCCAATGGGATCAGGAAGTTCATCGGCCTACCGACTCAGAATGACGACATCCTTCCATTCGTCCAGATCGGCCGTACCACAGGGTTCCGAGTCGAAACGGTAGTGGAGTCCGCCAACGGCAATGGGCCGAGCAGCACGACGGGGATCATGCGGCATGCCGAGCTTGAGGAGGGCTTAGGCTGTACGGATGCTCTGAATCCGTGCCGTTACATTACGATTAGGAATCCCGGCGGAAAGAGCCGGGACGAGCGTAAGCCTGCGGTGAAAGTGTTCGCGCTGCTCCCCGGACCGGCGCCGGTGTTGACCGGAGTCAGCCCGGCCGTCGGTCCAAGTGATGGCGGCTACAAAGTCACGCTCAACGGAGCGAATCTCTTCGTCGTCAACAGCATTGGCGTCGGCACGCAACTCGGGTTCATCGACGAAAACGACGCGCGAGCCGACAATCAGATCACGTTCACCGTGCCTTTCGGGTGTGCAGGATCGGCGAAGGACATTGTCGCCTATTCGATCGACATCGCGATCGATCCGATGTGGAAGGGTACCCTTCCAAACAGCTTCACGTATTCTCCGATTCCGGTTCAGATTGCTCCCGGAAATCACAATGACAACCTCGAGAATGGCACCGCGACGACGCTTAGTGCAATCGGTGAGTCGGTGTCGGTAACAGGACGGTATGCCATTGGGCCGCCGAATTGCGCCGAACTCACCTTCGACGATCTGGTGGTCAGTGGTGATTGCGCCGCTGCGAGCGTCAGCATCACACCAGACGGAATTGCTTACAATCAGAAGGGCGTTTTCAAAGTCATCGTGACCGTTCTTCCGGGAACGTGTGCAGCCGGGGCCACCTATACCGGGACGATCAAGTTCACACTGGAAAGCTCCGAGCCCGGAGCCTCCAGCAGGGACATCACCGTGCCGTTTTCCGTAACGCGATAGCGCGTTGACAGGGCGGGCGCGTCGGTCACCTCGGCCGGCGCGCCCTATCTTCCCAAGTGTTAGAGTTCCTCGTAGGCCACACCGCCGGTGTGAAAGGGGGTTTCGAGATGTCGAGAGCACTAGTCGGAATTGTGTTCTTCGCGCTGTGCGCGGCCGGCTTTTCGTTTCCGGTTGCTGCGTCCGAACCGGGGGTTCAATCCGCGGCGAAGGCTTCGTTCGACATCGGAGGATTGCTCGTCAATGGGGATTCAATCGAGGGCACTTCAGATCCTTTCGTAACGGGTTGGTTCGGCTCGTTCGGCTTGAACGACAGTGGCGAGTTGGCTGCTGGCGGTTATGTGGGTTCATTGGAGTTGTTGACCGCGTCGGGATTGTTTGTGGCGAGGACTGGGGGGGCACGGGCGCTCCAGCTGCGCCCGGTGAATAACGCAGGAGTCCTCGCTGCTTCTCTCGCGATCAATGGATCGGGCCAGGTGATCGCGCTCATGACACGCGATCCGTCCGATGTCTCGAGCCCTCTGGTGCTCGCCTTGTTCTCACAAGGAGAGCAACGCGAACTACTCGCTCTGAGGCAGGTGCTTGACGATGGCCGTACTGTCGCGGGGTTTAATAGTTATCCCGTCATAAATGATGCGGCGGAGGTGATCGTCAGTGCCGTCTCAACGGACGGACAACGTGAATACGTCGAATACTTCACGTTTCTTGCTTCGGGCGAGATGCGCCGGTTCGGGGCCGGGACTGAAGCGCCGGGTGGCGGGGTGTTCTCGGCTATCCCTGGATTTCTGCCACCGCCCGCAATCAACAATAGTGGGGACGTGCTTTTTCTTCACGGTGTGTCGGGCGGCATTTACAACGGGCGCGATGGGCTGTTCCTCGCGCGTGAGGATGGAGTCGAGAAGGTTGTCATCAGTGGTGACGAACTGGAGCCGGGGTTCGTCGTCGGCGCAGCGCGCGGAAGCTTGAACAACCGCGGCGAGGTCGCGGTTGGTGCGGGTGAGGGTGCACCGCTGTATCGAGTGGGCATCTTCATCTGGTCCGGCGGTGCTTTCAAGAAGGTCGTGACCGAAGGAGATCGAGCGCCAAATGGTCGGGTCATTACGTCTGTCCACTACGGCGCCGAGGAAGGATTCAACTCCCAAGTCCCCGTAGTCCGAATCAACGACAGTGGCACCGTGGTCTTTAATGCGAAGATTGAGGGGCCGGACGGCAATCTGCGGAGGGCGCTGTTCCTGGGATCGCCGCGGGGGATGCTGCGCATCGCCCAGCAGGGTGACCGGCTACCGACCGGCGATCGCCTTTACCGGATAACGCACTACGCACTCAACAACCTCGGTCAGGTCGCGTTCTACGCCTACAAGGACAATCCGCTTGGGTCGATCACGCCGATCGGGGTGTTCCTCGCCACGCCAGCGGCGCCGGCGATACGGTCCGTGAAGCTCAAGACGTCGGACTCAGGCTTCACGCTGCGGGTCAAGGGAGACGCGATGGTGTCCGGCGACGCCATTATCGAGATCGACGGGCTCGCCCTCGAGGCGCTGGACTATCCCGCGAAGTCGCGCAACGACGACGGGACGGCGCGGATCGTGACTAGCGCCGACCCGCGCCTCGGCGATCTTCTTCCGGTCGGAACGCCGGTTTCGGTGACGGTGTTCAACCCGCTGACCGGCAAGCGCAGCGAACCGTTTGCGTTCGTGAGGAACTGAAACGGACGCGACCACGACTTCCGCTGGATGTTCGGGTCTGCAAATGGCACCGGAGTCTGGCTCCTGCGCGCCGCACTCCAAGGCGCTGCGCGCAACGGGCTAGGCTACGTCGTGCTAGCATAAGGCGGCCTTACGAAATCCCCGCCAACTCCACAACGCACAATGAACCGTAGTACCCAGATTCGCATCATCGCCGCCTTCCTGCTGTCGATCCTCCTGCTTGGGCCGACTGCGCAGGCGACCATCATCAGAAGCGGCGCCGCATCGACCATCAGCCCGGCTGCCGCCGCGCCGTCCCCGAACCTCCGTATCGTCGGCCCCGCCGGCGAGGACCCTCCCGTCGTCAACGAACGCAAGAAACTGAAACTGCGCGTCGTCGACGAGACGGGCGCCGACGTCGCGGTCACCGCCTGGCGGACCGGGAGCCCCGCGGTTGCGAAGGTCACGAAGAAGGGCGTCCTCAAGGGCAGGCTCTACGGCTTCGCGACCGTGACGGCGGTGACCGGGCGAGGCGAGGCCGCGACGACCGCCGTCGTCGCGCGCGTCACGCGGCGTCACGGCTCGATGGGTGACGGCGACACGAAGAGCGACTCGGCGGGCCGAATCTACCTGACGAGCCCCGACGAGCAGGTCATCTACCGGTCGGATGGCGTGCGGGACGAGATCTTTGCCGGCGCAAAGGGCCAGGCCGGGTACCAGGACGGAACGGGCCAGAGCGCCCGGTTCCACTATCCGACGGGCCTTGGAGTCGACGTGTCGACAAACGGCGGTCTCTACGTCGCGGACACCGACAACCACTGCGTCCGGAAGGTCGGCTTCGACGGCCGGACGAGTATCGCCGTCGGGTTGCCCCAGTTCGCTGGACGAATTGACGCCGACGTTGTCCCGGCGGATCAAGCGGCGTTCGATTCGCCGAAGGGCGTCGCGGCGGTCGGCTCGGCGCTCTTTGTCGCGGACACGCGAAACCACGCACTCTACTTCCTGAATGGAAGCGGAGACGCCGTCTCACTGCTGGCCGGGCAACCGGGCGTGCCGGGCTTCCGGAATGGACTGTTCCGCGAGGCGTCGTTCAACCTGCCGTCGGGCCTCGCGATCAGCACGGAGGGAAACCTGCTGGCGGTCGCGGATACGGGGAACGATGCCGTTCGACTCGTCCGGATCGAGGCGGGCGGCTCGCCGTATCTCGGCCGCGTGTCGACGGCCGGCGTGGCCTCGAGGTCCCGGCGCGGCGCGCCGGGCGCAGGGTTCGTTTTCTCGGCGCCGACGTCGGTGGCATTCGACAGCGTGCAGAACGTCTGCGTCGTGGACTCGCAGGGCGCATTCGTGATCACGCGCGCGGCTGACGGGACGGAAGCGCAAGTGCTGCTTGCTCAACTCGGGAGCCTCGGCCGGCCTGCCAGCATCGTCGTGTCCGGGACGCGTGCGATCATCGCGGACGCCGACGCATCGTCGCCGGGCGTGGCGATCGCGGTCGTCGAGGTCGGCGCGCCGAGGATCACGGGCGTGACGCCTTCGCGACTGCCTGAAGGCGCAACGCTGGGCGAGGTCGTCATCGAGGGCGAGAACTTTCCTCCGGAGGCTCGTGTCGTCGTCGACGGACAACTGATCGAAGACGCCCGCGTCGAGAGCGCCTCGAGGATCGTTCCCGATCTGCCGGAGCTCGTGCGAGGTGCAAGGCTGGTGTCGGTGATCACGCGCGGCGGCGTGGCGCAGCGCGAGGTCGACGTCGTGCCGCCGGAGCTCGACGATCTCGCACCGGGCGAGATCACGACGTTTGCGGGGACCGCCGACCCGGCGATTGGTGACGGGGGGCGGGCGACGGAGGCTGCTCTTAGTCTCGAGAGTGTTCAAGTCGATGGTGTGACGGGCGGCGGTAACGTGATCAGTGACGGCATGGGAAATCTGCTAGTGACATCGCCTGTAAGTCATCGGGTTCGACGCGTCGACGCGCTCAATGGCGTTGCTACGACTGTTGTAGGCACTGGTAAAGGCGACTTGACAGATGATGGATTGCCGGCTGTTGCGTTTGGCCTGAGGAATCCGTTCGCGACGGCTGTGGGACCTGACGGGGCTCTATACATAGCCGACACTGGATTTCATCGGATTGTGCGGGTCGATCCGGTAACAACGGGCGCGGCGACGATCTTGGGAACTCCCGATGTTCCAGGCGCTGGAGCTGATGGCGATGTCGCGGGAACCACGTTCAGACTGAGGACCCCTCGAGCACTTGCACTGGATGGTGCCGGAAATCTCTTCGTCTCGGATGCAGGCAATCGACGTCTCTTGCGAGTTGACGCCGTGACGGGAATAGTCAGTGTAGTAGCGGGAGGCGGTTTGATTGACGGCGTTCCAGCGGACGGAGAACTTGCGACGTCGGGCAGCTTCGAGGTTCTCTCCCTGATCGTGGCTCCAGCTGGAAACCTGTTCCTCTCGGCCTTAACAGCCCCCGCGGGCCAGGTTGTTGAAGTCGGCAATGACGACCGCATTCGACGTCTTGCAAGCGGTAGCTTCGTCGCCGGCAACGGATACACTGAGATCTATGTGCTACTCCAGGGAATGGGGATATTCTCCGCACGTGTGACTCGGATTGACCTCGTGACGGGAAGTCGAGCCACCGTAGCTGGAGGAGGACAGTACCCGCTGTTCTCGGAAGGTCAGCCAGCGACTGAGGCGTATCTTGGCGGCGGTCCAGTCTCAGTGGATTGCACCGGGAACTTGTTCATAGCAGATAGTTTTCGCGACCGGATCCTACGCGTAGACAGTGTTTCCGGAGCTATCGCGACGTACGCGGGAAGTCGCGACTTGCAGTACTCTGGCGATGGGGGATATCGAACTAGTGCCAGCTTCTCCGCCATTAGTGACGTCGCGTGGTCCAGGGGCGTCGGATTGTGTCTCGCGGACATCGTCCGGCGTCGTCGATTCACTGTTTGCCGGGCGCCGTGGCGAAGCGGGCTATCGTGACGGCATTGGACAGGATGCCCGGTTCAACGTCCCGTCAGGACTTGGAATCGACGTGCGGGCCAACGGAGGACTCTTCGTCGCCGACACCGGCAACAACGTCGTCCGCGCCGTCAGCTTCACCGGTCGGGTTCGACTGGCGGCAGGCAACGTCGCGGGACTGCCGGGGACGATGACGACAGACACGACGGCGCTCGATGCGGCGGCGTTCCGGAACCCAGGTGGCGTGGCATCGCTCGGATCGAACATCTTCGTCGCCGACACTGGCAGCCACGCGATCTACTTCGTCGACTTTGCGGCGCGCCTCGTCCATCTGGTTGTCGGCAGTCCAGGCGAAGCGGGTTATGCCGAAGGTGAAGGCCGGGCCGCACGATTCGACACGCCGGCGGCGCTGGCGATCAACTCCGCCGGCAACCTGCTGGCGGTCGCGGACGTAGCCAACGATCGCGTGCGGCTCGTGCGGCTGTTTCCGAAACCCGGCGGCGGATACTCGGGAGTCGTTTCAACGGTCGGCGTCGCGTCGAGAACTGGCGCCCGAGGTCCGGGCGGCGGCTCTGAATTCATAGAACCGTCGGCGCTCGGATTCGACGTAGCGGACAACCTCTACGTGACGAGCGCAGGGCGGGCCGAGGTCGTGACTCGAAGGGTGGACGGCGTCGAGTCGCGTCTATTGCTGGCGCAAACCGGTTCGCTCGCGGAGCCGCGCAACCTCAGCGTGCGTGGCACCGAGGTCTTCGTTCTCGACAGACGATCCCAGGACGGCTCACGGATCAACATCGTCGACGTCGGACCGCCCGAGATCGCCTCGGTTTCGCCGGCCGTTATCCGGCTCGCGGGCGGCGACGAGCTCGTCATCCGCGGCCGGAACTTCCCGCCGGAGACGCGCGTGGCCGTCGGCGACGCTTCGGTCACGTCGCTCCAGGTCGTCAGCTCGACCGAGATCCGGATCGTCGCTCCAGCGCAGATTTCCACGGGTGCGCGCTCGCTCACGGTGCTCACGCGAGGTGGCGTCGCGCAGTCGATCGTCCAGGTGCGGCCGCTCGGTCTGGCGGACGTTGGAGCGGGCGATGTGGTGACCGTCGCCGGGGGAGCAATCCCGTATTTCGGCGACGGGGGCACGGTCGGAAGTCCGAACTCCGTCATCGACCCGCGGGATCTGAAACTAGACGCGACCGGGAACATGTATTTCGCCGATGCCAGGGCGAACCGGATCCGTCGTATCGACGGATTCACGAAAGTGCTCACGACGATCGCGGGAACGGGCAGGAACGGCTACTCCGGCGACGGTGGACTGGCGGTGACGGCCGACCTGTCGAGTCCGACGGGCGTGGCAATTGATGACAATGGCAATGTGTACTTTTCGGATACCGGCAACAACCGAGTGAGGCGTGTGGATGCGGCAACGGGCATCGTGTCGACCGTGATCGGCACGGGCGATCCCGTCCCGCTCGAAGAGCCAGGTCTCGGGACCGAGAGGCCGATCGAGGGTCCCGGAGTTTTAGCGATCGGAGCCGACGGGGTGGTGTATGTGAACCAGAACTCGCGCCAGGCGCCGGGAATCGTTCGATACGTTCCCGAGGGGCACCTGGCGTCGTTCCTGGCGCTTGTCCTGCCTGATGGGGCGAAGGCATCCGGCTTTCTCCCGCCTGCCATAGGGTTCGCCGCGATGGCGGCCGGTCCGGATGGCGCGCTCTATGCGGGCCTTCCCAATGGGCGCATCGTGCGCGTGGATACGGAAACAGGAATCCCAACGAACATTGCGGGTAATGGCGCGACTGAATTCGACGGCGACGGACGAGTGGCGCTTGAAACGGCACTCGAGCCACGCGGCCTAGCGTTCGACGCCGACGGGAATCTGTTTGTCAGTTCGCACAACCGCATTCGCCGAATCGATGCAGAGAATTCACTCGTAACCACGGTCGGCGGGACCGGCGAGCTCGAGATGCCCGAGCCGGGAGACAAGGCGGTCAATTCGCCGCTCGGGTCAGCTGCCAACCTCGTGCTTGACGGAAGCGGTGACATAGTCGTCGCCCTCACGCACTTGGTCACCGTGCGTTCGTCGCTCTGGCGAATCGATGCGCGGTCTGGAGCGCTCGTGACTGAAGGAGAAGGATTGCCGAGTGAGCTACCCGAGCTCCTGGCGACGAGTTGGCGCTTCGGGGAAAACGTAACGCTCGAATTCGACGGCAGCATCCTCTCGGTCGCAGACTTGTATGGCGGGCGCGTCTTTGGATTCGATTCTTTCACTGGTGAATCGGTCTGGACGGCAGGGGGCGGAGTCCTGACCGGCGATGGAGTTCTCTTCGGCTCGGCGCTTCTCAACCCTAGGGATCTCGCCGTGCACTCGACTGGCATTCTGGTCTCTGATGATCTGGGTTGGATTTACAGGCTTGATCCGACCGCCGGAAAGCTCGTAACCATTGCCGGCCAGGGCGTGCCTGCGTCTTCAGGAGATGGAGGACCCGCGCGAGAAGCACTGATCAGTCCGGGTCACCTCGGCGTTGATAGTGATGGCAACATCTATGTTGCCGATTTTGGCGGACTCTCCGTTCGGCGAATCGACGCCGAAACACAGATCATCACTACCGTTGCCGGCAACGGGCTGGGCGGGAGCTCAGGTGATGGAGGGTTGGCAATTGACGCCGGGATGAACCCCGTCAGCATTGCCGTCGCTCCGGATGGCACGCTCTACATTGCCGACGCCTTCGGCGGGATTCGACGCGTGGACCCGTCCACTGGAATCATCACGAAGCTTGCGGATATCCCGGCCAACGTACTGGCAGTCGTCGAAACCGGTCGACTGTATGCTGGGAGCGGTAACCGCGTATTCCGGATCGACGTCGAGTCGGGACTTGTAACACTCATCGCAGGAAATGGCGAGTTCGACGTATCGGGCGGGGACGGAGGTCCTGCCGTGGATGCCCGTATCGGCTTCGTGAACGGACTGACCATCGGCACGGACGGCACGGTCTACTTCTCGGATTCCGTGGGTGGATCCGTGCGCGCAATCAAGCCGGCAGCTGAGAGACGATAGGCGCCCAACCTCCCTCTTGCGCGAAGCGCCTTGGAGTGCGGCGCGCAGCGCCGCTTCGGCTTCTTGTCGACACGAAGCGCGTGACGGGAATCCAAAGCGGCGCTTCACGCCGCACTCCAAAGCGCTTCGCGCAATGAACTGGAGCGCCGCGGTCTACCTAGGTCACTCCCCGTCAACTTCGTTGACACCTGTGAAGCCTGTTGTCGGCAGTCTGTAATTCCAATATTTCGTATTACTTACCAGGCTCCTCCAATCTCCACCGTCAAGTCGCTTGTCGTTTTGGGGTCTTTTGCCGCAGATCAGTAGAACGCCCCGTTTCACCTGTAACCCCTGTGCTGACAACGGATTCCGAAGGCAGGCCATTTGTGGCCCGATTCTTGCACTAGGCCATGCCGCTACCCAGCACGCATCGCGGTTCCCATCAAGAAAACAACTCGACGACGGAGACGACCCCCGGATGCCGGGGATCCGCGAGACGAAATCCAAACGCACGAGGCGAAGAACAAGATGCTCAGCAGAATGACAGCTCTGGTGTTGGCGCTCACGACGGTGGTTCTGACCATGGTCGTGGCACCTGGCGGCGTGGCGGCGGAATCGCCGGCGCAGGTTGAAATCGCAGCTCCGCTCCCGGGGCTCTACCTGGCGCCGGTCGGCGCGCTCGTCGCAGCCGAAGGCTCCAAGCGCTCGGTCGACGGGCTCGAGATCGAGTCGGTCCACACCTACGGCGAGCACGAGCTCGTCGATATCGAGCATCCCGAGCATCTCTCGCCCGAGCGCCTCTCTCAGCTCACGGCCATCGAGAATGCGGACATCGTGGCCTATCGGAGCTGGATGGGCAGCACCGATGTGACCGACATCGGCGACGGCGCCGAGGGCTACTACATCGTGTCCTTCCAGGGCCCGATCGACACGTCGTGGACGGAGCACCTCACGGCGCTCGGCATGAAGATCGTCGACACGGCGGCGCCGTTTTCGGTCGTCGTTCGCGCGAACGGTGAGCAGCTGCAGGCGTCACTCACGCTTCCGCTCTCGTCCGGCCGCGCTGCCATCCGCGGTGTGAACAAGGTCCCGAACGCAGCCCGCCTCGCGCCGGACGTTCTGGCCGTCGCCGAGGGTGCGATGACGATCGATGCGATCCAGGGTCTCCGGATGGCGGAGAGCGGCAGCACGATCATGATCGCCGTGCCGTACGCGGATGCGAATCCGCGCCGCGTGATGCGCCAGCTTCGCCGGATCGTCGAACCGGCGACGGCCGTGGCCGGCTTCGGATACGAGAACGCCTTCGAGATGACGCCCGAGCAGGCTTGGCAGGCGCTCAACGAAATCGAGGGCCTCGCGTGGCTCGAGCTGCTGCACGAGCGTCGCCTGATGAACAACCTCGCGGCGAAGTCGGGCGTGCAGGCCGTCGAGGACGTCTGGAACTCGGGCTACACGGGCGCCGGCGTTGCGGTGAATCACAACGACGGCGGAATCGACCTGAACGGCGTCGGCGGTCAGACGGCGTTCCCGACGGGAACGGTAACGGCCACGGCGGGAAACCATTCGGCCACGGACAATGCGCACGGAACCCACACTGCCGGTTCGGTTGCCGGACGCGCGATCAGCACGGCGCCTCCGGCGAGCACTTCGGGCTGTGGCGACCTGACTCCCGGTCTGACGAGCGCGAAGGGAATGGCCTACGGCGCGACCCTGAACTCGAACAACCTCTTCGATCCGGGTTCAACGGGCAAGACGACCGAAGACACGATGATGAAGTGGGGCCAGGACAACGCCTCGCAGATCTCCACGAACTCGTGGGGCTACACGAACAGCTACACCTACAGCTCACAGTCGGTGACGATCGATCGCGCCGTGCGCGATGCGGATACGACCGAAGCCGGCAACCAGGCGCTCTGCGCCATCTTCGCAGCCGGCAATGACGGCAGCGGCGCCGGGACGGTCGGAATGCCGGGCAACGGCAAGAACGTGCTGACGGTCGGCGCGTCGTACAACGTGCGTTGTGGCAGCTACACGTCGGGTGCTCCCGGAACGCTTTCGGGCAACCTCAATACGGTTGTCGACTTCTCGGGCCGCGGCCCGTCGCAGAATCGCATCAAGCCGGACATCGTCGCCACGGGCGCGAACGTCCTCTCGTTTGCCTCGGACGACTCGCTGGCCGACCACTCGTGGGACCAGGCCTGGACGGGTGCGAACTACGAGCTGATGCCGGGAACGTCGATGGCCTGCCCGATCGCGGCCGGCGCGACTGCGGTCTTCTATCAGTATTACAAGGCCACGCAGGGCGGCGCCTTCCCGTCGCCGGCGCTTGCGAAGGCGTCGATGATCAACGGCGCGGTCGCAATGAGCGGCTACACTTACGAGAACACGGCGACCGGCGCCTACGCGCAGGGCTGGGGACGGCTAAACCTCAAGAATTCGGTCCAGGGACCGACGGGCGGCACGATCCGGTACATCGAGCAGGGCACGGGCCTGACCACGGGCGGCTCGAATTCGCGAACGATCACGGTGAACGGCTCGTCGGTGCCGCTCAAGATCACGCTGGTCTGGACGGATCCGCAGGGCACGGCCGGCTCCTCGGCTCCGCTCGTCAACAACCTCGACCTCGTCGTCACGGCGCCGAACGGCACCGTCTATCGTGGCAACAAGTTCACGGGCCTCTGGTCGACGGCCAATCCGGGTGCGTCGGCTGACACGGCGAACAACGTCGAAAACGTCTTCGTGCAGAGCCCGGCGACGGGCACGTGGACGATCGAAGTTCGCGGCACGAGCGTGCCGACGAACGTTACGGGAATGACGGGCCAGGACTTCGCGATGGCGTGGTCCGGCAACGCGACGGACGGCGGAACGCCGACGCCGAACTTCAGCTTGAGCGCCTCGCCGTCGTCGGCGACGGTTGCACCGGGTTCGCCGGCCACGAGCACGATCACGTCGGCCGTTTCGGGCGGATTCAACGCATCGGTTGCGCTAACGGCGTCGGGGCTCCCGGCCGGCGCGACTGCCTCGTTCTCGCCCGCTTCGTTTGCGGCGCCGGGCTCGGGCACTTCGACGATGACGATCACGACGAGCGGCAGCACGCCTGTTGGCGTATCGACGATCACGGTAACCGGCACTGGTGGATCGCTGACACGGACGACGACGTTCACTCTGACGGTCGAGGCGCCAGGTGTCGCAACTCCGATCGCGTGCGGTGCGTCGGCGGATGGCGCTCTGGCTACCACGGACGGTCGAGGGAGCGTGCGAGGTGCGACTTTCTACGCTGACAACTACAGCTTCACGCCGTCGGCCAGCGGAACGGCAACGATCACGCTGAACTCGGCGGTCTTCGACTGCTGGTTGGTGCTGAAGAGCTCGCTCGGGGCGACGACGGCACTGGCTCAGGATGACGATGGCAACGGCGGGACGAATTCGAAGGTCACCTTCGCGGTGACGGCGGGCACTACGTACTACCTCGAGGCGACGAGCTACACGGCGAACGCCACGGGCAATTACACACTGGCGTTGACGTGTCCCACGTCGACCTGCACGTATTCGATCTCGCCGACGAGCGCGAACCCGGCAGCCGGAGCGACGACCGGAACGGTGGCCGTGACGGCGGGAACGGGCTGTGCGTGGACGGCGACGTCGAACGCGGCGTGGCTGACGATCACGAGCGGCGCGAGCGGCTCGGGCAACGGTTCCGTGGGATATTCTGTCGCGGCGAACACTGACGCGGCGCGCACGGGCACGATGACGATCGCCGGCCAGACCTTCACGGTCAACCAGGCGAGCGGATGCACGTATTCGATCAGCCCGACGAGCGCGAGCCCGGCGGCTGGCGCGACGACGGGAACGGTGAGTGTCACGGGCGGCGCGGGCTGCGCGTGGACGGCTACGTCGAATGCGGCGTGGCTGACGATCACGAGCGGCGCGAGTGGCACGGGCAACGGTTCGGTCGGCTACTCGGTTGCGGCTAACACGGGCGCGGCGCGCTCGGGAACGATGACGATCGCGGGTCAGACGTTCACGGTGAACCAGGCGGCGGCGGCGAGCTGCACGTATTCGATCTCGCCGACGAGCGCGAGTCCGGCGGCAACGGCGACGACGGGAACGGTGAGCGTGACGGCCGGAGCTGGATGCGCGTGGACGGCGACGTCGAACGCGGCGTGGCTGACGATCACGAGCGGCGCGAGCGGCTCGGGCAACGGTTCGGTTGGTTACTCGGTGGCGGCAAACACTGGCGCGGCGCGAAGTGGAACGATGACGATCGCCGGCGCGACGTTCACGGTGAACCAGGCGGCGGGATCGACGGGCGCGACGCCGATCGCGTGCGGAGCGTCGGCGAGCGGATCGCTGGCGACGACGGACGGGCGATCGACGGTGAGAGGATCGAGCTACTACGCTGACGTGTACAGCTTCACGCCGACGGCCAGCGGAACAGCGACGATCACGCTGAACTCGTCGGCATTCGACTGCTGGCTGGTACTGAAGAGCACGGCGACGGCGACGACGGCGCTGGCGCAGGACGACGACTCGAACGGAGGTACGAACTCGAAGATCACGTACACGGTGACGGCGGGAACGACCTACTACATCGACGCGACGAGCTACTCGACGAACGCGACGGGAGCGTACACGCTGGCGCTGACGTGTCCGACGGCGGGCGGAGGCGAACTCGTGACGAACGGCGGGTTCGACACGGGAGTGTTCACGCCCTGGGTGGCGGCGACGTACTCGACGGTGACGACGGGGTCGCCGCAGGCAGGAACGTACAAGGCGCAGATGCTGGGCCGAGGGACGACGACGTCGACGAACTTCTACCAGACGATCGCCGGGTTCAACGGAACGTCGAAGACTCTGCGCTTCTGGCTGAAGATCTCGTCGGCGGAAGGAACGACACGCGCCTACGACAACCTGTACGTGAGGCTGAAGAACTCGTCAGGGACGACACTGTCGACGCTCGGGACGTATACGAACCGGAACAAGAACACGTATGCGAACTGGGTGCAGGTGACGCTGACAGTACCGTCGACAGCGGTGGCGAACTCGAGGATCGCGTTTGACGCGACCGAAGACTCGTCGCAGCAGACGACGTTCTACATCGACGGGGTGTCGATCCAGTAGGCACGCTTCGCGTGCCGAGAGCACGGAGGAAACAGAGGGCACGGAGAGCGATCTCCGTGCCCTCTGTGTTTCTCTGTGCTCTCTGTACTCGAAGCCCGGTCGACGTCGTTCGCATCCTCGCGCCAAAACGCCAAAGCGCACTCGCGCGCAACCGAACAGGCGCGCGACCGCCCAGCACACCCGTTAACGCCCTTCACACCTGTCCTTCAAGTTGACAGTCGCCCATCTACTTTGATTTCAATCACTTGGAAGCCGTGGGTCCGATCCTCGTAAAGCGCCTTGTCACTGTGCGCACAAACGCCCCTCGCCCTGGTCGGTCATAGCGAATTTGTTATCAATAACTTGCATTTAGTCGGCGCTGTGGTACGCCGCGTGCTTACCAGATCACGACTTCGTCACCTCTCTCACCGGCGAGTCGGTTCTAGCGGTCGAATAAAGCCACAACGGAGACCCAAGAAATGTCCAGGTTCACCCTAAAGCCCGTATCACTGCTCGCCCTGTGTTTGATTGCGCTGCTCGCTTCCGCGCTGGGCGCGCAAGCGTCGTCACAGCCAAACAGAAAGCAGCGCCGGACCGAGCGTCGCTCCGAGCGTCGGATCATCGAGCCGTCGGTTCATATGATCGAAGCCGTTGACTCGTTCGTCGCGAGGACGGGCGACGTGGCAGTGACCTGGGGCGACCGTGGCATCCCGATGGCCCTCTACGGAAAAATGGGAGACTTTGGCGGCGCAACCGAAGCCGCCGCCCGCACATTCCTGTCGTCGAGCCCGGAACTGTTCGGGTTGCGGCAGGACCTCTCGGACCTGACTCTCGTGTCCGAGAAGCAGTCGCCGGGCGGAACCCACCTTACGTTCCAGCAGGACTTTCTGGGCGTGAAGGTCTTCGGGGCCCAGTTGTCCGTCAACTTCGATCCGAGAGGAGAAGTGACGGTTGTGGGCGGAGACTACTTCGACCGTATCAACCTCGGCTCCGTTGAACCGGCAATCTCGATTGATGAAGCGCTTGTGTTGGTTGGCGAGCGCCTCCGGAATTCAACCGGCGTCGAGCCGACGCTTGCCGAGCTCGTCGTCTACGTAGATGCCGAGGGCACGGCGTTCCTGGCGCACCACATCATCCAGCCGACCGTAAGCCCGGTTCGCGGCGCCGGCCCGACCTACGAGTTCTTCATCGACGCAGCGACCGGCACGGTGATCGGCCGGCCGCGCGACATCAACATGTACGCGACGGGACAGGTCTTCAAGAATGGCAACGCGATGGCGGCCACCGGGAACTCGGCGCTCGAAGACACGAGCACGATTCCATCGACTGCCTACCAGACGGTGACGCTCCAGGGGCTCACGTCGACGACAGGTCTTGTCGGGAGCTTCTGCGACACGCACACACTCACGGCGAGTACGTACCGGGCGGTCCCGGTTAGTGGCAACTACACCCACACGCGATCGACGACAGCAGCGACCGGAGCCAAGTTCGATGCGGTCAATACCTACTACTATGTCGACGAGACTCAGCGCTACATCCAGTCGCTCGGTTTCACCAATGTCAACAATCGGAGTGTTCGCTTCAACATCAACGGCACGGCGGACGACCAGTCGTGGTATCAGCCGAACGGCAGTGGTACCGGCGACCTGACTATTGGATATGGCGGCGTCGACGATGGAGAAGACGCCGAGGTCGTGTTGCACGAGTACGGTCACTCGATTCACGACAACTCCAAGCCGGGAGTCTGGGGAGGCGCGGTCACCGGTGCCATGGGAGAAGGTTGGGGAGATTACCTCGGCGCGTCCGTGACCTCGCAGCGCTACGGTCAGGCCGGGACGGCCTTTGAAACGGCGGTGATGGAATGGGACGCATCGTCCTATTCCTCGGCGGTACCGCCCACGATCCGCTCGATCACGTCCTCGAAGCACTATCCGGAGAACTGGACCAACGAGGTCCACGCCGACGGTGAATTGTGGTCGTCGACGCTCTGGCAGATCCGTTCGGACTTCATCGGACTGAACGGCACGGCGACGGGAGTCCAGCGCGCTGACCGCGTCATTCTCCAGTCGCACTTCCTGATGACGTCGTCGTCGAACACGTTCGTAGACGGCGCGAATTCCGTTCTCCAGGCGGCGATCAACCTCGGCTACACGACGGCTGAACAGGATGCGATCCGCGCTAGGTTCACAGCGCGAGGAATGGCGCCGACGATCGGCGGTGGAGGATGCACGTATACGATCAGCCCGACGAGCTCGAGCCCGGCGGCGCCGGCGACGACGGGATCGGTGAGCGTGTCGGCCGGCACGGGCTGCACGTGGACGGCGACGTCGAACGCATCGTGGCTGACGATCACGAGCGGAGCGAGCGGCTCGGGCAACGGTTCGGTCGGTTATTCGGTCCTGGCGAACTCGGGCGCGGCGCGCGTTGGCACTCTGACGATCGCGGGACGGACGTTTACGGTGAACCAGGCTGCCGGGACGACCTGCTCGTCGTCGACGACGCCGATCACGTCGGGCTCATCATTGTCGGGCTCCCTCGCCACGACCGACTGCATATCGACAATCCGAACATCGGGAACGAGCACGTTCTACTACGATAATTTCACGTTCTCGGCGACTGCCGGGACGGCCTACACGATCACATTGAACGCGCCGTTCGACGCATATGTCTATCTCCTGAGTGGTTCGACGGTGCTCGCGCAGGACGATGACGGCAACGGAGGCACGAACTCGAAGATCGTGTACACGCCGACCACGAGTGGCACGCTCACGATTCACTGCACGTCGTACACGGCGTCGGACGTGGGCACGTACACGGTGGCTCTCTCAGGCGGCAGTAGCTGCACCTACTCGATCAGCCCATCGAGCGCGAGTCCGACGGCGGCTGCGACGACGGGAACGGTCACAGTCACGGCCGGGACGGGATGCGCGTGGACGGCGACGTCGGGCGCGGCGTGGCTGACGATCACGAGCGGGGCGAGCGGTTCGGGCAACGGCACGGTCGGTTACTCGGTGGCGGCCAACACGGGCGCGGCACGCTCGGGAACGATGACGATCGCCGGCCGGACGTTTACGGTGAACCAGGCTGGGGCGACGACGGAGCTTGTGACGAACGGCGGGTTCGACACGGGAGCGTGGACACCGTGGGTCGCGGCAACGAACTCGTCGCTGATCACGACGTCGCCGCAGGCTGGAACGCGCGCGGTGAAGATGCTGGGCTTTGGCAACGCAAGGACGACGAACTTCTACCAGCCGATTGCGGGGTTCAACGGAACGACGAAGACGCTGCGATTCTGGCTCAAGATGTCGTCGACCGAAGGGACGACGACGGCGTACGACTACCTTTACGTGCGCATAAGGAACACGTCGGGGGGGCTCGTCACGACAACGCCGATCGCGACGTACACGAATCGGAACAAGTCGGCGTATACGAATTGGACGCTGGTGACGTTGACGATTCCGGCGACGGCTCTGTCGAACTACCGGATCTCGTTCGAGGCGACTGAAGATTCGACGCAGCAGACGACGTTCTTCATCGACTCAGTGTCGATCCAGTAACGGTGAGGGGCTCCCTCGGGAAACCGGGGGAGCTTCGCGCTCAAGGGCACAAGGACACGGAGGCTCGGAGAAAACATCTTCGGGCCTCCGCGTTTTCGTTTCTCCGTGCCTCAGTGCGCGAAGCTTTCTCGCTCGATGCAATCGGTGCCCCACGACGCATGTGTTCGAGTGCCGACGCTGCTGTGGTAGTTTTCCGTGGCGCGCTCGAGGGGAGCGTGCAGAGCTGGAGTGCACGGCGTCGACGGTTGGCCGATGTTGCCAGCGGAGCCTTGAAGTTCAGAGGTTGAGATTGTGACGCATCGCATCCGGACCCTGCTCTCTACGGCATTGGTCCTGTCGCTTGCCTTGGTGGTCGCCGGGCCGCAAACGAGAGTGTCTGCCGCGGCACCGGTGCCGCAGCTGCGTATCGTCGGGCCAGCGGGTGAGGATCCTCCGGTCGTCAACGAGCGCAGGAACATCCGGCTACGGGTTGTCGACGAGACGGGCGATGTGTCCGTCACTGTGTGGAAGACCGGCAGTCCCACCGTTGCGAAGGTCACGAAGAAGGGCGTGCTCAAGGGCAGGCTCTATGGATTCGCCACCATCACTGCGGTGACCGGGAGAGGTGAAGTCACGACGACCGCCGTCGTCGCGCGCGTCACGCGGCGCCACGGCTCGATGGGAGATGGCGACACCAAGAGCGATACGGCGGGCCGGATCTACCTGACGAGTCCCGACGAGCAGGTCATTTACCGATCGGACGGCGTTCGCGACGAGATCTTCGCCGGCACTAAGGGAGAAGCCGGGTACCAGGACGGTACGGGCCAGAATGCGCGGTTCCACTATCCGACCGGACTCGGCGTCGACGTTTCGACGAACGGAGGCCTATACGTCGCTGACACCGATAACCACTGCATCCGGAAGGTCGGATTCGACGGGCGGACGAGCGTCGCGACCGGCGTTCCGCAGTTCCACGGTCGCATCGATGCAGACGCTGTGCCGGCTGCCGAAGCCGTCTTCGACTCGCCGAAAGGTGTCGCCGCGTTCGGGCAGTCGTTGTTCGTCGCCGACACAAGAAACCATGCGCTCTACTACCTGAACGGACGTGGAGACGCCGTCTCGCTGCTGGCCGGCCAGCCAGGAGTTCTCGGCTTCAGGAATGGACTGTTCCGCGAAGCGTCGTTCAAGCTTCCGTCGGGGATTGCGATCAACACTGAAGGTAACCTGCTGGCAGTCGCGGACACGGGTAACAATGCTGTGCGGCTGGTGCGGATCGAACCGGGCGGCTCTCCGTATCTCGGTCGCGTCTCGACGGCGGGCGTGGCGTCGAAGGCAGGGCGTGGCGCTCCTGGTACCGGCTTCGTGTTCTCTGCACCAACGTCGGTGGCGTTCGACAGCGCTCAGAACGTCTGCGTCGTGGATTCGCTGGGCGCCTCAGTGATCACGCGTGCGGCCGACGGGACAGAAGCGCAGGTGCTGCTCGCGCAGCCCGGGAGCCTCGGTCGCCCTGCAAGCATCGTCGTATCGGGAACCCGCGCGATCATCGCCGATGCCGACGCGTCGTCACCGGGAGTCGCAATCGCCGTCGTCGAGGTCGGCGCGCCTAGGATCACGAGTTTGACGCCATCGAGATTGCTTGAGAGTGAGACGGCGGCAGAGATCGTCATAACGGGCGAGAATTTCCCTCCCGAAGCGCGCGTGGTCATCGATGGGCATTTGTTCGAATCGGCACGCGTCGAGAGTGCGACTCGAATCGTTGTTGGAGGGATCAATCTGGAGAGAGGCGCTCGTCTTGTTTCCGTTGTCACCCGTGGTGGAGTAGCGCAGTACGAGCTTGACGTCACGCCGCCCACGCTGGCCGATATCAAGGGTGGTCAGGTCACGACGTATGCAGGCTCGTCAGCGCCCGCGCTTGGTGACGGGGCGCTTGCAATCAAGGCAAATCTGGCGGTGCTCGGGGCCGATTCTGAGTACACGAACTTCCCCTCGTATGGCGACGTGGCCGTAGACTCGACGGGAAACGTGTATTTTGCGTCTCCTGGGTCGTATCGGGTGAGGCGAATTGACGCCCAGAGCTCCGTGATCACTACCTTTGTCGGGGTCGGGAAACCCAAGATAGGTATCGACGGATCTCCGGCCGCGGCATTTGGCCTCTATGCTCCAGTCGGAGTGGCAGTCGGGCCGGACGGCGCACTGTTCATAGCCGATGCCGGTACAAACCGCGTCGTGCGGGTTGATCCGGTTACGACCGAAACGACGACCGTGCTCGGCAACGCGGAGGCATCGGGCGAGGGGGCGGATGGCGCTGCCGGCGGCGACGAGTTTCTTCTTCGCGGACCTAATGCGATTGCCGTCGATAGGTCGGGCAATCTCTTTGTGAGCGATTTCGGGAATCTCCGTGTCCTGTGTATGGATGCGGCCACGCGAATCGTCCGAGTAGTCGCTGGCGGAGGACCGGAGGTCGGCCTTCCCACGGACGGGCACCTCCCGACTGAAACGAGGTTTCCAGTCTCGAGCATAGATATTGATTCACACGGCCAGGTTGCGCTCGCGATTCAATCAGGTTTTGCCAATACGGGCGCGCTTCTTCTGATCGGTCAGGACGGAAAAGTCCGTTCTTATGAAGATCTCGGTCAATATGTGAGGTTCGGAGTCGCTGG
>CAZXLQ010000004.1:40902-47695 GCA_964641945.1 uncultured Clostridia bacterium
AGTCCGGAGATGTTGATTGCTACGGACAAGCTGGGACGGCTTTCCTTTATTGGCGGTGGCGGTATTGACCTGGCTGACGGTATTCCTGCCAGTAATGCGAATTTCGGCCACATTGCCGAGATCACGACGGCCCCGAACGGTGACATCGTCATTGTGGACAGTGATACGAGACGTGTGAGGCTGATCGAGATGGCCTCGAGAAGTGTCCGGACGATCGCCGGACGCATTCACGAAGGTACTTCCTACGACGGCGAGGGCGGTCCGGCTGTGTCAGCTGCGTTTGTCCAGCCTGGTGCGGTGGCAATCTCCCCTCACGGAGAACTCTACATTGCAGACGGCCGCCGAATCTGCAAAGTAACTGCTTCGGGGATCATCAAGACTGTCTCTGGCGGAGGTGACCAGGGAGTTCCAGCTCAAGTGTCAATTGTCGATGCGCGATACGGGAGTATTTCGAGCCTGGCCTTCGGTCCAGACGGCCGGCTCTACGTGGCAGACTACTCGAATCACATGGTGGTCGCACTCGACTTTGCTCAGAACCTGGTCATTCACGTGATTGGCAGTCCGGACAACGGCGTGAATAGCGGCGAGGGAGGTCCGGCAAATGAGGCGACCGTCGAGGCACCCGCCTCACTGGCATTCGACGCCGCCGGTAACCTCTACATTCTGGCGGGATCCACGGTCCCCAGTGGCTTCAACGACCGCTTCAGTGCTGCACTCGTCGTCCGAGTGATCAAGGCACTGGAAGAACCTCGCAACTGAGTGACGGTGTACTCGATTGCAAATAGACACGGAGGCTCGTAGAGACCAAATCCGGGCCTCCGTGCTTTTCCGGCTCCGTGCCTCTGAGCCTCGGTGTCTCTGTGTGCGAAGCTCTTCTCTCTTGGAACTCACGACCGTTGGCGGTACCTTCGCCCCGGAGACCTCAGCCATGAAAGTCACCCGCCTCATCGCCGTCTTCGCCGCGTTCGTCGCCGCCGGGCAGATCGCGTTCTACTCGATGCGCCTCCCGCGCATGGTCGCGTCGCACTTCGACATCTCCGGCAACCCGAACGGCTGGATGTCGAAAGGCGCCTTCGTAGCCCTCTACGGCGGATTCATCGCTTTTTTCCTCCTGCTCGCATTCGGCACCCAGTTCCTCATCGCCAGGATTCCTGCCGGCTCCCTCAACCTCCCGAACCGCGAATACTGGCTCTCGGGAGACCGCGCCGACGAAACCCGCTCCGACCTCGCGGAAATGACGACCTGGATCTTCGTCGGGATCCTCATCTTCTTCGTCGTCACGTTCCAGCTCATCTTCGAAGCAAACGTCGGCTACACGCGAAACCTGCCGATGTCGTGGTTCTGGCCGGTCTTCTTCGGATTCATCCTGTTCGTCATCGGCTGGGTCGTCAGGCTCTACACCCGATTCCGCCTGCCCGACGAAGGAATCCGATGACGCCGGAGTGGAAGACCCGACTCGACGCCCTCCGCATCCGCGACCTCGGCGACGTCTTCCCGACACAGAAGCCCGTCATCGGAATGGTCCACTGCCAGCCGATGCCCGGATCCCCCGGCTACACCGGCGCCGGCATCGATGAAGTCGTCCGGGCGGCAGTCGCCGATGCGCAGGCGCTCGCCGAAGGCGGCGTCGACGGAGTCATCGTCGAGAACATGTGGGACATCCCGTTCCGCTCCGGCTCGCACATCGCGCCCGAAAGCATCGCCGCGCACGCCGTCGTCGCCCGGGCCGTACGCGACGCCGTCGACCTTCCACTCGGCATCAACGTCGTCCACAACGGCGGCACCGCGCTGCTCGGCATCGCCATCGCCGCCGGCGCCGACTTCGTGCGCGTGTGCATGTTCACCGGCGCGGGAGTGTGGGACGCCGGACAGTGGGACGAAGGCTCGTCGGCGGAGCTCATGCGCCGCCGGGCGGACCTCGGTGCCGAGCACATCAAGCTCTTCTGCGACGTCGACAAGAAACACTCGGTGCGGTTCCCGGGCATCGACCTCGAGACACACATAGCGTGGACGCGGTTCTTCGGCGCCGACGCGCTAATCGTCTCGGGCCGGATGACCGGCGACGCGCCGGACCTGGAGAAGGTCCGCGAGGCGAAGGCGCTTGCGGGGGACAGGCCCCTGCTCATCGGCTCGGGCGCCGATGCCGCCAACGTTGCCGCGTTTCTCGGGATCGCCGACGGGATCATCGTCGGGACGAGCGTGAAACACGGCGGGGAGTGCGCGAACCCGGTCGACGCGGCACGCGTCCGTGAGCTCGTCCGCGCCGCGGATTCGGTGCGGTAAGAGTAGACAGGATTAGCAGGATTTTTCAGGATTAACAGGATTGTTTGATTGGTTGGTGTACGGCTCTTCCACTCGAGTAGTCCTGTCAATCCTGAAAAATCCTGTTAATCCTGTCCACTCTCCGTTAACGCTCGGGCTCGTCTCCCGTCTTACAGGGCGTAGGAGACGAAAATGGAGGCCGAGGCGATTCGTGAAATGTACGTCGTGCGACTCGAGGGGCAGCCAGCCGTGAGCCGCGCCGCGCTTGAGCGTACCGCCGGCGCCGGACTCGTCGAAGCCGTTCGCGCAGGCGATCGGGACGCCTTCGGGCGCCTCTACAAGCTCTTTTCACCGCTCGTTCACGGCGTGCTGCTCGCCAGGGTGCCCGTCGACGACGTCGACGACCTCGTCCAGGACGTCTTCCTGACGGCGCTCGACAGGCTCGATTCGCTGCGCGACACGTCGGCCTTCGGGCCGTGGGTTGCCGCAATCGCCCGCAACCGCGCGATGGATTTCCATCGCCAACGGCCGCGCGCCGAGGAACTCACGGACGACATTCCGGCCGAAGGGTCGACGTCGGACGCCGGCGAGGCCGCTCGGGCGCTCGCCGCGATCCGGGCGCTGCCCGAGGCGTATCGCGAGACCCTGGTCCTGCGACTCGTCGAGGGCCTGACCGGGCCGGAGATCGCGGAGCGCACCGGGCTGACACCGGCGTCGGTGCGCGTGAACCTGCATCGCGGGATGAAGCAGTTGCGTGAGCGGCTGGGACTCGGGGGTAGCGAACAATGAACAGGGAATCGTATCTGTGGGACGGCACCGGTGAACCGGACGAAGACGTGGAGCGGCTCGAAGAACTGCTCGGCGCCTACCGGTCGACGGGCGAGCCGCTCGACGATGCCTACCTCTGGGACGGCAGCGGCGAGACGGACGCGGACGTCGCCCGCCTCGAGGGCGTGCTCGCCGTCTACCGTTCGAAGGCCGAAGTCCCCGACGTCCAACTCCCGATGCAACCCGGCCGTCGTTCGTCGGTCGTGGCGTTCCGTCCCCGGACCCTCGCCGTCCGATTCCTGCCTCTCGCCGCCGCTGCGGCCATCGCCGCCGTCGCGATCGGCGGCACCGGGATCTGGGTCGCCTCGCAGGAGCCGGAGGCGCTCCAGGCGCACACGCCCGTCCCGCCGCCGCCTCCCGCGCCCGGCACGGACGCAGGAAATACACCGGTGACACCGGACGACAGGGCGACTGCTCCGCCACCAACCGGCAATGACCGAAACGGTCCGAAATCCGGTGGCCGACGCCACACCGGTTCTTTCCAGCAAGTTGCACATGGCGCGCCGCAAGCCGGAGCCGCCCCGACGGTCCTGCCGGTTCCGGACCGGGCCCCTTCGACCGCGGCGCGCCGAGTCTCGAACGACGTCGATCTGTCGACGGCAATGCACCTCGAACAGGCGCAGATCCTGCTCCGGTCGTTCCGCAACACGGCTCCCGACGATACCGAAAGCCTCGCCTACGAGAGCCGCCGCTCGCGTGAGCTGCTCACCCGGAACGTTCTGCTTCGGCGATCGGCCATGAATCAGCGCGACGTTCCGGCCTACTCCGTGCTTTCCGACATCGAGCCGTACCTGCTCGACATTGCAAACCTCGACGCGCGTCCGACAAAGGGCGACGTGTTGGCGATCCAGGACCGCGTGGAGCGATCCGCCATCGTGGCGGGCGTTCAGCTCTACGCCCGATCCGGCCCCGCGGCCGGCTACTGATACCGGCAATCGCGCCACGGCGCGAACACTTTTCCGAAGATTGGATTGAACAATGAGCACCTGCACTCTTCTTCCCAACTCCCCGAAACGCCGAGCCGGCGCCGGATGGCTCGCCGGCGCGGTCGCCGCGCTGCTGCTGACCGTGCCCGTCGTGGCAGCGACCTCCCAGGACGAAACTGCCGCCGAAGCCGAACGCAAGGCACTCGCCGAAGCGCGCGAGCACATCGGGCGCTCCGAGTGGAAGGCGGCCGTCGACCGGTTGCGGATGAACATCGAGAAGTTCCCCAAGAGCTCGCAGATCGACGCGTCGCTCTACTGGTACGCCTTCTCGCTCAAGAAGCTCGGGATGCGCGCCGAGTCGATGGCGGCCGTCGAGCGCATCCTCGCCGAGCACAATGCCTCGCGCTGGGCGAAGGACGCGAGGGCGCTCGCGATCGAGCTCGGCCGTAGCGGGATCGACGATCCGGCCGTTCGCCGCTCGGAAGACGACGACCTCAAGATCATTGCGCTCCAGGGACTCTTCGACACGAACCCGCAGCGTGCGCTGACGATCGCTTCGGACCTCGTGAAGAACGGGTCGAAGGCTTCGCCGGCCCTTCGCGAGGGCGCGCTGATGCTCATCGGGCAGTCCGACGATCCGAAGGCCGTCGACCTCCTGCTCGACGTGGTGAAGAACGGCGAGAACGTGGGACTGCGCCGCTCCGCCGTCATCGGCCTTTCGCACAGGATCGATGACCGGGTCGACGACGCGGTCGACGCGCGAGTTGTCGCCGCCCTGCGCGACCTCACACTGACGTCCACCGACGTCGAGGTCTCGCGGATGGCGCTGTTCACGCTCGCACGCGACGAGTCTCCGGCGGGCCGCGCGTTCATCGAACAGCTCGCGACGTCCGGAAAGAGCCAGGACCTTCGGCAGCACGCCATCCTGATGCTCGGCCAGTACGACGACGACGCGGCGGTGGACTCGCTCATCCGCATCTATGACGCGAACGTCGACACCGAGATCGCACGCTTCGCCGTCATCGCGCTTTCGCAGTCGAAGCGTCCGAAGGCCGCCGAGAAGCTCATGCAGATCTTCAAGACGGCGAAGGACTCCGACATTCGCCGAATGGCGATGATGCAACTCGCCGAGGGCAGCCCCGAGAAGGCCGTCGATGCGCTTTCGTCGGCCTACGCGAGCGAGACCGACGTCAACGTCAAGCTCGGCATCATCGATACCATCGCGCAGATCGAGGATCCTCGCGCGATGCGCAAGCTCATCGAGATCGCCCGCGCCGAGAAAGTGCACGAGCTCCGGAAGCGCGCCGTGTTCTGGATCGCCGAAAGCGACGATCCGGAATCGGGCAAGTACCTCGAAGAGCTGCTCAAGGCGGGGGAATGACAATGAATGCCATCCTCGCCGTCATCTTCGTTCTCATGCCGTTTGCGATGTTCGACGGGGTGATGCCCGACCAGGACTCGTCGGCGACGGCTGCCAGCAGTTCGGGACGAGCCGGGTTCATTGCCGTCGACGGTGCAACGCTCGAGACGCGCGTTGAGCTGGCCGTGGCGCGCGGACGTTCGGATCGGACTGGTTCGGCTTACTGGGTCGCGTACGGATTCGACATCCGGCGCGGGGTCGCGGTGGATTTCGAGATGCGCAACGTGCGCGGCGTCACGACGTTCGACGGACTGACGATCCAGGAGAACTCGAAGGTCGAGACGCGCAACGTCGCGGTGTTCATGCTCTACGAGGATGGCGCCGCAACGCCTTCGCGCGTGGAGGTGTACAACCTCGACAGGAAGCGGGATTACGGCGGGCACCCGGTTTACTGGACTGGTCGGGCCGACAGCGGCGAAAGCCTGGCGCTGCTGCGCAACATGGTCGCGACGGGCGTCGACGGCGACGTCACGCACCACGCGGTCGTCGCCATCGGCCTGCACGCGGATCCGAGGGTGGCTGACATCCTCGAGTCGATCATCCTTGGGTGAGGGGGAGTGGACAGGATTGTCAGGATTTGCAGAGGATTCACAGGAATGCTCGTTGAGTACTGGCGCACGCTACGACCTGAATCAAGCCATCCCGTTAATCCTCTTCAAATCCTGACAATCCTGTCCACTCACTCTCCCTCGTGTATCCTTCGCGGATGGAAGCGGATGAAGGCGTGCGTTGCCGGTGCGGGCACGACAAGAAGCACCCGAGGGTAAGGCCCGAGAAGGAGTACAGCTTCTGGGGACAGTTGATCTTCGGGTTGATGTACACGCCGCTGCCGACGGCAATCCGGTACCGGTGCGGGATCTGCAAGGATGTCGTCGGAGAGATCACTGACCCTGCGGTGCTCGAGAAGTTCAGATACCGGGAACCGAGGCCGGAGGAACGGTGACATCGGCGGACGACGATTGGGATGAGGAGAACCCGTTTGGAGACACGGTCGAGTTTCCGATACGGGACGAGCTGGACCTGCACGGGCTGCCGCCGAGGCTGATTCCGGAGTTGGTGGAGTCGTACCTGGGAGAGGCGTCGGCGCGCGGGTTCACGGTCGTGAGGATCGTGCACGGGAAGGGCATCGGCGTGCAGAGAGAGATCGTGCGGAAGGTGCTGGAGAGGTCGAAGGTCGTGGAGGCGTACGACGATGCGCCGGCAAGCCGCGGCGGGTGGGGGGCGACGGTGGTGCGGTTGGTGCAGGCTTAGACGGTCCGCGGCGAGAGGTGAGTTTCTCGCAGAGGCGCAGAGGGAAGACGCAAAGACGCAAAGGGGGAAAGACCCCAAGAGGGCAAGCCAGCCAACCGGCAAGCCA
>CAZXLQ010000005.1:0-43643 GCA_964641945.1 uncultured Clostridia bacterium
GGATGACCTACGCCGAGAAAGAGCTGCGCCAGGCCCTTCGTTTCGCGAACGAGCTTGGCCGCACCAAAATTCCCATCTCAATCGAGTCCGCGCGTTACATTCTGGAGAAATTGAAAAATGACCGCGTGGTTTGCGCTCCGCACGTCTCCGATGAAAGAGTTCGCCGTCGAGGAGATCTTGCGCCGCCGGGGCCTTTCTGCCTTCTGCCCGGTGGAGACCAAGTGGAAGAGGACGGGCCGGAACCGCCGCGTGCAGCGTGATTACGCGCTGCTGCCGAGATACGTGTTTGCGGCGGGCGCAGACCCGTGGGATGTCGTGAGGGCGTTCGCGGGGCGCGGTGTGACCGGTGTTGTGACGGTGGACGGGCGCCCCGGTCTCATCCGGGACGAGGCGGTCCAGAAGCTCGCCCGCATGTCCGGTGGGCTGGTTCCAACCAGCACCGCACGGGTACACCGGTCGTTCCGCGTCGGCGACCTCGTCGAGCTGCCCGGCAGTGCATGGGCGCATCTCTGCGTGCCGATCCTCTCGATCAAGGGGGAGACTGCGAGGGTTCTGGTTCCGATGTTTGGCGGGAAGCAGGAAGTCGAGGTACCGGTGAGCCAGCTTGAGGCGGCGTGAAATCCGGGTGGAACTGGCTTGGAACCAGGGACGGGCCGCTCTCCATAGATGAATGGCGTAGCCGAGAGATCGAGCGGTTCATCGCAAGAAAAACCCCGGAAGCGTGAGCCTCCGGGGTGCTAGGTTACGCCGCCTTCACTCTGCGCCATGCGGTGGTCTTTGCAACATCCGGGAACGCTGCTTTGACCTCCGGCCATTCGGGGAGCCTGTTGTGCTCTTCACGAAATTGGCGAGCCCACGGGATGATATTCGATCCCGTGACGTCCGGCACGATGGCCTTGGTCGGGGGCAGCGGATCGGTATCGTTCGAAACGGCCTTCTTGTAGTCGTCGATGGCCTTGTCGAGCTCGTCGCCGGTCGTGGTCTCGGTGATGGCCCGCAGGCGACGTCCGAAGAACCACATCAGGCCGAAGATCCCGGCCTCAAGTCCGAGAGCGTAGGCGAGGATGCTGCCATTCCGAACCGTTTCCTCGTCGGTGCGCAGGACGCTAGCCCAAAGGCTGGAGCCAAGATCGCCGGGTGGTGCGGCTTGGAACCCCTCGAGCTGCTTCGCGAGCTTCTCGAGAGACGCCTGTCGCTGGTTCAGAATGAACGTCGCGGACTTGCAGTCTTTGCCAACGCCACCGGCGCAGGCTTTGGGCTGCCACTTGTTCGACTCGTCAACGAGCTTCTTGGTGGCGTCGTAGTCGGCCTGCACTCGAGCTTTGTCCTCGAGTGCCTTGCCGGCAGTGTTCGCCTTGGCTTCCTTCGCTTCGCCCGTGCGCCCGGTGGTTGCCGGAAGCGAGTAGGCGAGGAAGGCAACGAGAGCGACGGACATAGCGGCAGCAGCTCCCTTAGCTTTGTGGTGCCAGGCCCACTCGATCATGAGAGGCATGACGGCTACAGCGACCATCGCGGCAATCATGGAGGCTTGCGTGTAGAGCGTGCCGCCGGCGGTGTATTCGAGGCCCCCGACAACCTGAAGACCCAGGAGACCGAGAGCGCAGACAAGAGCGGTGAATGGTGCTACGTATTTCATGGTCTGATTTCCTTTTCCGAAGGGTTTTGGACAAACGGGCCGGGGCTGTTGACGCAGCTTCCGGCCTTTTTCATTGCGAGACAGGCGATTGCGCCGCCATCCTCATCTTGAATGTAATGCATCCCATGTGATGCGTCAACAGCAATGTTGACATGGGATGCATTTTGCCTTAGCAGTGCCGCTCATGGCACAAGACACACAGATCGCAGTCCGAATCTCTACCGAAGCGCTCGATCAGCTCGACGAGTTGAGGCGCAAAGAGAAAGATCTCCCGAGCCGAGCTGAGATGATCAGGCGGCTTGTCGCCCGCGCGTCGGAGTCAAAGGGAAAGCGCACATGAAATTGCTGTGGGGGTGATTTTCTTTCGAAGCCGCCGAAGAGGGCTATCAGTTGCCCGTCATGCGGAAAGCAGGCGATGATGATAGTCGGCTAGTGTGACCGTCAGACTCTTGACTTCGCCCCCCGAACACGCATAGGGCTGAATCTGGGTGGACCCTAGTGGGCCTCGAGTATGAGCCAGACGATACCCACCATCGGGCAAGGCGGATCGAAAACGCTGAGACCCTGACCGGGTGCACTGCGCCCAAAGCGCCGCGACATTCCAGATACAATGACGCCCCCGAAACGCTGCACAAGCTCGGGGGCGATTTCCGTTGGGCCTCAACGCGACACGTCCCAACGTGAGAGCCAATCTACGACAGCCATACTGAATCGGAGATGAACAGTCATGGATCCCGAGCAGTGGAAAATTCTGCGGCCATGAAAGCCCACGGCGAGGACAAGGCTCGCCGCCTCGGTTACCAAGGCAACTGATCATGAACACCTCGCAGCTCAAATCTCAGATCGTGCCGCTCCTGCACCTCGTGGGTCTGGCCCTCGTGATCATCGCTGCTCTCAAGTACGGCGGTGTCCGCATCGGCTTCGGCGGCAACGTCACCGAGACTGCCATGGTTGGCATTGGGCTGTTGCTGGCGAAATGACCCGCTACGTCATCATGAAAGGCCGCTCTTGCGGGAAGACAACCGACGTGCCTCGGGCGCTCGATTGGTACGAGCTGCCGCCGCAGCCGCTTCCGCATCCTACCGCGTTCGTGTCAGAGCCCGTTCGTACAGGTATCCTCGATCCGGACGGGAACGATATTTTCAGGGCGCCCGATCCTATCGGGTTCCTTGGGCGCTAGAGTTTCACGTGGAACGTACAACTCACCCCAATTAATAATTGGGCGAAATTCGGAAAATGGGAAGAAAAACCGGAAACCCCAGAGGCCGCCCCAAGGGCGCCAAGAGTCAGCGCACCATCGAGCGGGAGCGGAAGGTCGAGGCCGCCGCGAAGGCGCTTGAGGGTCTCCTGCCCGAAGCTTTCAAGGGTGACGCCCACGCGTTCCTCATGGCCGTCTACAAGGACACTTCGAACCCGATCAAGGACCGCCTCGCTGCTGCGACTGCTGCCATCGGGTACGAGAAGCCCAAGCTTGCGGCGGTCGAGCACTCTGGCGGAATGACCCTGACGCATGAGCAGGCCCTCGAGGAGCTTGAGAAGGCCGAGGCTGAAATGAACGGGCATGAGTCGGCTCACTGAGCGCGAAGCAGAGCTTAGGGCTCGCTACCGCAACGACTTCGTTCCTTATGCAGGGGTCTGTCTCAGGATCCGCCCCAAAGACCCGCGCGGCGGCAATCAGCCGCTCAAGCTGAACACCGCGCAGCGCCACGTCCACGCCAAGCTTGAAGAACAGAGGGAAAAGACCGGCAAGGTCCGGGCGCTCGTCCTCAAAGGGCGGCAGCAGGGCATGTCGACCTACATCGGTGGCCGGTTCTACTGGCGTGTCACCCACGGCCGCGGCATCCGGTGCTTCATCCTCACTCATGAGCAGGAGGCGACGAACAACCTGTTTGCCATGGTCGAGCGCTACCACGATCACTGCCCGCCGCTCATGAAGCCGCAGACCGGCGCCTCGAATGCCAAGGAGCTGTACTTCGACAAGCTGGAGAGTGGGTATGCGGTCGGAACCGCCGGCACGAAAGCGGTGGGCCGCTCACAGACCATCCAGCTCTTCCACGGCTCTGAGGTAGCGTTCTGGCCGAACGCACCGACGCATTTCGCCGGTGTCGTGCAGGCTGTTCCGGATTTGCCGGGAACGGAGATCATTCTGGAGAGCACCGCGAACGGTGTAGGCGGCGAGTTCCACGAGCGCTGGCAGAATGCAGAGGCCGGGATCGGCGACTATATCGCGATCTTCGTGCCCTGGTTCTGGCAGGAGGAATATCGCCGCGCGGCGCCGCCAGACTTCGAACTCGACGATGAAGAGCAGGAGTACATGACTGCTCATGGTCTCGAGCTCGAGCAGATGGCCTGGCGCCGCAACAAGATCGCGGAGTTGAAAGACCCGCTCCTGTTCAAGCAGGAATATCCGGCGACTGCGGCCGAGGCGTTCCAGATGAGCGGGCATGACGGCTTCATTAAGCCGGAAGTCGTCGTCAAGGCCAGGAAGGCAAAGCTTGAAGGGATCGGCCCCCTGATCATCGGCGCTGATCCGTCACGATTCGGCAATGACCGGTTCTCGCTGGCGTGGCGCAAGGGGCGCAAGGTCTCGAAGATCGAAAGCCGCGGCAAGCTCGACAACGTGGCGGGTGCGAACTGGATCAAGCAGGTGATCGATGCCGATAAGCCAGCGCGCGTGTTCATCGACGTCGGCGGTGTTGGTGCGGGGGTCTACGACATCCTGAATAGCTGGGGCGCACCTTACTCGAAGATTGTCGTGCCCATCGATTTCTCGGGGTCGCCCCAGGAGCCAGACATTCTGTTGCCCGATGGCGAGATCCGCCCCGGACCTTACAACCGCCGCGCCGAGATGTGGATGCGCTCCCGTGACTGGCTGAAGGAGCCGGGCGGCGCCGACATCCCGGACAGCGACAGTTTGCAGGCCGACGCTTGCGCGCCTGGCTACAAGTACAACGCGAACAGCTACCTGCTCATCGAGAGCAAGGAACACATGCGGGACGTTCGCAAGATCAGATCGCCGGACGAATGGGATGCGGTAGCGCTTACGTTTGCCGAGCCTGTATCTGACGTTGCCGCGAAGCCGATTTCCTATCCCAAAAGGCGCTACGCTTGAGCGAAGACGTCGACGACAAGAAGCCGTCCTCTGAAATGGACGACGCCGAGCTGGTTACGCTCCTCGTGGAGATGAACCAACAGGCCGTCGGCTATCTCACGGATCAAGTCTCTGCAGACCAGGACGACAATCTCGACCGCTACCTCGGAAAACCTTACGGGGACGAAGAGGAGGGAACGAGCAACGCCGTATCCATGGACGTGGCGGAGGTCGTCGACTGGGCGCTGCCCGATTTGCTCGAACCCTTCCTGGCCGGTGAGCGCGTCGTGGAGTATGAGCCCTCGCGCCGGGGCGACGAGGCCTACTGCGAGCAGGCCGGAGACCTCGCCAATCACTGTTTCTACGCCGAGAATAACGGCGTGATCGTCCTGCACGACACGGTGAAGACGGCTCTCATCCAAAAGATCGGCATCACTAAAACGTGGTGGAAGACCGAGGAGAAAGAAGAGCGCCAAACGCTGTCTGGTCTCCCCAAGCCTCTCGTCGACGAACTGCGCGGCGAAGAAGGCGTTACGATCGAGGATGAGGTCGGAGAGCCTATCAACGTCCAGTCGATCGACCCGGAAGCCCAGCCGGCGTTCGCGGATGGCATGGTCTACACGGTCACGCTCACCCGCAAAAAGACGGAAGGCCTCAACTGCATCGAGAGCGTGCCGCCCGAGGAATTCAAGGTTTCGCAGCGGGCGAAATCTTTGGACGTAGAGTATCTGTGCCACGAAGTGGAGAAATCCAGGGCCGAACTCATCGCCATGGGTTTTGATGCTGATCTGGTCATGTCGCTCGCGGCCAACAAGGGCAGTGAGCAAGACAGCCGCAAGGACAGGCGATTCCCCGACGAGCAGCGCAACGAGGCAGGAAATACGGCCAAGCTTTCCGACCGGCTGACGCTCTGCGAGGAATACCCGCTGATCGACCTCGACGGATCGGGCAAGGTCAAGCGCTGGAAGGTCCACCGCGTCAACAAGACGATCCTGGATAAGGAGGAGATCGACGAGCACCCATTCGATGCGTGGTCGGCTGATCGCATCCCGCACCGTCTCATCGGTCTCGCGCTCGCCGACAAGGTCAAGCAGACGCAGTACGTCAAGACGCATCTCGTGCGGCAGTTGCTGGACAACGTGTATCTGGCAAATAACCCTCGGTTCGAGGTCCCCGACCAGGCCATGACCGAGGGCACGATCGACGATCTCTTGACGTATCGTATTGGCGGCCTCATCCGCACCAAGGGCCAGGGTGGTGCGGTGCGCCCGATCGAGGTGCCGGACAGGTCCGGTACGGCGCTCGAGGCCATCACCTACATGGACAGTGTGCGCGAGCAGCAGTCCGGCATCGTGCGCAATGGGATGTCGATATCGAGCGAAGTGGTGGACCCGAAATCCGCTACCGAAGCCCGGAAAGAGGACCGCAACGAGCAGTCCCGCAAGCGCCTGATGGTGCGCATGATCGCGGAGACGCTGCTGGTTCCCGTGTTCCGCAAGATTCTGAAGAACCTCGTCAAATACCAGGATGCCGAAAAGACAGTGTTCCTGTCTGGCCAATGGGTGACGATGGACCCGCGCACGTGGAATGCGGATATGCGCGCCACCGTCGCAGTCGGCCTCGGCCATGCCAATTCGGACGAGGATCTGATGGCCGCGCAGATTGTCGGTCAAGCCCAGCAGCTGGGCGCCGAGGCGGGTCTCGTTGGCCCCGCGCAGCTTTTCGAGACGAGCAAGAAGCTCATCAAGGCCGTTGGTTGGAAGTTTCCCGACAAGTATTTCATGGACCCGGCGTCTGATGAGTTCAAGCAGGCCCAGCAGGGTCGATCTCAAGCAGACCCGAAAATGGTCGAGGTCCAAGGTAAGCTTCAGTTGAAGCAGATGGAAATGCAGATGGACGCTCAGTTCGAGTCCATCAAATCGCAGCGAGATCTCCAGATCGAGATGCTCAAGGCCGAAGCGAAGATGGCCATCGAGAAGGAGAAGGTCGGGTTCGACTTCCAGGCCAAGCTCATGCAGATCAACGCCGAGTTCGACCTCAAGCGGCAACAGATGTTCATGGAGTTTGCGCTCCAGAAGCAGCAGATGGGCTTCGAGGCGGGCATGGCCAAGGAGCAGCAGTCTATCGATGACCGGAACGAGAACCGGCGCATTGATAGCGCCCATGAGCAGGGGATGCAGAAGGCCAAGCTGCAGAGCAAAGTCCGCTTCGGAGGCAAGATCGGATGAACGACGAAGCCGCCCGCAAAGCCGCCGAGCGCGGCCGTCGTTTCCGGGAATGGTGCGAGGGATCAGATGGGCTCTTCGCGGTCTTCGCCGCGATCGAGCGCAACTATGCCGAGGCGCTGTTCTCGGCCGACATCACGGACACGGACCTGCGTGAGAAGGTCTGCCACCGCGTCAAGGCACTGCGGGACATCAAGACTGTGATGTCCGCCGCGATCACCGAGGGCAAGAGCGCCGAGGCGATCATCCAGGCCATCGCGAAGATGGACGAGAAGAAGCGGGCCCGTAAGGCGCCGGCAAAAGCGTAAGGAACCACAGAATGGACGTTGCTACCCAGGGCGCGCCTGACGGCGCCGCCACGCCGACGGTCGATTCCATCGCGAGCCTGTTCGAGGCGGAGATTGCTGCGGAACGCGCCCCGCCCAAGGCCGAGAAGGAAGCGCCTGCGGCCGAGACCGAAGAGCAGCCAGAAACCGACGCGGAACTGCCCGGCACCGAGGCGGAATCCGACGACGAAATTACCGCCGATGAGGCGGAGACCGAAGACGAGCAGGAACCCGAGAGCGAGCCTTCCGAGGCCCCCGCCGCTCGGGCCATCGACGCTCCGAACGGCATGTCAGAGGCCGACAAGGCTATGTTTTCGAAACTGCCCCAGGACCTCAAAGCCTGGATCAGCGGCCGGGAAGCACAGCAGACGGCAGATTACACGCGAAAGACGCAGGAGGTCGCCGAGCAGCGCAAGGCGGTCAAGACGGCGTCTGACGCTTTGGTGGGGAAGCTCCAGCAGTACGACCAGATCCTCTCGCGCTTCACGGATCCCGAGATCACGCCGCCCGACCCAGGGCTGCGCCTCACCGATCCGGCCGACTACGAGGAAAAGCTGGCGAGCTACGTCCACCGCAAGGATCTTCAGGAGAGAGCACGGGCCGAGCGCGCTCGCAACGCCAAGGAATATGAGCAGCACATCCGGGAGCAAGAGCGGGAGTATCTGGCCGAACAGGCCCAGGAGCTTCAGCGGCTGGCGCCTGATCTTGCTGCGAATACTCCGAAGGCAGCCGAGATGCGCAAGGCCATCCACAAATACGGTGTCGATTCCGGCTACACGCCGGAGATGCTTTCCCAAGCCTCCGCTCGGGACATCGTGACGTTGTGGAAAGCACAACAGTTCGACGCGGCCCAGAAAGCCAAGGCGAACGTGAAGGTCGTGCAGAAGCCCGCTCCGAAGATCGCAGCCCCCGGACCAGCCAAAGGCGGACGCCCGTCGAACTACGCTAAGGCTGTCCAGGATCTCAGCAGCAACCCGTCCGTCGACGCCCTTGAAGCGGCGTTCCTGGCGGAGCTCCAATCGGAGAAGCGATAATGGCCGCGATTACCAACGTTTTCACCACCGCGACTGCCAAGGGCATCCGCGAAGACCTGACCAACCAGATCCACCGCGTGGATGTGGAGGACACGCCGTTCCAGAGCGCAGTCGGGACGACCACGGCGACCAACACCATCCACGAATGGCAGACGGAAGCTCTGTCGGCTGTGGGACAGAACGCCAAGCCTGAAGGGCAGGTTACGAGCCGATCCGCCGCCATCAACACGGTGCGCCTCTCGAACATCTGCCAGATCGCCGAGAAGAACGCGACCGTGTCTGGCACGATCGAGTCCGTCAACAAAGCGGGCCGTGACAAGGAAATGGCTCGCCAGCTCGCTCTCAAGACGATCGAGCTGCGCAAGGACCAGGAATACGCGCTCGTCGGCAACCAGGCCTATGCGACCGGGGCTTCTGTCGACGGCGAGACGGTCCGCACCCTTCGCGGCTTCGAGGCCTGGATCCGCACCAACACGAGCCGCGGCGGTGGCGCCGGTGCAGATCCGGCAGATCCTACTGTCACCCCGGGCACGACGGCCACGGACGGCGACCAGCGTGCTTTCACCGAAACGCTTCTGCTCGACACGCTCCAGCAGGTGTTCGACGCGGGCGGCAACGTCAAAATGGCGTTCATGGGGTCGTACAACAAGCGTGTCGCTTCGACCTTTGCCGGCCGGTCGGCATCGCAGATCATGGTGGGCAAGAGCACGGTCCACCAGGCTGCCAACCGCTACGAGAGCGATTTCGGCACAATCGAGTTCGTACCGCATCGCTACTCCCGCGCCAGGTCGTGCCTTCTGATCGACCCCAGCAAGGTGAAGGTGGCCTATCTCCCCAATCGCCGGTTTCATCGCTTCCCGCTCGGGAAGGTGGGTGACGGCGATACCAACGTGGTCCTCTCCGAGTTCACTCTCGAGATGTGCAACGAGAAGGCTCACGGCATTGTCTCTGACCTCACGACCTCTGCGTAGCCTCGCCGCGCCTGGGGAGGGTTTCGGCCCTCCCCTTTTTCATGGAGTAACGCATGGCACGACCGAAACGTGAGCCGGACATGATCGACGACGCGCCCCAGGGGGAACCGTGGATCAAGATCCGGGTCAAGCACTACAAGATCTTCACGAGCCAGGGCCGCTTTATCGAAGGGTGGATCCGAGAGCTTCCAAAGGCAGAAGCAGAGGACTTCATCGCGAAGGGGTACGCCGTTGCAGTTTGAGGACTGGACGCTCCACCCCTCGCTCTGCCGGCCGGGTAAGCGCGTCTACAGCCGATTTGAGCCAAACGGCGATCTCGTGTTCATGGAGGAGTTCGACGATGAGCTCGCCATCGAGCAGGCCGCTCATCAGCGCGAGTTCAGCAGCGGCAAGGACATGCGGAACATGGCCGTCATTCCCGACAGCGTGAAGGCGAGGGCCCTGCGCGAAGGCTGGTACTGGGATGACACCGCCTGGAAGCGCTGGATGAACGACATCGACAACCGGAAGCTTCGGGTGGCCGGAGGGCGCGTCTGATGGGGTTTGCCAGCTACGACGAATTGCAGACCGCTGTCCAGCGCATCGTCGTTAGAACTGGTGATGCGATCTTCGCCGCGGACTTCCCCCGGCAGGTGCAGTTCGCAGAGCAACGCATCAACTTCGGCGGTGCGCCTCCGCTTGCGTCAGAGCCGCTCCGCATCCGGGCCATGGTCAAAACGATCCGGATCTCGATCGTTGACGGCGTTGGCGTCGTGCCGGCCGACTACCTCGAGGCGACGCGGCTGAACTGGAACTCTGACGTTGCCTTTCCGCTCCAGTACCGGACGCCGAAAGAGTTCTGGGACCACAAGCTGTTTGGATCAGGTCTCCCGGCTGCATTCACCGTCGAGGGCAACACCATCACGCTCGCGCCAACGGTCACCGGATTCGCGACGCTCTCGTACTACGCGAAATTCGAGGCGGTGCAGACTGAAGATGTGGTCCGTGATGACTTTGGAAGCGCTGTAACGACCGACGCTGGCGAGGTCGTCATGCAGGACACTACCCATGGGTCGAACTGGCTTATGGAGAATGCGCCATCTGTCGTGATGAACGCAGTGCTGATCGAGTCCTGGAAGTTCCTGCGCAATTCCCAGAAGGCCCAAGAGGCCTATGCGGATTTCGTCGCCCAATCCGGGGGCCTCAACCTCACCGAGGCAAAGGCCCGCACGCCCACAACGCTCGCCCCTCGCATTCGAGGGGCCATGATCCGATGACCTGGATGACCCTCACAGGAGCCGGAGGAGGGGGAGCGCCTCCGCCTCCTATGCACACGGATGGCCTCATCGCAGAGTGGCGATTTGCGGAGGGCTCCGGCACGTCGGTCAAGGACGAGGTCGGCTCAGCCCATATCAATCTCGCCGCGCCGACTGATCCGCACGTCACATGGACGAGCCGTGGCGTATCTCTCGCCTCCGGCCTTGTGCAGACGCCGTCGATCACGGGCGCACGCACTGTCGCGATGCTGTACCGGGTTGGTCGCGACACCGAGGGTGGTTTCATGCTGTCGGGCGGTGCCTCCTCCGGCGCCGGGCTGTACGGTCACGAGGCCCAGCCCGGCGCCTTTGCAGCCGTGCACGTCGGTTTTGGTGCTGGCGTGCGAGCGGCCCGGCGCCGGAACGATACGGGCTCGGGCTGCTACGTGCTAACGCGCGGGGGCTGGGCGCTCGTGATCGCCCAATATACGCAAGCGCACAACACGATTTTGGGGTTTGGCGGGCGGCACTCGGCGATCACCAGCCGCTGCGCCGATTTCGAACTGGCCTGGGCTGGCGTGTGGAACGACCAATTGACGGGCAGCGAGCGCACGCAGGTCTACGACGCCGTGCGTCACCTCGCCAAACAGCGCGGCATCTATTTGGACTGTCGCGACTGTCCCACACAGGCCGACGTCGTGCTGCTCTGGGGCCAGAGTAACGCGGACGGGCGTGCACCGATCTCCGGGCTCTCAGGTGGTGATCAGGCGCGCGAGTTTAGCCGAGTGTGGATCGAGGCGGCACTGTCTGGCACGCGCGGAACGCCACCGCCCGCTCTGTTGGATCTCGGTGTCAATCAGACGCTCACGTCTCCGAGCACGCAGTTTGGCCCGGAGATGGGGATGGGCTGGCGGCGAGAGGACGCCGCGCCGGGACGCGATCTGTACATTTGCAAAACGGCGCAGGGCTCGACGTATCTCGCGCCGTCGTCGGTAGCCGGGTCGGTTACGGCATCTAACACGTGGCACCCAGGTGAGCTGCCGACAAATTCTCTCTACCACAACGCGCTGGTGCGGGATTTTTACGATGTCGAGCAGTCGATGCTGTCTCAAGGCGTCGGGCCAAATCTGCGCGCGCTCTACTGGATGCAGGGGGAGCAGGATGCGGTCCAAATGTCAGCAGCAGACGCCTATCAGGCGGCGCTACAGGCGCTTTATGACGACCTGCGCACGCATACGAGCTACCCCAATCTGCCCATAGTCGTCGGACGCATTCGCGACGTGAGCGCCGGGATGCCCTACGCGTCTACGGTGCGAGCGGCCCAGGCGGCATTCGTCGCGGCCAATCCAGGCGCGGCAACGCTGATCGACACGGACGGCATGGCTCTCGCCGGAGACAACGTGCACTACAACGCCGTGGGAATGAAAGCGTTGGGCGAGGCCTTCTATGACGCAGTGTTCTAGCTCGGCTTCATCGGTCCGCGTAGAGCCTGTGTTTGCGGGGAGTGGGTATTAGAAAACTGATGCGGGCGTGCCCATGACGTGCTTCGGAGCGTTTTGCATTGGGGCCGCAGTGGCGGTTGTTTTCACGCTCCTCGACATTCTGAAGTCGTGAGCATTTATCCCTCTATTGGGGTGTGAGCCCCAGGTTTTCTTTCTCAACATAGAAGGACACAGCCATGCAGGCACATCTGTACGGCATGACGGTTGATGGCCAATGGGTACCCATAATTGTTGGGGACCAGGGGTTTGTCGCCGGCGGTAGCGGAGGGGGCGGAGCGCCGTCGGCATCGCCGCTTGCCGATGGATGGGCGTACGCGGCCGCGTCGGGAGGGATCGAAAACACGTCGGACGTTGCGATCAAGGCAGCGGCCGGAGCTGGGCGTTACAACTACATTTCCTCCATCGACGTGATCAACGCAGATGAGTCCGTGGGGTCGGAGGTCGTCATTAAGGACGGCTCGACTGTGATATTCCGCCAATGGGCGGGCTCCGGAGGCAATGGGTTCACGCGTAAGTTCGACCCCCCTCTCGTAGGCTCGAACAACACTGCTCTCAATGTTGCCTGCATTACTACGAGCGCCAAGGTCTACGTGAACGCCCAGGGCTACGTCGGCGGCGCTCCGAACCAAGTCGAGTTGAACACCAATTCTGGCGAAGAAGTTTACGACATGTTCGGCGCGCTCGTGATGACCGATGCCGGCGAGCAAGTCTATCTGGATAACCATTAGAGGATCCGAACATGGCACTACTCAGCGCACTCACCGCCACCTGGAACTCTGGTGGCACCACGTTTTCTGCCCTGAAGATGACCGTCACGGACTCCGCGTCTGCGGCGGCGTCGAAGCTGCTCGATCTCATTGTCGGCAGCACCGAGAAGTTCGCGGTCACCAAGGCGGGGGACGTTCGGGTCAATACGGACAAGTTCACCATCGCCGGTGCCACAGGAAACACGGCTATCGCTGGCGACGTTGCCGTCAATACCGACAAATTCACTGTAGCCGCATCGAGTGGCAATACGGCCGTCGGCGGTACGCTGGCCGTCACCGGGGTGGCTTCGTTTACCGCTGCTGCTCTGTCGGCTGGCGCGACCGGCGGCATCGGCTACGCCACGGGCGCCGGCGGGACGGTCACTCAGGCATCGAGCCGCACCACGGGCGTCACCATCAACAAGGTCGCGGGCGCCATCACGCTCGTATCCGCGGCCGGATCGGCCACGCCTGCCACATTTACGGTGACCAACAGTGCGGTTGCTGCAACGGACGTCGTCCTCGTCAGCCAGAAATCCGGCACCGACAAGTACGACGTCAAGGTGACGGCGGTTAGTGCTGGCAGCTTCGACATCACCTTCAACACGACAGGCGGAACGACGACGGAGCAGCCCGTCTTCAACTTCGCCGTGATCAAGGCCGTTGCCGCATAACATGCGCGACAAAAAGCCGATCCCATTCGGGCAGTTCGCTCCCGATCAGTCGATCATCAGCGGCCAGAGCCCCTTGATCAAGGGGGCTCTGCCACTCTCCGGCCGGTATGCGCCGCTGCCGGACCTTCAGCAGGTCCGGGCCGGGTCGATGATCAACGATCCATGTCTCGGCGGGAGGAGCTTCTACGACAGCAACGGATTCCCGGTGACGTTTCTTGCGGACCAGGGCCGGTTGTATCGTGTGGTCGGCAAGGTCCCGACCGACGTGTCGAAGTCGGGTGGATACGCATTCTCGTTCGATTGGGCGGTGACGTTCGAGCAGTTCGGCAACAACGTTGTCGCGGTCGGGCGTGGCGTCAATCCGCAGCGCTACATCATGGGCTCGTCGTCCGTGTTCGCGGATCTGGCGAACGCCCCGCAAGGGGACACGGCATTCCGCATCCGCCAGCACCTCTTTATCTGTGACGGCAACGTCGTCAACGTCTCCGCCTTCAACAACATCACGGATTGGACGCCGAGCTTCGACACGCAGGCGTTTCAGGCCGAGGTCAACCAGGCCAACGGGCTGATCGTGGCGGGCTGGGGCGGCGAGCAGGGCGCCATCTTCCAGGAACGCAGCATCGTGCGCGTGACGTACACCGGAGCGGGCGCTCCGTTTATTCTCGACGAGGTCGAGGGCGGCCGGGGCGTGTGCGGACCGAATGCCTGGAGCCCATGGGGCAAGATCGCGTTCTGTGTGGCAGAAGATGGATTCTATACCTTCGACGGTCTCGCGGCGACGCCGATCGGGGCCAACCGGGTGGACCGGTACTTCGCGAACAAGCTCAACTACGGCTACCGCCACAAAGTGTGGAGCGCGGTCGATGCGAAGCGGAAGTGCTGGATGGTCGCGTATCCCACGGACGGCTTCATAACGCCGAACGAGGCGCTCATCTATTCGTGGGCCGATGACACATGGACGTGGGATGAGTTCGATTCTCAGTTCGGTCTTGAGGTTCACCGAGAGCCGGTCAATGCCGACGACGAGGCGGGTCTGATCGAGATGTTTGGCACCGCCAATGCTGACGATCCGGTGTTTGCCAACGTGTCGGCGGACAGCCCGATATTCCGGGAGAGCCGGAAGGAATGGGCGGTGATCGACGGGGACCGGAAGCTGTGCCAGTTCACGGGGCCGAACCGGGCGGCGTCGTTCTCAACGGCAACCTACGATGTGGTCGGCCGCCAGACGTTCGTCTCCGAACTCCATCCGATCATTGATGCAGCCCCCGAGTTCGTGACGGGGCAGATTGCAACGCGGTTGCGCCGCCTTGATGAGACCGAGACAGTTTCACCCGAGTCCCCGATGAATTCCGAGGGTTTCTGCCCGGTGTACGCCGAGGGGCGGTATATGCGCGGCATGGTGAACGTCGCGGCCGGCGCGACCTGGACTGAGGCGACAGGGGTCCACACTGACGCAGGAGAGAGCGGTGAGCGCTGACGGCGGCGGTTCGCGGTTCCTCTATCCGACCGGCAAGACGGTCGAGCACCTGTACCAGACGCTTCGGGTGCTGATCGACACACTGAATCGCGAGCAGTCTGGGGATGAGGTCGATCTCGACGCGCTCAATGAAGCGATTCAGGACGCCCAGAACACCCTCAATGAAATCGAGATCAATGGCGCACTGACGGATCAGCAGGCCTACGAGCTGTCTCTGGTGACGGCCGTTGATACCCTGCTCGGGTCCGTTTCGAATATGGTGCTGGACAGCATCAAGCGGAGCCAGGAAGCGGCCGAGGCGACAATCCGGTCTCTGCTCGAAGGCAAGAAGAATGCGGTTGCGATCCGCGTCGAGCAATTCGCCCGGCTGACGGAACAGGAGGCATTTGCCGCTCAGCTCAGCACAATCGAGGCCCAGCTTGGGTTGGCCCAGGCCTCGATCACGGAGGAGATCACAGCCCGGTCCAATGGCGACAGCGCCTTGTCCCAGGTGGACCAGCAGATCACGACTGCGCTCAACGGCAACATTGCTCAGGTGCAGATCCTCTCGCAGTCGGTGGACGGTATCGAGCAGAAATTTGCGGTCACGCTCAACTCGAACGGGCAGGTGACGGGGCTCATTCAGCTCGATGGAACGGCTGTTGGATCTGCGTTCACTGTGGTTGCGGACAAGTTCCAGGTAGCGCAGCCCGATCAGACGGGAGGCGCTCCTAAGACCGTGTTCTCACTGGGAAACGTCGGGGGCGTCCCGACGCTTGTGTTCACAGGCAACATGCTGGGAGACGGAACGATCACCGCAGCCAAGCTCAATGTCGCGTCGATCGCAACGCTTCGCATTTCAGATCCGGCGAACACCTACTATTGGGACTTCGCGAATGGTCGAGAGGGATCAACGGACGGAAAGGCGACCATCGATCTCAAGAACCGGCGGATCTTGTTTCTCGGGACCTGAATGGGCGATCATCTTTGCATAGGGCCGGATCGGATCGCAGTGTGGACGGGCGGCACCGATCTCGGGCCGGTTGACAGTCCGGCCAGCTATCCGTCTCGCGTGAGGCTGAATTCTACACAGGACCTCATTGGTGTCTATCCGACGGCCAGAACGGGAACTGTCTACGGAACTGAGTGGCTCGCGACCGAAAACAACGCCAGGAAGATCACTCTCTTCGCGCACGGGCTTGATTACCGACCATTTTTATATGGTCACGTCACGGTCAGCGGCATCAATTTACCGGTTCAGGGCTCTATTTTTGTCGACGGCGGTGGGCATTGGTTCTGGAGCTATTCTATCGGTGCAGACTCATCGGTCGTTTACCTCAACATCCTTAGGTCTTCGAGCACGTATGGCGTCCCGCCGACAATTTCCTACACGCTTTACGTCTCGAACTATGGAGTGAACGCGAACGGTAGCCTGCGCAGGCCGCCGTATTTCAACGGCGTTGATGTCCACGCCGGCGTATCGCCTTCGTATCTGAGGGCTGGCTACGTCGACACGGCGTTTCGATATCCGTATCGAGACGCGGCCGGATTGACGCCAATCGCCAACGGTCGAACAATTGCTGCTGGCATCGGATGGACAGGGACCGGAGCAGGAAACTCGGGCGGCTTTAGCCGTAATTCCATAGGCCTAGGCTGGAGATATTCAGTCCAGGGCCATGTCGTTCGGCGCAACGCCGTGAGTTCGACCGTCTCCGGCGCAGTTGGCAACAACACGAGCTTCAACGCGTCGGTTACGAGGCTGTCGATTTGAGCTTCGGTTACGACACTGATGGTGCGGTGCTTTATGGTCCGGATGGTGCGGTTGTCTGGTCGTCGAGTAGGCAACAGGCATACGCCACAGACTACATCAGCGGCAGTTTTGTAATCAGTGCGATGCCGGGACTTAACTCAGTCGGCATCATACAATCAGTTACAGATCTTGTGGCTCCCGTCTCTCCTGTCGCAACCCACATCATGGGGTCGTTCACCGCAACCCAATCTGGGGGTTACACGGTCGGCGGCGTGGCGCAAGGTGGCATCCATCAGTTGGGGGGGACGACGCTTCTGATGGCGTCGGTCTTTCGTATGTACCCATCTGGCCGCAATTTCGATGAGCGTTACTCAACGTGGACGACCGGCGACCTCAATATGGCTGGGGCCATGCTGTTGACGACCTACGTTGAGGGCGGCTGGTTCAAGGCAACAATCGAACGGTACAAGCCGACCGCTGGTTCTAGCTCAGCATCGTGGTCCGGTCTCGGTGTCGGCAACGTCACCATCTCGTACCAAGGCCTCGCCTACACCTTCGACAACTAGGAACCTCTGAATGACCGCATGGTATCGCGCGGGCACCGTCACGGCCACCAATGGCTCTGCGACGGTGACGGGCGCGCTCACAGCATGGCTCGCGAACGTGAAGGTCGGGGACGCGTGGTGTCCTGACGCAGACGGGCGCGGCTACGAGGTCACGGCCGTCAACTCGAACACCAGCATCACGATCTTTCCGGTCTACGCGGGAACGACGGGGAGCGGCAAGGCCTACGGCATCGCGCGATTCTCTCCCAACTGGAACTCGGTCTCCGAGATTTCGGTGTCGCTCGCGGAAATTCTCGCTGCATCGTCAAGCATCCTAGCGGGCAATGGAGTCCCATCCGACTCGCTCGGCACCGATGGTGACGTGTACTTCCGTCAGGACGTCGCCGAGTATTACACGAAGGGGTCAGGCACGTGGACGCTGGTCACGTCGCTAATTGGTCCCCAGGGGCCCGCAGGCCCGAGCTATCAGGCAACGAGCACCTCGTCTGTCGCGATCGGTACGGGCTCCAAAACATTCACGGTCCAGTCTGGCCGTGGTTATTCCGCTGGGCAGTGGGTACGCGTATCGAACAGCTCCTCCAATTACATTGAGGGGACCGTCACCTCGTATTCCGGCACGACGCTGATCATCAACGTTCCTGCCGGTCGCGCGATCGGATCGGGAACTTACACGTCTTGGAACGTCAACATCGCGGGTGATATCGGACCGGCGAACAGTCTGGCCATTGGCTCGGTGACGACCGGAGCGGCTGGCTCGAGCGCAAGCGCTTCGATCACTGGATCAGCCCCCAGCCAGACGCTAAACCTCACAATCCCGCGTGGTAACACGGGCGCGACCGGCGAAACAGGTCCTCAAGGCGCGACCGGAGCCGCCGCCACGATCACCGTAGGAACGGTGGACACGGTCGGTCCTGACGATCCTGCGACAGTCACGAACTCAGGAACATCGGGCGCAGCGGTATTCGATTTCGAGCTACCGAAGGGCGACCCCGGCACCCCAATCAACCATCGCGGCGATTACAATGCCGGCACGACCTATGCGATCAATGACGCCGTGCGGGTGCTCGGTTCCACGTGGGTTTACATCAATGCCACGCCGGGTTCAGGAAATGCCCCGCCCACGCTGCCGACGGAATCCAACTCCTATTGGCAGCTTATGGCGCAAGCTGGTTCGAACGGCACGGGCGCGGTCGATCTGGTCAACGGTCAATCCGGAGTGGTGGTGCTCGACGGCTCCGACGTAGAGGCCAACCACTCGCCGGTCAATTACACTCCGGCTGGGTCGTCAATAGCCGATCACCTCGCGGCGGTCGACACCGAGCTTGGAAACGTCTTCGCGCCCGGCTCAGCTCCGGTTGGAACTTTGGCTAGTGCGGCAACCGTCGATATTGGCGCCTCGGCCGACCTCTACCTTTCGATCACTGGAACCACGACGATTACGAGCTTCGGTACGGTCGCCAACCAGTGGCGCGTTCTGACGTTTGTCGGCGTGCTGACGCTGACGTACAACGCAACGACACTTAAGCTTCCTGGTAACGACAATATTCTCACGGAAGCGGGTGACACGGCCGTACTCGCCTCGGACGCGTCCGGCAACTGGACCTGCCACAGCTATACGCGCAGGCGGCAGCGGCCGCGAGGGAACCTCCTCTCAGACTTTGCCATCAGCTTGTTCGCGGATAGCGGCCGTTTTGGTGGCAACTCAGCACCAATCGAAACGATCAGCAGCTTTTCCTTCCCGTCGTACATATCGCTTTACAATGGTGCGAGCTCGGCCAACTACGGCAAGTACATCACCAACAACAACGATTACGGTGGATCGGCCGGAGCACTTGCCACGCATGTCAAGACGCTCATCGACGCCAAGAAGGATTCGAGCTACCGGCGGTACGGTGTCGAATTCTTCGTCGGGCAGATCACGGCGGGATCTGGAACGAGCGCAACTCCCATCGTCGTTGGCGGGACAACGTTCTACTTCAACGCATATTTGTCGTTTGGTCCACGGCCACCGGCCATGACGTTCCGCGCTCACATCCGAGCGCTGGACGCCGCAATCGCATATCGCGTGTGGCCAGGCCAGACCGCGTTCAAGAACGGCGTGCGTCAGAGCGGAGATTTTCGCATCGAAACCGCGGACGGATGGGTGACGGTTCTTATTTTTGATGAGCAGGCGCCCCGCACATCCCTCGACTACAACCCGACACCGTTCTCAATTTATTGCGCCTCGTCTGGTCACAAATATCTGATCGCGACTCCGGCACTCTTGGGCGGGTTGGTCGAAATCGACAGCAACGTGCTCGTCGTTCCGAGCGTCAACCGCTGGCTGGTCTAAGGGGAAACGCATGTGGGAAGTGGACTTCGGCGGCGGCGCGAGCAACGTCTACACGGATGAGCAGTACCAGGGTCTCCTAGCTGTGGGCCTGCTCGGTGGCACAACGGCCCGCCGCCTTGTGACGGCCGACATGATCCGCACAGAGGCGCAGCGTCGGATCATCGCGCTCACGGGCGCGAGCGACCTGCAATCCTGCCTCATCAAGCAGCTCAACGCGCAGATGCGGGCGACCGAGCTTGTGAACAAGCGCGCGCTCGGTCTCGGCCTCACGGCGGACGAGGAAAGCGAAGCCGTAGCGCTCCAGGCGCTCGCGGACGGGATCAAGACGATCCGTGCGTGCTCGAACCTGCTCGAAGGCGATCCGCCTGCCGATTACGCCAGCGACAGCCATTGGGCAGCATGACCCATCTCGATCCTATCCCAGCCGAGCGCGTCGCGGCCAACTGGCATTTCGCAGAGCCGTGGGTGCGGAGCGCTGTCGAGGCGGCGGCGCTTCTCGAAACCGTCGATAGCTATCTGGCCCGGTGCCTCGCGCAAACGGCGCAGCTTTGGCTGATCCGCGATGACTGCGTGATCGGCGCCGCGATCACCGAGGTCTACGACAGCCCGAAAGGGCTCACGTGCGCGGTCCCGGTCGTTGCGGCGGTCGGGCTCGACGAGATCGCCCCGGCCTTCGACCAGATCGAAGCGTGGGCGAGAGCAGAAGGCTGTGTGCGGATGGAGGGGTGCGGGCGTTTGGGGTGGGTGCGGGCGTTGCAACCGCGCGGATGGCGGCCGCTCTCCGTCGTGGTCGAGAAGGACATCTGAGAAAATGGGAAAGAGCAAGCAGACATCGACGCAGTCGCAGACGCGGAGCCCGTACTCCCCGGCAACCGGGATGATCAATCAGTCGATCTCCGGCGCGCAGGACTGGCTCTCGAACCCGGCGAGCTCTGCGGCGTACGATTACACGCCATCGGCATACACGTCGGCTGGTATCGACAAGATGGGAGGGGCGGCGGGCGCCAACGCCTCGAGCAACTACCTGACCGACGTGCTGGGGGGGAAGTACCTCAACGCGGGGAACCCGTATCAGTCCGATCTCGACGCCTCTATCCGCTCGGCCGTGATGCCGAGCATCAACGCGACGTTCTCGAACGCCGGCATGGCCGGTTCTACGATGCACCAGGGGATGTTGATGAAGGGCCTGACGGAAGGCCTCGCGGCGCCACGGTATCAGAACTACCAGGCAGAGCGCTCGGCCCAGGGGCAGGCCGCGGGGCTGTTGCCACAGGTGGACGCACAGGCTGCGCAGCAGGCGCTCACCGCAGGCCAGATCAAGGAAGGCTACGACAAGGCGCAGTGGGACGAGAACCGCACGGCGGGGCTCCGGCCATATCTCGAAACGCAGGGCCTTCTCGGCACGTACGGGAACATGGGCGGGACATCGACGGGGTCGAGCACGAGCAGTTCGAGCCCCAGCCTCGGACAGCAGATCCTCGGTGGCGGCATGATGGGGCTCAGCATGTTGGGAGGCGGCACAAATCCCCTCGGCATGATCGGCGCTCAGGCGCGAGGCCTGGTCGGCGGAAACGTCGGGATCAACCCGTGGTCATACTCGATCGGGAGCTAAGCGATGGCCGGACTTCTCGGAGACTTCGACGAGCGAATCCTGAGCCCGCTGTTCCTCGGCGGTGCCGCCCTGCTCTCGGGTGAGGGCATGGGAGGCGCGCTGCGCGGGATGCAGGTGGGAGGATCGTTCCAGGACCAGCGCCGCCAGCTCGCAGAGCAGGAACGGCAGAAGAAGCAGTTCGCTGGATTGCTGGCGGACCCGTCCGTCACAAGCGCCATCCCGGCCCCGATGCTCCGGATTGCGGAGATGGCGGGCCCGTCAGGCGGTCCGGAAATGCTCGGCAAGTTCATCGATCCCGCAAGAGAGGCTGATCTTTCCCTCAAGCGTGCGCAGATCGCAAAGATGCAGCGGGACAATGCGCTCGCGAGCGAGGCGGCGGCCCGCCAGAAGGCTCTTTACAATGCCTTTATGACACCCCCTGCCGGGCCTGCGCCAGCCCCGGTTCCGCCTAGTTCCAATCCGCCTACATCCGGCGCCGCGCGCTTTTCTGCACCAGGCTTGGCGGCTCCCCCGTCTGCCAATCCGCAGACAGCCCAGGATATTTTTAACGCGTTGCCGCCAAACAAGAGGGCGCAGGCGCAGATGGCGCTCGCAAGCGGAGATATGGAGGAGTTCCGCAAGATCATCGGCGAGGGGCCGCCGCAACTGGCTGACAACCTCACGCCCGGCGAGAAGCGCGTCGATCAGACGTTCGCCAAGACCTACGAGGATTTTGTCCTGAGCGGCGGCGCTGCGGACGTGAGCAAAAACCTCTCCCAGCTTCGCGGGGTTCACAAAGACCTTACGAGCAAGGACGGTCCTAATCTGACGGGGCCGTTGCTCGGCTCGATGCCGGATTTTGTGACATCCATCACACATCCGCAGGCGGTCAACACGCGAGAGCAGGTCGAGGAGGTTGTGCAGCGCAATTTGCGCATCATTCTTGGCGCGCAATTCACACAGAAGGAAGGCGATCGACTGATCGCGCGCGCTTATAACCCGCGCCTGTCAGAGGCAGAGAACGCAAAACGGCTCGGCCGCTTAATCGTTTCGATGGATCGTGCCGCAAAGGCCAAGCTCGCCGCAGCTGACTACTTCGAGCGCAACGGAACAATGAAGGGATATCGAGGTAGCACGTCTTTCAGTTTGGCGGATATTGAAGCCGATATCGATGGCGGTACAGATCTCCCTGCTAACGGTAGCGATTGGTCAATCAAGAGGATCGACTGATGGCGAAATATCGCATCACCGGTCCGGACGGGGCCAACTACGAGATCACCGCTCCGGACGGAGCGTCCGAAAGCGATGTGCTCAACTTCGTGAAGAAGCAGACCAGCGACGGCGAGAAGACAGGCGCGTTGTCGGCCGCTACGCAAGGCGTCGGACAGGGGCTCTCCTTTGGGTTCGCGGACGAGCTCGAAGGCGCTGCACGTGGCGCATACGATGCGTTTACCAGCGATCAGTCGTTTTCTGACGCCTATGCCTCACGGGTCGCAAATGCCCGCCGTCGCTTGGAGAAGGCACGAGAAGATCAGCCTCTTGCATTCTACACGGGCGAGATAGGCTCTGCCCTCGCTGTCCCCGGCGGCCTTGCTCGCGCTGGCGTGCGCGGAGCGCTGGCGAAAGCCGCGGAGAAGGGGTTGGGAGCGCGCTCGGTGGCTGCAGCCAAGGAAGGCGCAGTTTATGGTAGCGCCTATGGTCTCGGCTCTGGCGAAGGAGTTGAAGGAAAGCTCACCAATGCCGTGACCGGAGCGGGCGTCGGTGGCGTTCTTGGTGCTGCCGCTCCTGCCATCGTCGACACGGCGTCTGCTGTTGCGCGCGGGCTCACGAATCCGCTCAGAGGATACGCACAGCCCCAAGCTGTCGCTGCCGAGAAGATGGGCGAGGCGTTCGCGCGAGATGCCGGCGCAAGCGGGACGCCGAACGACGTAGCGCGCGCTATGCTGAAGGTTCAGCAGTCCGGGCGCGTCGCTGCGGCGAGCGACCCACAAATGATGATGGCAGACATCGGCGGTGATAACGTGCGCCGACTGTCTCGCCAAGCGTTCAACATGCCCAATGATAGGGCGGAACGGTTCCGCACGGTTCTTGACCGTCGTCAGGTGACGGCACCTCGTCGCATAGAGGATGCACTTCGTTCCACGCTCGCGGACGGAAATGAGTTTTTCGACGTGACAGGAAACCTTGTCCAGTCACGGGCAAAGGACGCCACTCCGGCATTCACGAAAGGGTATGCCCATCCGCTGAGTGCGGAGGCAATTCGAGACTTTCAAGACTTCGCCGCTTCGCGCGGCTACGTGCAGCGCATCTTCGAGAAGACGACCGAAAGTGTCCACGGCATGACCGGTAAGACGGTCGACCAAATGGCACCGTGGGAGATGCTGCATCGCGCCAAGATGGAGATCAACCGAGAGATAGGACGATTGAAACGCGGCACCCCGGACAGCAAGGCAAACTGGGACATTCGCGACCTGACGCAGATCAACAGGGAGCTAGGAGCACTGATCGGGAAGCACAACAAGCCTCTCGCTCACGCTCTGTCAAAGTTTGCCGACGAGAGCACGATGATCCGGGCGGTTGAGGATGGCCTTGACGACTTCAAAACCCTCCAACCCGAGGAACTGGCCAAAAAGATTGGCCGCATGCCAAAAGCGGAAGCCGACTTGTACAGGATCGGCGCAGCACGCTCTCTCGTCCAGGACATCCGCCGGGGCAGCGCGTGGAACGATAGGACAAAGAGCCTGTTCGCATCGCCCGAAATGAACCTGAAGCTGAAGGCGGTGTTTCCGCAGGCGGGGGAACGATCGCGCTTCATGCGCGTGCTCGACAACGAGCGGAGGAAGGCGCGGCTGCGCGGTAAGGTTCAGGGTGGATCTCAAACGGATCAGAACCTAGTTAATGCGGACGAGGCGGGTGCGCCAATGAAGGCGATCCTTACGGCCGCTCAGGCCACGACAGGGCGCATTCAGCCCCTTCTCGACATGCTGAGCCGGGCCGGAAATCGTTTCTCGGGACTTACGCCTGCATCTGCAAACGCAATGCTCGACATTGCTATGACCCCGGCCGGGCAGGGCTTGCATCCTCTTGTCCTTAAGGGTGCTCAACGGGCGGCTTCGTTGCCGGGTCAGCGGGCGCGTACGGCGGAAGGTCTACTCGCTGGATTTTCCAGCGGCCTTCCGGGTTCTTGGGACTGATGGCGGAAGCAATAGGCCCGCCAACAAAATAAGCCAGCAACAGCCCGATTGCGGCACCGAAAGCGTACAGCCCGTAGCGTTCGAACGGCGTCATTCCTCCCACATAACATGCTTCGCTGAGGCCGACCAATGGCTGAAATCGCCGATCTCAATGTCAACGACGCCAACAATGTTGCGCGGTTTCCCGAGGGGCAAAACATCCCCACCATCAACAATGGTGCGCGGGCCCTCGAAGGGATCATTGCTCGAGCAGACCGGGACCGGTCGGGCGTCACGGTTACAACCGGGTCCGGGTCGGCCTACGCCATTCTCACCAATGCGGCCTATCCCGTCCACACGGCCGGAATGTGGTTCATGATCCGGGCCCATGTTGCCAACACGGGCGCGGCAACCCTCACGGTCAACGCGCTCGCCGCCAAGCCGTTGCGCCGGCAGGGTGGAGACGCGCTCGTCGCGGGGGACATCGCCGTCAACCAGATCATCCTCGCCATCTACAACACCGCTGGCGACTACTACGAGTGCGTCGGAATCGGAGAAAGCGTCGCGATCACCGGATGGGACGCCGCCACGGGAACGGCAACCCGCACGACCTTCGCGACGGGCAGCGTCACGCTTCCCCAGCTCGCGGAGCGCGTGAAGGCCCTGATCGACGATCTCACCACCAAGGGGGCAATCGGACCATGACCCGTCTCGATCGTTTGGAGCTCGTCGTGCGCAGCCTCGCCGACCGCGTGCTCGGGGAGGAATACACGTTCGACGCCATCGCAGAGCAGGAAGCCGCGGAGCAGGGCGTGTCGTTCTCGCCGCCCGCCGTCGACAAGGAGGGGATCGTCGCGGATGTGCTGGCGCGGCTGCCGGCGCCTCAGGCGTTCGATGCAACCTCCATCCTCGCCGAGATCTCGGCGGTCCAGCAGCGGCTTTCGGCGCTGAGCAAGCTCGTCATGGACCATGAGAAAGACCTGCAAGCGATCCTGCAAACCGAAGTGGTGGTGGAGGACAAAGGCCGTGCTGTCGCTGCTTGATCATCTGAACCGCCGCTCTGAGCCCACCGGGGGCCTCCTTGGCGGCTACACGCCGTCACGCGATCTCGTCGACCGCGCGACGCTCCTCCCCATAGGACAGTATGAAGACGGGAGCCTGACGTTTGCGTGGCCTGGGTTCCTCAAGGATGCCTATGAGGGCGCCGTGAGATCAGCGGTCGCCCAGGAAGGCGCTCCTCTCTACGACGACGGAGGACAGTACGTTTCTGGAGCGCAAATGCAGCCGCTGGATGCGTTCAATGCGGCCTCGATCGCGCCTGTGGCGGGCGTCGGAATGCGAGCGGCAGGGATGGCGACAGCGCCAACGCGTGATGCATTCATGGCAGAAAATCTTGTTCGTCAGTTTCCGGAAGAGAAGGTGATCTCAGGAGGCGACCCGATCGGAAACAACTGGTTCGGTGTTGGCGGAGAATCCTTTTGGGACTCGTCGAGGGGCCTATCGAAATTGCACGAGCTTCCACGTGCCTCGCGGACAAACGGCATGTCATGGGACCCGGTAAAGCCGCCACAGAACGATCTTGCAGGCCCAATGACAGATTACGATCTGTCGGCGCTCAGCCAGGCATGGCGCAACAAAGTCAGGAACACGGGGGAGTTTTTTGCCAACCCCGACAATGCATCTCTCCCCTCTCTCTTAGGCCAAGCGCAGCAGGGCACCCAACTCGCAAGCGCAGACCCGCAATATGATGCTTACGATTTACTGCAACAGATGCGGCGGCCGCCGCCATCCCCGTTCTGGATCGATTTCCAGGCGCTCGACCAGCAGCAAATGATGGACCCGCCGCAGATGATCATCCCGCCGGAGCGGCAGTCTCCGGAGCGGCTCATCCCACTTCGAGACAAGTGGTGATCAGGGCCGCAAGGCAGGGTCTAGAGTATCGATGTGAAAAGCGCCTCCCCAGAGCCATTTCGGGGCGTAATCACGTCGCGTCAAACACACCGCATTCGTGATCGTGTAGCGCGGATCAGACATGCGCTCCGCGAGCTTTTCCTCACACACGGCCTTGCTCGGAAACTGGCCGGAGTGCCGGTGCTCTGTTCCGTCGGCCATCTTGTACAGCAGATAAAGCGTTGCGGGTTCCATGGTGTGCGTCCGTACCCGTGCAAAACGGCGAGAGAATGACACATGATCCTGAACGAGAGAAGCCTGCGAAACCTCGAAGGTGTGCGCCCCGAGCTCGTCAGCGTCGTCAAGCGCGCTGCGGAACTCTGCCCCGTCCCCATCGTGGTCACCGAGGGGCTGCGCAGCATGAAGCGCCAGCGCGAGCTCAAGGCGGCCGGGAAGTCGTGGACGCTCGACAGTAGGCATTTGACGGGGCACGCCGTCGACCTCGTGGATGCCGACGACTTCAAATACGACATCCCCGACATGGACCGGATCGCGAAGGCGATGAAGGAGGCCGCGGCGGAGCTCGGCGTCGCCATCGTCTGGGGCGGGGACTGGAAGCAACGGGATACGCCGCACTTCGAGCTCGACCGCAAAGCCTACCCGGCCAGCGGCGTGAGCGTCGCGACGAAGGCGAAAGAGGTGGCAATGAACGTAGCGGCCTCGAAGACGGTGCAGATCGGAACCGGCCTTGCTGCCGGCGGCACCGCGGTATCAACGGATTCCATCCCGAGCCCACCCGATCTCACCGCAGTTTCAGCGTGGAAGTCCTTCGGACAAACGCTGGCGGATCTTGGAACTTGGGCTTCGAGCCATCCTGCTCTGACCTTCGGGCTCGGGGCCTGGCTGGTCGGGACGATCTTCTGGAATCAGATCAAGGCCGCCTGGGCCGAATGGAGGGCGTCATGATCATGGCGTGGTTTGCGGCGCGTCTCGTCCCCATCGGGGCGGGGCTCGTCGTCGTGTTGGCGTTGTTCGCGTGGGATCGAGTGCGGATTTGGAATGCAGAGGGCCGCGGTGAGGATCGGGCGCTCGTAAAGGTGGAACGCAACAATGCACAGCTCTCGGAAAAGGCTGGCTCTGCCGGCCGCAAGTCTCTTGATCCTTCCTCTGGCGGGGTGTTCAACCCCCACTACCGCGACTAGCGCTGCGGCGGTGGCGACGAGCATCGGTCATGTCGCACCCTCGAGACGCGATACCTGCGAAACGCAGCGCAAGCTCGCCGCGCAGTCCTCTCGCATCGACACGATCATCATCGGCAAGGAGACGGTCTACAAGCCGGCGCCGTGCCGCGATCAGACACCAGCGACACCTGAGCCTAAAACCTCTTGAGGTAGGACCATGGCCGATGCACTCGACACCGCCACACTGGAAAGGCTGGCCGCTCACTTCCCAGCCCGAGCACACGACCAAAGAGCTGGAGAACCGGCTGACGCACCTCGAGATCAACTCAGAGGAGCACACACAAAAGCTCAGCCTGCACGAGCGGGCGATCCTGGGAATCCTGGGGGCGCTCTACGTTCTCGCCCAGGACAGGTTTCCGGTGATCGCGGAGGTCATCAGGGGAGTGCTGCAGTGAGCGAACGGTTCAAAGGGTATCTGTGGGCGATGCTCGGTCTCACGCTCGGCAGCATCGCCTACTACGTGGTGTTCCCTCCTGTGTGAGTGGAGCTGGGGTTGCCGAGATCGTTAAAAACGATCTTGAACTCGTATCGCGGAATGCCATCAACACAGATAACTGTGCAGTCCGGATGGATTTGCACATCGATTTGGCCAGGGCATACTCCATTTATGAGCATCCCGGCGAGCGCGTCTTCGATTTGGTTCGCCAATTCCAGTGACGCCTTTCTGGCGATCTCCATCGCACCGATGATAGGGATGTCATATCTAAGTGGCATCATCCTTCCCTCCTCATCTACCTTCCCCTGACTCTGACAGTTTCAACTTTCGGACTGGCTCTCGCGCACGGCTATGACCGCAAGTTGTTTTATGATATCGACCAGTTTTCGCTCATCACCTTTGTCCAGTCCGACATCAAGCATGCTGCGTAACCGTTCGATGATGTCGGACTGTAGGTCGGCGTCGGCTTCACTCTGCGTGTAGCTCATCCTATTTCCTTCCCGTCTTCTATCGTGCAGGTGATGGGCGTTAGGTTTGTGCCTTTATCTCTGGCGTTTCGAGTAGGCTCGTCTCCGTAACCTTGCATTTGGTGCACGTTCGGGTCCAGGAAAGCGGCCTCCCGTTGCTGGCCCGCGCTTGACCTGGGGCCCAATATGTAAACTCGTGCCGACAGTCGCCTCTTGCGTAAGCCAGCGCCTCACGCAGGCCAGCTAATATCTTTCCGGCCATCCCCTTCCTTCCTCTCCTTAAAGACGCTCACTTGGAATAGTGGCTTGACGCACTCACCGAATAAGGTGAGTCTTGCCCACCGATTTCGTTGCCGCCGGGATGGGACTCGAGGCGACGCTACCAAGGGGCACAGACGTTGAAGCCGTCTGTGCCCTTACTTTTTTCAAGTAAGCGACTGCAACGTCCGTCATCGTCGTCACTCCTTAGAGACGCTCACTCAGAACAGCTTGAATCCTAAAATGCTCTCGGACACCGACGGCGACGAATTTCCCCATTGCTCCGGAATGCTACCGTCGACCATCGCATACGCCTCTCGCCACACATAAGCTGGCGGCGTAGACCCTGGCCCCCACCCGTGTGATCTCACGATCTTGACGGCGCGCTCGACCTTCTCGGGGCCAAGACGCTCCTCCCATTCTCTCAACTCGTCTGCCAAAGTTTTGTCCGTCATCGTCCGTCACTCCTTAGAGGTGGGGGTGTCAGTTGCAACCACGCCGTGTCGCGTTGGTGGGTGTATCCAATAATCTGGCTCAGGCCAGCGGTTGAGCGGAGCACCGCAAGGGCGAGCGCTGTACCAGTCATCCCCGATGCGAACACACCAACCTATGTCTTCGCCACCGTTCCAGTAGCCGACGACCGGAACTCTTTCGTCAGGCCATGTGCGACGTTCGGATTCCCACATCGGTCTTCCCACCTCTCCTAGAGAACAGACTTACGGCACTGCCATTTTGTTCTCATGGCGCGTCCCGTAACAAATTCCGTAACTGGCTTCTTCTTCGGCCGACAAACAACTGATGAATAAGGACGAAATTCGCTAAGGTAACTCCCTTGGTAAGGGAGAGGTCGCAAGTTCAATCCTCGCCGGCAGCACCAGCTTTTCTAAAGCAAAATCAGTACTTAGGACAACGTTCCATGGCTTTAGCCTCTTGGAACCTGTGCAGAACGCGCACAGAACGACTCGTGTTCCACCCCCATCAACCCGTAACAAAACCCGTAACTACGAACCTTCCCCCGTCAACACGGATGTGTCTACATCGCGCAGGCGCTCCTTGATCTCGTCGATCTCGAGATGATCGTAGACCTCGGCCGCCGCGTCGGACTTCCAGTTGCCAGCCTTTTTCAACTCGGCACGATCAAAGCGAAGGGCCTGCCTTCCGCGCCGCCCGAATGCGTGCCGCCCGATGTCGTGAGCCCTGATCCTATCCAGCCCGGCAAGCTGCCGAGCATGGGCGATCATCTGAGCGGGACCGAAGCGGGTCTTCCACCCGAACACAGGCGCCTTCAGATCGGCGGAGAGGCGCTTCAGCTCCTTTAATGCCTCTACCAGGATCGGCGGCATCAACAGTGTGCGCGGCTCGCTGTTTTTCGTCTTCGGGTAAAAGATCGTACCGGCGTCGAAATCTATGTGGGGCCACATCACGCGAATGATCGCGCCGGTTCTGTCACCAGTAAGGGTGTAGGTCAGAATCGCGGCCTTGTTCCGTGCGCGCTCCCAATCTGTTCTCCCCCACTTCCGAGTTGCCGCCTTGATCATGCGGGCGATCTGCTTGTCCGTTGGCGGGTTAACGGCTTTGCGGTCGTGTGCGCCTTTAGGTCGATGCCAACGGCGCTCGACGACCTTTCCAGCGCGCGCGGCGGCATTGTAGACGGCGATGAATGGCGTATAGACCTCGCGGTTCCTCGTGGCAGCAGACGCCTTTGGGCAGAGCGTCTTTGCCAGATCATCAAGGTCTGTTTGATTGAAGGTAGCCAAAGCCCGAGGTCCTATCTGGTCGAAGATCCTGGCAACGCGCCCTGTCGGGTCTATTTTCTCCGGGTCATCCGATCCGAAATAGATTTTCACGGCGGCTGCGAAGTTGACCTTCGACGGGTCCCTTTGTTCTTCGCTGCCTTTGACGATCTCCGCTTGCCGCTTTGCGAAGTTGCTCTGAGCTACAGACCGATTGCTAGTTTTGAGGCTCTCGAAATAAGCGTGCCCGGCGTGGTCGCCTCGGATGTAAGCTTTTGCCCCACGCGACCAGCTCTCAGAGAACTTCCTTTTGCCGGTCTCGGTGCGAGTTTCCCAGAGGAGCTTGAACGACATTGGAACGTTTCCCGGATGAAGGTCTCAAGTTCTGCTGCCGGTAGCAAAGGCCTGTTGCGCAAGGCGATTGCCGAGGCCCGTCGTCTGATCGCGGTTCGCAACCTGCGTATCCCCGGTCGAAACGGCTCGTCGATCTGCGGCAGGATCTCTTCGGCGCAGAGATAGTCAACCCCCCCCACTTTCATGCTCTCTCTCCTGATCTCATAGGACTAGGCCTCCTGTTTCCCTAGGGCTCGGATGGATTGGGCGATCTCTTTTCTTGCAACGTTCACGCCGTCATCAAACTCGGTATCCCGCGCGTAGATTATCGGCTGCTCCTCAGCCACCTTCGCGGCTCGTTCGAAAGCTGACTGCTCTGCTTCACGCCGGATCCTGTCGAACTCGATGACGATCAGGTCGCGCAAAACAAACGTCGGCTCTGTCGCTTTGAAATTGTCCCAGCACAGTCGAAGCAGGTTGTCCGCAATATCGAGATCGCTGCGGATCTCACGGCGTTCCTCTGGCGTCATGTCTCAGTCCTTCTGTTCTGGAGCTGGGGGAGAAGAGGCGAGCATCGCAGGCCAACAGACCTCCGCAGCACATCGACCGACAGTGCTGTAGCCGCCGTCGCAAGCCTCGGAGTGCCGCGCGAGCGCTCCGGCTGACAGCATCTCTCGCGTCGGCTCTTTCGGCACGAGTTGCCATCTCTCATGCAGGCTGGCTGCATGCAGGTATTGATCGACAGATGGGATGGCGATCGTGCCGCGCAGCATATTGACGTGCACGTTGATGGGGTCGCTGAGCTTCTCCAGCTCGGAGCGGAGACGGGTGATCTCGGACTTGGCGATCGTGACCGTTGCCCTCATCTCGGCCGCAAATTTGCCTTTGATGATGCGCCCCACTGCGAGTGCTGTGAGGTCTGCTTCGAGCTTGCGCAGCCGTTCGACCAGATCTCTTTCTTGCGTGGTCACCGCGACACCTCGTCGTTAGGGTTCAGGCCGAAACGTCGGCAAAGCTGATGGGAATAGGTGGAGCCGAGCAAGAACGCGTCCATGACGGCGGTCCACCGTGGGTGCTTTTCGCCCTTTCGCCGCGAGCGGTCGCGACAAGTGATGACGGCGCGCCGTAGCAATTCGGCGTCAGAAATATCGGCCACAGTGCCGGTGAGCGCGGGTGTCTCAGGCATGGTCACTCGTCCTCCGAAAATTCGAGGTCAGCTCCGGTGTAAATGGGGATGCCCAATTCGACAGCGGCAGCCAGCATGTGGCCCGCTTCGCATTCGTCGGCGTCATAGCCGAACGGCTCAGCGTGGCACCATTCGGTTTCGCTGCCTGGATAGCGCCAGCGGAGCGCACCTTCGGAGCAATATCCGCACATCACCATCGCCAAGCTTTCGACGGTGTAGACACGCGGGTCTGTGGGATCGTGCCCCTCGTGTTTGCAGACCCATGGCACGTGCTTCATTTCTTTGGTGTCATCGGGGAGCGCGGGTGTCTCAGGCATCTGCGGTGCCTCCCCTGTGTTTGATTTTCTGACCGCAATAAGGGCATGCGTGCTTGAGCGAGATCTGACGCGCACCGTTCGTGCGCTCAATCAAGCCAGCGCTGGCGAGTGCGGCAACGTGCTTGCTCATTGAGCCAACAGACTTCGTGCCGGTGAACTCGCAAAGCTCTTCCAGGGTGGGCGCAAATCCGTACTCAGCAACGTGCTGGCGGATAATGCGGAACACGGAGGATTGACGTTCAGTCAGCATCTGCGGTGCCCTCCGGTGAGAGGGGACGCGATGCGAGCAACGGGATCTGATCCGGCCAGATCCACCAAACCGGGAATGCACCTTCGTCGCGAGCGCGCATAAAATCGCTGCCCTGCCGACAGCGTCGTCCGAGACTATCGAAGCACATGGCCGTGAAGTGATGACCGCGCCATCCCTTCGCGTCGCCGTGCTCGGTGTTGTTGTAGCTCTCATGGCAGGTCAGCCAACTGCGAGCCCAGGCCACCCACTGGTTGAAGGTGTCGAAGCGCTGGTCTCCGAACGGCGGGGCAATGCGTGTTTCAGCCACGATCTCCCCCTTCCTGAGTAGAGAGACGGTCGGCTTCAATGGCCATGACAACGTAGCCGGGCTCGATGCCGAATTGACCGCCCGTGAGCACCCACAGAACTTTGCAGCGCACGGAGCGGCCGGTGTACTGATTGCGCTCGCGTTCGTATTGCGTGAGTCCTGGCGGGAACCGCAGGAATTCGCGAAGGACCAGCGTGTCGCCTTTCTGAAACCCTCGGTCGTCGCGCCGCACTTCGAATGTCTTCTCGCCCCGAGACACGGGTTCGTAGTAGGCGGGAAGCGTTTTCAGTTCGTGTTCCATCACCCCTGTCCTCCTTCAGTGCGGGCGAGGCGGATCTCTTCAGCCAATTCTTCGAGCGTGGAGACATACTCCTCGCCGGAGCGAGAGAACTCGGTTGCGCCGGTCTCTGGATCGAATGACCCGTGTTCGGAGGTGTAGTCGGCTAGCTTGCGGTCGATCAGCTTGGCTGCGTGTTCAATCCCGCTTGAAAACGCCGTCTGAAGATCGGCCTTCAGCTTGGCCACGCCGTCTGAAATCGCGATAGCCGCTTGCGCGTCGGCAATGACTCCCGGGTTGGACATCATGCTATGCTCGGAAAACTCAGAGAGGAGAATGAACTTCAACTCGTCGGCGGTCACGAGCATGGCGTCGGGCCAATAGTCGGGGCTGCTTCTGTCAGGCAACTCCGCAACGCGCTTGATGATGTTGCCCGCGATATCGGTTGCGCTGATTGTCGTCATCCCCCGCCTCCGTCTTGCTGGTCACGGGCGGACAATGCGCGGAGGAGGGCGGCATCGATCTGCTTGACCACGAGGTGTTCCGTCGGGTCGAAGTCTTCGATCTCGACAAGCTGCCCTAGAGCTTGAATGACAAACTCTCGCCCGCGAACCAGCGCCTCGAACATCTCAGGGGCGGCAGCGATGAGGCGAGCATCTGATTTGATGGTGGCCCACGCACCAGACGAGTCTCCCGGCGTCGCCAAGAAGCAGATACGCCAGTTGCCATCAGGTTCAGTGCAGATGACGAGAGAGTTGCCGTCACCGTATGGGACGATGTGCCAAGGCCCCTTCGTAAACTGAGCGCGCTCTCTCAGGCTTGAGAGGTCACCCTGCATCGCGCCCTCCGTCGTTGCGGGCGGCGATCATGGCGTCTGCGAATTTATAGGCGTCACGCGCCGCATACTCGTGGCGGCTCTCACCCATGCCGTGGCTCTCGATCATTCCCGCGAGAGCCTGCCAAGCAAAATAATCTCTGAGCGACATGCCGCGTCCGCCTGAATAGTCCGACGTGTAGACATCTCCGGAGGGCGATGCTGCAATTGAATGCGGAAACGCGGGTCCGCCATCATCCTTGTATGTCACCGCTTACCCTCCAGCTTGTCCACTCTCGTTTCCAGGACGTTCACGCGACGCAACACACACTCGTCTCCGCACGTATCGACCGTGCCCGCTGAGACCGGCGCCTGTGGCCGCAGATGGGGATAGGCGCCGTAATATAGTTCCCGCAGCAGCACGCCGACGCTGGCGGAGGTCGGGGAAAGTGCGGCGTTCTCACGATGCATCTCGACAATGCATGGCGCAGGGCGATACTGGTCGATCCAGTCCCAATCGTGAGTGCGTCCCGGATCCCCGGACACGTCAGTCACGCCGACGAAATCTTCGCGAAGGTCGCCGTACCACTTCTCCCAGTCAGCCAATTCGCCCTGTTGGCGTTCCAAAGCCTCTCTCATCACATTGTTCTGGGAACGGAGGGAGGTGATCTCGTCCGCCATGTCCTTCATCGCCTCATCCAAATGATTCACCTTCGAGCGGGCACGCTCGATCACGTCTTCCTGTGTATCTGTCATGGCGTGGCCTCGACAGCCGCAGCTTCCGCTTCGGCCAAGCGCTTCATGTCTTCGAGTGCGTCGTCGTTCCCGCAATAGAAATCCGGGACCTTCTCAAGCGTCGGATCGCTGGCCATGTAGATGACGGCCGCTGCCGCAGGAGTGCCCATGACGTACTCAAGTGCGCGCCCGCCATCACCCGCCAAATGAATGACCCAGCCTGCTCGGCAATGCGTCGTACCGCAGGCGTCTGTGGCATGCCACGAGCCCATGTCTAGAGCATTAGGGAGTGATGCAGCGGCGTAGACCTTCTGGTGAATATTCGCGATCTTTACCGGGCAATCGCGCAGGTCCGCACCGCTCAGGACCGCACCGCTCAGGTCCGCATCGCTCAGGTCCGCACCGCGCAGGTCCGCACCGCTCAGGACCGCATCGCGCAGGTCCGCATCGCGCAGGTCCGCACCGCGCAGGTCCGCACCGCTCAGGACCGCATCGCTCTTAATGGCTGCCCTTATCGCGAGGCCAAGCTTGACACCTTCATAGGTATCGGCGCTGCATTCGATCTCGGTCTCAAAAATGACCTTGCTGCTATCCCAGCGTGATTTGATCTGAAACTTCATCCCCGTCGTTCTCCTGTAAGAGCTGAAACGCTCTAGTCGTTACGCGGCGGTATTCTCAGCGAATGTTGGGCACGCGCTCTCAACGTCGGATCGAACCTGTTCCTTGTCGCTGTAGCAGTCGGACCAAACCCAAAACGGCGCGTGTGCAAACGGACGTTTTGGGTCGCGCCCCTCGCTTGTGCTGAGGAATGCGCATTTCCCATTCCGAACGAAGTGTTTGCAGTTGCCGCATTTCACGCCCATGTTCTTCCCCTATTCCTTCGTCCTCAACGCCATCAGCGCGGGACAACCGTTCCGTCGAATTTCCGCTTCCACTTCGTGTTCCGGCTTCCTGGGACCGGCCGCGCGCTCGGCGGCTTCGTACCGAGGTGTCGTGCTCGCATCCGCTTACCCTTCGCGATCCTCGCAACGTCGTCACTCGTCTTGCGCAGGTGGCACTTCTCGTGCACCGGATGCAGGTTGTCGTCTTCGTCCTTGCCGCCCGCCGCCAATGCGATCACGTGGTCCAGATGCCAGCGCTGCCGAACCGGGTCGATCTGCAATGCGCAGATGTGGCAGGTCCAGTTGCGGGCCTTGCAGATGGCCTCGCGATGCTCTGCTGTGCGGCGTTTGCGGGTCATGTCACCTGCTCATTCTGTGTTCTGTGCGAGCCGCCCAGGCTTCCCGATCTTCCTTTCTGTCCAGCATTCGAAGATATTCTAGCTGGAGCTTGAACTTTGTCGCTTTAGCTCGGTGCCCGCACATGTCGCGGATGTACTCCTCCCAATCCCGAGATGCCTTCACCGTCATTTCCGCCTTGTTGTCGGCCATCGGGCCTTCGCGCAAAATGAGGTCGGCCTTCATCTTGGCGAGTGTGGTGGTCTTGAGTTCCTCCATCAGAGAGGCTGCAGCGTCGGCGTCGCAGAATTGGAGAGCGACAAGCCGGAACTTCTCGACGGTGGATTGCTCTCTTTCCGGAATCTCCTGCTGAAGGCGCTGGACGGCTGTCATTCCTCGATCTCCAAAATCTTGAGAGCCTTCGCCTTGGCGGTCGGGGGAAGGCGCTCAATCAAGTCCGACCTAGACTCCATGAGTTCGCGAAGATCGTCCTCGCTTTGGCAATAGGAACGCTGCTCTTCGAGGTCAGCGAGAAACCCGTCTACGTCTGCAATTAGATCGTCGTGATGAGCATCCTGGCTTTCGCCGGAAATATCCGGCAGATCGGGAATGTCGGGTAAATCCGGCAGCTCTGGCAGTGATTGGCAGCCCGTGTCAGCGATGGCATCCTTGGCAGGCGTGATATCCTTCATCTGCGGATCGTCAAGTTCTTCGCGGATATACAGACCGCCAAGAACGTCGGCCGCGCCATCACGTGCCGCAAAGCCACGGGCGCGCATCTGGAGCATACGGTCAGAGAACCGATACCAAGGGCTATCATTGTCCTTTTCGTAAAAGCTGCCGTCCTTGCCGCGACGCTTGACTTTGGGGGCAGCCTGCCAGAGGCCAGCCTTCTGTGCGTCGGCTACGGAAAACCTGCGTTCGATCCGCTCCCCGGTCGGGCGCGTAACTTCACAGATCGCCACACGCTTGTCGCCCTCGCCTTCCATCGTCTCGTTGATCTTGAAGCCATTGGCGTAGAGCAGCGCCGGTATCGCATCCCCCCAAAGGGCCGGCCGGCCGTTGATGACGGCGATCTTTTGGATCGCGAACATCGGCGGCAAGCCGAGTTCCAACCCTGTCATGATCGCAACCATGACCTTTTCAGGTGTGCTCATATCGGCCGGCGCAAGGCCGCTCTTGGCGATGCCGGTGGCAAGGCGAAAAATCTCGTCAATGTCTTTAGGCACGATCCCGAGAATGGGGGCGCCAGCCTTAAGCGTGACTACGTTGGTCATGTGGCGACTTTCTCGTCGTAGGTTTCTGCGAAGGGAACGTTTGCGCCAGCTAGGACGAGGCGTGAGGTCAGCTTATCGAGCACGACCTTTATTTCTTCGTTCGCAGCAAAGTGCGCAGCGGCGGCTTGGTAGTCGGTGATGCGGACCTTTTTGACTGTGCGGAGTCCGGTGCGGCGCCCGCGCTGACCTCCAGCCTGGATCTTCACCGGCTCCGGTTCAGCGGGCGCCATCGGAAGCTCAGGCTCCTGGTCGGTGAGCGCCGCGATGGGATTGACGCGCATCTTCTCGGCGCGCTCCGCTTCAATGCGTGCGCGCTCCTTCGCGACCCGCTCTTCTTCAGCCTTGCGCTTGGCTTCAGCCTCAGCCTTCAGGCGCTTTTCTTCCGCCACCATAAAGGCAGTGAGAGCTGCACGGATGTCCTCTGCGGCTTCCGTGGCTTCTGCGATGGGTCCGCGCCATTTGTCGTCAACGGCCTTGGCCGCCGAGAGGTGAGGGGCTTTCTCTGTCGTGCGCGCATCATCAGCGTCCTTTTTGAGCTGGTTCAGCTTGGCCCGATAGTTCGCAGCCTTGTCAGCCGATACCTGATCCTTGACGCCGGTCGTCTTGAGCCAGGTGAGCGCCATGGCTGCGTACTCAGCAATCTGCTCGGCCAGCGAGAGATCGCCGCTGTTGTGACCGATCTCCGGGGCATCTCCCGGCCACGTTCCATGCTCAAAGGCGTGCTTGGCGTCGTCCTTAGAAACCGGCTTGTCAGCGCAGAACGTCCACACGCTGACAGGATCACGCTTCTCGTTGCCGACGCGGCAGACCAGCTCTCCGTTTGCGGTCCAGATCGCAACGGGCACATACGGGCCATCCTTGCGCGTGCGCGTCTTGTAATAGCCGGGCTGCGGAGCGTCGGCGCTGATCTCTACCTTCTTGCCCGCGAGCGCATCGCGCCAGAACTGAAACTCATCCATCGGCTATACTCCTTCTCTTCCCGGCCCGCACATCTCGACCATGATGGCTCACGCGCCTCCAATGACGACGACGACAACGCCCACCGCGGCTAACAGCACCGCATACGGAATGGTGATTTCGATGAGGTCTCTCATTTGAAAACTCCGATCAGAAGCAGAACGACGCCGAGGAGAAGGAAGATGTCGGTGATGATCATGGGCACCTCTCGAAAAACCCCGCGCGGCGATCCGGTTCGATGTCCGGACGGTTTTGGGAGGGCTGCCTAGCCGCGCGGGGAACTGAACTAACTGGCCGTTGCAGCGACGACCGCGAACAGCGCGATCCCCATTCCGACGGCAAACGCCGAACTCAACCCCGCGATGATCGCGGCCTCTTTCACGTGCTCCATATGAGCCCCCCGGCTCTCAGCTGGCTTCTACGCTGACGCCACAAACGCTACGGATAGGTGCGGTGCTCGTCGCGGTCTGGCCGCACACGAGATACCGGATGGTCTTCGAGGTACTGGTCCCAAAGTTCGGCGAGCTTGTCCTCGCGATTATCGAGCGCGAATTCCTTGATCTTGTCGAATAGGGGATTGCGCTCCGCGATCTCGAACCAGCGGAGCCGCCCGCGTCCGCGCACCGTGCCCTGGATGTAGACGCGGGCCACGTACCAGCTCGTGAGCCCCAGCATCTCGTCGGGCTCGATCTCGACGGCGCACTCGAACTCGTGCGTCTCGATCGAGAGGTCACCGATCACGGTGAAGCCCGGCATGGAGAATTCGTTTCGCATCGCAGTTGCCCTCTTGTCTGTTGGGGCGAGCACGTCCCGTATCCCTCTGTGTGCTCGCCCCACCCCCACGACCCCGCACCGGGGAGCTTGTTAGCCGTTGCCGTTGCCGTCGCCGTCGCCGTCGCCGTCGCCGTAGCCGTCGCCGTTGCCGTAGCCGTAGCCGTCGCCGTTGCCGTAGCCGTAGCCGTCGCCGTAGCCGTAGCCGTCGCCGTCGCCGTAGCCGTCGCCGTCGCCGTTGCCGTAGCCGTTGCCGTAGCCGTAGCCGTTGCCGTTGCCGTAGCCGTAGCCGTCGCCGTTGCCGTTGCCGTTGCCGTAGCCGTCGCCGTAGCTCATGACACCAACGCCTTCTGCTGTTCGATGCTGATGCGCGCTTCGCCGGTGGCTTCGAGCACTTCGCAGACCTGCAAGATCAACGCCCGCGCCACCGGTGCTGCGATGCGGCATTCCGAGAGCTTGTTGGGATGGAGACCCTTGGCGGCGACGCCCGAAAGGCTGACGCCTTCTGCGGCCCACCAACGCCAGAGACGGCGCGCGTCCGTCAGTTCGACGGTGTCTTTGTCGATGCTTGCAAGCGTCCCGGCCCAGCAGCCGGACGGACTGGATCTGACGATGACGTAGGTTCCGATATCCATTGGTGTCCCCGTGATGAGTTTCGGTTTTGAATTCGCGTGCCCGGCGGGGCGCCTGGGAGGAAGGGGAGGAGCCCCGCCGGGATCACCGTTGCGCGCCTTTGTGCGTCGGATGCTGTGGGTGGTGGCGCCCCGGGTGATGTCCAAATCTGTAATTGGAAGCGTCCAAGTCGTCAAGAAGAAAATTGGAAACGTCCAAGTCGCTGTGCGTAACCGTCTCGCTCGCGCGTGCGAAGTTATTCGACACACGCGGGATTGCGACTTACGCTGATGGCTTCTCAGCGTTGGGGAGGTTTCGATGAGATGGTTGGCGATCGCGGCTTTGGTTTTGCCGCTGCCGGTGACGGCTCAAGAGCGTTCGATGTCAGACGCTGAGCTGCGCGGGCTCAACAATTATCACAACGAACTTTTGACGTGTGCGAACTATTTCATGCTGGTGCAGCGCTGCGTGTCGAACACGCCTGGCGTGAACGCGGAGGTTGTATAACTGCGGTAGTCATTCGTCTCGACCCTCGCTGAGGCCAAGGGCGTCCATGCGTGCAAGGAGGCGGTCGTACCATTCTTCAGGCATGACCGCTTTTTAGTCCTCCACAGCCCACCCGTCCCCTTGGAACTATCCTACTTGCAGACTTGGACGCTTCCAATTATTATGCCTTCCCATGAGCGATCCTAAGAAGCTTCTGGCAGAAATTGAAGCGTTCATCGTCAAGCACGGGCTGAACCCCACACAGTTCGGCGTCCTTGCAAAGAACGATAGCGCGCTCGTGTTCCGTCTGCGCGAGGGGGGCGACGTCTACACCAAGACCGCCACCGAGCTTCGACGGTTCATGGAGACGTACCCGCGCCCTTTAGCGGCCGGAAATAAGCACCGGCCACGGCCAGCAGCACACGCATAGGGGCTTTCAGTAAGCGTTGCGTAGCCGCTGACAGCGGTTGGAGGGGTTGGTCCGGCGGTGACGTCGGACTGCAAGTGCGTCCGAGGGCGCGCTTCCTGCACAAGCCCCTTCATCCCCTGTTTGCGTATCGAGATCATTCAGCAGGACGGCGGCGGGGAAAGCAGACCCGCAGCGAAGGCCCCGCAAGGGGACGGTGGTGCGGACAGACCGCAAGCTCAATGGAGGCGGATCATCGGGACCTAAACCAATATCAGGCCGGGACGTGAGTAGCTGAGGTGTGTCCTTTAGCGAAATCGGGGCGCCGGAAACACCTGATTATGGCCAAAAGCTATGGGGCTCCCACAATCCATCTGTCCTAGCCGGAGTAGCGCCCGGCCCGTCCTGCTGAGTGATCTCAGCCCAGTACCGCGTATCTCCTCAGTTCCACGCCAATTCCGCGAGGATACGCGCATGCACCAACGTGAAACCGCCAAGGACTTCCTCCGCACCCGCTTCGCTAAGCGCCTCGACCGTATTCGCGGCGTGGAACCCGGAGGGAACTGGGTTGGAATCCAGGCCTTCGGGCTGACCTTCAACGAGTCTCTGCCGGACATTTGGAGCCTCCAATGCAACGCGCCTGTGTCCGGCAGCGCGGCGGAGGGGCTTCCGCTCCTTTCACCCTCCGCCGCAAACCCCACCGACTGAGTCCTGTTGCGTCCCCGCGTTTCCCCTCTCACCCGCACAGGAGATTTCCATGCATCCGCAATCTTTCGATGACCTCATCCCGCACATGCGGCGAGCGGGCTTCATCGCCACCACGCTGGCCGCCGTCATCACCGCCATGTTCGGCTGGCAGCTCGGCGAGAACACCGTCGCGAGCATCTGCCTCGCGGGCCTTCTCGCGCTCTGCACCTTCATCGTCGGGTATTCGCTGGTCGCCGCCTATCACGCCTGGAAGCGCGACATGAAGGGCGTCTCGGCCGCCGCGACGGCACTGTTCGCTGTTGCGGTCTGTGTCGAGTTTCTGAGCCACACCGGCTTCACCGCGGCGAACCGCGACGCGACGATCCAGCAGGCGTCTATGCAGACCCAGACCTACGAGGACACGCGCGGCAACGTGCGCGACCTCGAGGCGAAGGTCGCGCGCCTCACCGACGAGCGCAACGTGATGAAGCCCACGCAGAGCGTGGCGGCCGCCCGCGCCGTCATCCAGACCTCCGAGGCCCACAAGTGGTTCACCGGCCTCACCCAGGGCTGCAAGGTGACCAAGGGCCCGCAGTCGCGCGCGTTCTGCGAGCGCTACTTCGCGGCCACCGCCGACATTGCGCTCTGGGACCAGATCGCCGCTCAGGAGGTCAAGCTGGCCTCGGCGGAGAGCGATCTCAAGGCCGCCCGTGACACGTCGGGGCAGCGCCATGCCGGCCATGCGGCGGGCGCGTCTCAGGGGCTCATCCTCGCGGCTGCGGTGACGCAGACCGAGCGTCCCTCGGAATCCGCTCAGTTCTGGACGGGTGTCGGCATCTCGGCGCTGCTCGCGCTGTTCGCGATCTGCGCCGGCGGGCTGCTCAACTTCATCGCGTTCGCCTTCGAGCCGGTGAAGGAGGTGAGCAAGGCCGCGGCCGCAACGATCCAGTCCGTGAAGGACGACGCGGTGAAGCTCCGCAGCGTGACGCTCGCCCAGCTCTCCCACGAACAGGGCCTCAAGGGCGTCGCATAAAAAAATGGAGGGCGGCTCGTAAGGGAACCGCCCTCTGACCTCACCCGGGGGAATGAGGAACCGGGAAATCACGCTGAAACTAACAGTCCATCCACTGCGAAATAGAAGGACTTGACGGTAATGAATCTACGTAGCGTTCGCGGCAAAAGCAAGACGAAGCCGAAATACATTCGGTTCAAAACTCGCTACCTTAAATTCGATATGCAAGGATTCTCCAGTCTTACGAGACTTTGGTCGTTGGAGAAAATTGGCCTGTTGATGCGGATCGTGCACCGTACTTGGTACGAGCAAAAACCGATCGACGGGACGGACCCCCGCAGAGAGCTTTCAGTAGACCCTCGCACAATGCGCCGGCTCTACGATGACGAGCTCCGTAACGCGGTTGTGATCCTCACAAGCCAGCGTACGCCGCTCGACGATTATGATCGCATGGAGGTGCTCAAGAAGTCTGACGGCGTCTGCTACCACTGCGGCTGCGCACTGCCGTCTAATTGGCATATCGACCATCTTGTCCCGGTTGTCCGGGGTGGGCTGTCCCCGCTTGAGAACCTCGTCGCTTCATGCCCTCCCTGCAATCTGCGGAAAGGGGGGAGGTGATGACGCTAAGGCCGTCCTATACCCGCTTCTACGCCTCGAAATGGCGCTCCGGTACCCTGATGCTGACTCTGGAGGAAGAAGGCCTCTACATCAGGTTTTCTGCCTATCAGATGGAATGCGGACAGCCCATCCCGCTCGACTGGAAAGAGGGCGCGCGGCTGCTTTGCGTGCAGCCTCTAAAGTACCGCAAAAACATCGACGCATTGATCATCCGGGGTCTGGTCATTTCCACTCCTGAAGGCCTCATTTGCGAGCGAGCGATGCTCGAATTTAAACGGGCTTCAAAGAGCGTCGAAGGCGATAAACAAGACCCACCAACTAACTCCGGTACAAACCGGGATACATACCCGGGTACTAACCGGGGTACTATGGGGGTAGAGGCCAAAAACGATGAATCAAATCAATGCGAAAGTCGTAATAGAAGAGAAGAGGAAGAGAAGAAAGAAGATTCCCATCACGCTAGCGTTGAGCAAGACGCTACGCCCGACAGGCTAGCTTGCCTGAACGGTGCGAGGACTGAAATTGTCGAAACACTCGCAGTCTGGCTCAGCCCCTACGCCCCCGACATCCGAACAGCGGAAGGCTGGCTGAGCACAGCCTGCGCTCTGCACGGCTCCGACGTCGTCAAGCGCGCTTTTGGCGAGCTGCGTGCCAAACTGGTCCAGGGCGACGTGATCGCGCGGCCCGTGCCGCTGCTGAACCGGATCTGCGAGCGCATCAAGGCCGAGCCGAAGCCGGCCTCAATCGCTGCGACGCCCAAGAAATCCGCCCTTTCGATCATCGCCGACATGGAGGCCAACAATGAGTTCTAACCCGCTCGTGAAGCGGCTCGCGATCGTGTTCGGCGAGCCAAAAACGGAAGATCCAGTCGGGTTCCTTTCCGAGTACGCGAATGCGTTCAAGGGGACGTCGAAGGACATTCTCGACGCTGCGGCCGACGTGATCATCAAGCAGCGGAAATTCAGAGCTTGGCCAACTGTTGCCGAGTGTCTCGACGCCATCGACGCAGCCCGAAAGCAGGTCGTCCAGAACGGCATCAGGCTAGAGC
>CAZXLQ010000006.1:0-33362 GCA_964641945.1 uncultured Clostridia bacterium
CCGACCGGCCGCTTCGTCACTGGCGGACCCCAGGGAGACACGGGCCTCACGGGACGGAAGATCATCGTCGACACTTACGGTGGAATGGGCGCTCACGGTGGCGGCGCCTTCTCGGGCAAGGATCCCACGAAGGTGGATCGTTCTGCGTCGTACATGGCTCGCTACATCGCGAAGAACATCGTCGCGGCAGGCATTGCCGACCGCGCCGAGATCCAGATCGCATATGCAATCGGCGTTGCGGACCCGGTGTCGGTGTTCGTCGACACGAAGGGAACGGGCAAGATCGACGACTTCAAGTTGTCGGACATCGTGCGCCAGAACTTCAAGTTGACGCCTCGCGACATCATCGAGACGCTCGACCTCCGTCGTCCGATCTACAAATCGACTGCGGCCTACGGGCACTTCGGCCGGGCCGAGTTCTCGTGGGAGCGCACGGACAGGGCTGAGCAGCTCCGCGCCGACGCGGGACTCTAGAGTGCAATCCGGCGCCTGCCGGATCGGCGAATGGGGTGAGACCGAGAAGCTCTCACCCCATTCGCCTCGGCAGGCGCCACACGAATTTCAAGGAGTGATATGAGCACGAGCCGACAGATTCCCGAATGTGATGTGACCGATCTCACCCTTGCTCCCCAGGGCAAGAAGCGGATCGAGTGGGCCGAGCGCGAGATGCCGGTGCTGCGGATGATTCGCGAGCGCTTCGAAAAGGAGCGCCCGCTCGAAGGCGTCAAGATGGTCGCGTGTTGCCACGTGACGACCGAGACCGCCAACCTCGCGCGGGCCTTCAAGGCCGGCGGGGCAGATGCAATCCTCATCGCGTCGAACCCGCTCTCTACCCAGGACGACGTGGCCGCATCGCTCGTTGTCGACTTCGGCATTCCCGTATATGCGAAGAAGGGCGAGGACACCGACACCTACATGCAGCACGTGCGGTTCGCCCTCGATTCGTCGCCGAACCTGATCATCGACGACGGTGCCGACGTGGTCGCGACCATGGTGAAGGAATACGGGCATCTGCTCGAAGGCTTCATCGGATCGACCGAAGAGACGACGACAGGCATCGTGCGGCTTCGTGCGCTGGAGCGCAGTGGCAAGCTGGACTGGCCGGCGATGGCCGTCAACGACGCGCAGACGAAGCACTTCTTCGACAACCGGTACGGCACCGGACAGTCGACGCTCGATGGAGTCATTCGCGCGACGAACGTCCTGCTCGCAGGGCGGGCGCTGGTCGTCGTCGGCTACGGCTGGTGCGGCAAGGGCGTCGCGATGCGTGGACGTGGACTAGGCGCGAACGTCATAGTGACCGAGGTCAACCCGATTCGCGCCCTCGAGGCGACGATGGACGGGTTCCGCGTGATGACTATGAACGAGGCCGCGAAGGTCGGCGACGTTTTCGTCACCGTCACGGGCAACCGTCACGTCATCGACGGCGCCCATTTCGCATCGATGAAGGACGGAGCGATCGTCTGCAACTCGGGCCACTTCGACCTCGAGCTGAACCTCACGGCGCTCGGCGAGATGTCAGAGCCCGTGGCGAACCTGCGACCGTTCGTCGAGGAGTACAAGCTCAAGAGCAACGGCAATCGCGTGATCGTGCTCGGCGAGGGCCGGCTCATCAATCTCGCTGCGGCCGAAGGCCACCCTGCTTCGGTCATGGACATGAGCTTTGCGAATCAGGCGCTGTCGGCCGAGTTCCTCGTCAAGAACAAGGGAACGCTCTCGAACGGTGTTCACGTGCTTCCCGAGGAAGTCGATACCGAGATCGCCAATCTCAAGCTCGCGGCCATGGGTGTCGGCATCGACACGCTGACCCCGGAGATGCTCGAGTACATGACGAGCTGGGAAACCGGAACCTAACCGGATCCTCCATGTCAGTGAAAGGGGGCGCGGCTTCGATGAAGTCGCGCCCTCTTTTCGTTACCGGTCGCAGAAGCCCGGGCACAGCCGCGAGCGGTAGCGAGCGGCCTGCGGACGGTCAATTGGTTCCGATCATCTCTGTCCTTCCGCATCGACGAGTCCGGGAATTCAGGCGCCGTCCGCAGGCCGCTCGCTACCGCTCGCGGTTCGGTAACCCGAGGCCGCCGACAGTGCTCTGCCGGATGCATGAGACTTGCGGCAGCTTCAGAACCGCGAGCGGTGGCGGGCTAACGACGGTCGAACAGGTCGACGATCGCAATCCCCTGAGCCAGGGTGAACGGTCCTCCGAGCGTCAGAACGGCATCCTCGTTGGACGGTTCAACCCCGCCGGCCCAGAGCACTTTTCCTCCCGACACGAGTGCGACACAGCCGGTCGGATCGGCCGCAACGGCGGCATCCGCTTTAGTGGCGCCGTCCGGCGTCAGCTTGAGATGGACGACATATGACGACGGCGCTTCCGGAATGGCCTGGACGGTCGCCACCAGAACGTCGCCCCGATTGACGAACGGAACCCGCCGCACGCCGATGTAGGAAAGGTCGAAACCGGCGACCTCCGCCGTGCCGAGCACCGGAAGAACGTCGTCGCCGGCGAGCGCGAACTTCCGCCCCCCTGCCTTGCCATAACCCATGTCGCAAACCGCTCCGCGGAGCTGAATGTCACGGGCGTTGTACGGCCATCCGTCTGGAAGCGGCGCAAGCGGCTGCTCCAGCGATGAGTTCGTCATCGTCGGAACGTCGCTTCGCTGCCCCGAAGCGGAGGCTGGCGCAATTGCGGCCACCGCGACACAACCGAGTGCTACCAGCGCGAAAGCACGAATGCGTAACTGCATGGCTTACCTCTGTGAAGGAGTGTCCCACCTCGTCAGGACGCGAGCTTTTCGCAGAACCCCTCTAGGAGCGCCTGGAAGGCCTCAGCGGAGCGCAGCGCGGTATTCATGACTTCGGTGTGCGAGAGGGGGCTGCTGGATTCGCCAGCTGCTGCGTTCGTTATACACGAAATGCCCGCCAATCGCAGCCCACTGTGTCGCGCAACGATGGCTTCGTGAACGGTCGACATTCCGACGGCGTGCGCTCCGACGGCACGCAGCATGCGCACCTCGGCCGGCGTCTCGTAGCTCGGGCCAGAAAGTCCCGCGTACACGCCGCCACGCAGTGTGAGCCCGATCTTCGCCGCTGCGACGTAAAACATCTCGCGAAGCTCGGGATCGTACGCATTCGTCATGTCCGGGAATCGGGGGCCGAGCCTCTCGTCGTTCGGCCCGGTCAATGGATGGATCCCAGTGAGGTTCAGATGGTCCTCGATCACCATCAGGTCGCCGGCAGCGAGCGAAAGATCGACGCCGCCCGCCGCATTCGTCAGGACGACGGTCTCAATGCCGAGAGCGGCCATGACTCGAATCGGAAACGTGACGTCCTCGAGACTCCAGCCTTCATACGCGTGCAGGCGTCCGGACATGACGAGCACCGGCAGATTCCGCACCGAGCCGGCCACGAAGCGTCCGGCGTGCCCCTGGGCTGTCGGCGACCGGAGATGCGGGATCTCGTCGAATGGCACCGTTACCGAGTCGGTCACCGCCTCGGCAAACGGGCCAAGCGCCGATCCGAGGACGAGGGCTGCGCGGGGCTCGCGTCCGTCGAGATGCTCGCGGAGAACGGAGGCCGCAAGCTGAATGCGGGAATACGCGTCACTCGTCATCGTCACTCCAGGTCGATCGGTCGAATGAGTTTCTCGTCTTTCGTCTCTTTTGCGCGCTTGACCGCCTCCTGCAGCTTCTCGTCAAGGAGCCGGTCTCGGTCCTTCATCGAGTCCATCTCACGCTGAAAGATCTGTTCGGACGACGCCTTCTTTGCGGCTAACCCCTGCATGATGTCGGCGATGGAACCGCTTCCCTTCGCATCCGGCTTCGCATCGTGCCGAAGTATGGTGCCTGTGGTCCGATCCAAGATGATCTTCGACTCACAGCACGGGCACGTGATTTCGAGACGTCCCGCATTCGGATCGCTCACGGCCTCACCTCCACGGCATCGATCGTCCGGAGCGCCCGCAGGGCCTCGTCGGCAACGTACGGATCCGAGTCGTGCGTAGCCCGGGCCAGCGCCGGCGCCGCGGAGCGGTCTCCGATGCGGCCGAGCGCCTCCGCGGCGTGCCTCCGCACGTCGCCCGATTCGTCCTCGAGCCGGGCCACGACATCCCGGACAGCGGAGCGGGCCCGCAAAGCACCGAGCGCGCGCACGGCCTCGCGACGGATGAAGGGGCGCTTGTTGCGTAGTCGAGGCACTATTGCCGCCACCACGGATTCGTCACCGATTTCTCCGAGAGCCGCGAGGATCGCCGCGACGACCTCGCGCTCACGCTCCTTCGACAGACGTGTTCCGAGCGTACTCGCCACGGACCGAGCGCCGATCTCAGCCAATGCCGAGACGGCGGTCCTTCGAACGAATGGCTTGCGGTCGCCAATCGCCGCAGCGAGCAGCGCGGGGACGGCGACCGGATCGCGCAGTCTCCCGAGTTCCCCTGCGGCCGTCGCCCGCACGACTTCGACTCGATCGTCGAGCAGTGGAATCAGCTGCGTTGCCGTGCCCGGCTCGGGCTCTCGCGCAAGCCGCATCGCCGAGTCACGCCGAACTTCAGGATCCGTCGATCGCAGTCCTTCGACCAACTCATGGCGAGTTGTTGTGGCCCGCGTGGTTGCCTGTCCCGCTTGCGTGTGCGGCGTCCATACGACACACGCCATAGCAAGCAAGGAGATTCCGACGGCAACCGATGGCGGCATCACGCCAGGTAGGTCGTCGACAGAGTTGACGCGGACGACTCGCTCGTTGCTCGCCGGCGCGCCCTTTGCGCCGCCGCAATTTCGACCGAACGAAATCCCGCAGCCGAGACGAGCAGCGACGCCACTTCATCCTCGAAGAGGCCCGGCGACGAGAGCTGAGCCCTCATCGTTTCCATGATCTTGATGTAATCGAGAAGCTCAGTGACTTCGAGATCCGAGAGGGAGCTGATCTTGGCAGCCAATTGATCCCGCGCAGATGACGGCTCGGCCATCGTCAGTTCTCCTTGCCTGTCTGATCGGTAACAAACAGAACTGTACACCCGGCCGTCAACGCCCGGCAAGAATCGTCTCAATTGATCTCGCGGCGAACCACGCTCCCGACCTTCACCCGGCAATTGCCGTCGTCAAGGACTCGCGCGCCGGAAGAAATGAGCCGAGAATGGAAGTGGGTCCATTACTTAACATGGACTCAACAAGGGGGTCGTAGGATCACGTCATGCCGACTCCGACCAGATTGGAATTCCTGATACGCGAGCTCAATGCATTGCGCAGGGAAATGATCGAGCTCGAGCGCGAAACCTTGCCCGATTGCGACATCCATACGTCGTTTTCTGAGAGCGCTCGCAATCTCGTTCACTACCTCGCGCTCAGGAGCCGGGATCTGCGGATTCTCCAGACTGAACTGGCCGCCATTGGCGTTTCGTCCCTCGGCCGGGCCGAGCCACACGTACTGGAAAACGTGAACGCCGTGCTCCGACTGCTCGAGCTCGCCTCGGGTCAACCGCCTCACAGGCCGCCTGAGTTCCGCGCCATCTCGCTCCACGAGGGTCGGGCACTGCTCGACGTCCATACCCGCGAGCTGCTCGGGCAGCCTCGCAACGACAGGGACGTCAGGATAATGGTGACCCTCCCGACCGAAGCGGCTTACGATCGCCAGCTGTTGCGCTCTCTGATCGATGCGGGAATGGACTGCGTGCGCATCAACTGCGCTCACGACGACGCCGAAGTATGGTCCAGGATGATCGACAACCTGCGCAGTGCCGAGCAAGGTACCGGCGTCGTGCATCCGGTCGCCATGGACCTGGCCGGTCCAAAGTTGCGCACGGGACCTGTAGTGCCCGGCCCGGCAGTCGCCAAGCTTTCGCCGAAGCGTGACCAGCTCGGCCGTGTCGCCGATCCGGCTGTCGCATGGCTCGTCGCTGAGCACGTGGCGCCACGCGGTGCGCCTCCCGGATGCCAGCTCGCCATTCCGGTCCACGCAGGTTTCCTGTCGCGCCTGAGTCCCGGAGACAGAATCACGTTCGACGATGCGCGCGGCTCACACCGCGTTTTCGATGTGGGTGAATCGCTGGCCGAGGGACGACTTGTCACGTGCCGGAAGACTGCTTATCTCACGTCGGATGTGGTGCTTCGACACTCGGGAGAATCCACGGCGGTCGGAGCCTTGCCGCAGCGACCGGGCGTGATCAGGCTCGCGCTCGGAGACACGCTGGTCATTGCAAGGGGGGACGAACCGGGAGCTGGCGCCGAATACGATGCGGACGGCGCAGTAATTCGACCCGCATTCATTTCGTGCAACGTTCCGAACATCTTCGAGTGTGTCACGCCCGGCGCCCGTGTGTTCCTCGATGACGGCCGGATTGGTGGAGTCGTCAGGACTGTCGAGCCCGGCGCCTTCACTCTCGAGATCACGCGGGCGAGGAGCGTTGGAGAGAAGCTCGGAGCCGACAAGGGCATAAACCTGCCGGACACCGATCTTGATCTTCCGGCACTGACTTCCAAGGACCTGGCCGATCTGGAGTTCGTGGCCAGGCACGCCGACTTCATCAACTTCTCGTTCGTGAACCGGCCATCAGACGTCGACGCGCTCACCGACTGGCTCGAGGCCCACGGCGCCGGACACCTGGGCGTCATTCTGAAAATCGAGACAAAGCGGGCATTCGAGAACCTGCCGGGACTGCTCCTGGCGTCGATGAGGGCGCCCCGGCGTGGAGTGATGATCGCACGCGGTGACCTGGCAGTTGAATGCGGTTTCGAGCGGATGGCCGAGGTACAGGAAGAGATCCTCTGGCTTTGCGAGGCCGCTCACGTGCCGGTGGTCTGGGCGACACAGGTTCTGGAGACACTCGCGAAGGAAGGCGCACCCTCACGCGCCGAAATCACCGATGCGGCATTCAGCAATCGCGCCGAGTGCGTGATGCTGAACAAGGGACCCTACATGACCCGAGCTGTCGCCGTCCTCGATGACATCCTCTGTCGAATGGCCGACCATCAGAGCAAAAAGAACCCGACACTCAGGAAACTGGACGTTGCCCGACGGGTCACGGCGTCGTCGAGATCCCGGTAACGTTGCGGTGCGACCAGGATCCCTACCGGGTAAACAGAGAACCGGTTCTCGGCCGCCCCATCAGGTAGCACACTGCGTCAAACACCGCCGAGCTCTCGACGCGGTCGGTCGTTACGGCCGTGACGACAGCCCGGTCCGGCCTGTCTCCGGACGCTGGGGCAGCAGCTCCGCCTACGAGCACCGCGGGCACGTGTGCGAGCCCGGCAATGTGAGCGACCCCCGGGTCATCCGTCACGACGACGCTCGAGCGCGAAATTGCAGCGAGGAACCTGGCCCCGGTTGGCGCACCGACGCCCAGAATGCTGCCCCCCAGTCTGGCCGCCAGCGACTTGGCTCGACGGTCGCCCTTCGGAGCGTCGAGCGCTACGAGCCAGGCTCCGAACGTCGAGCGTGCCCGCTCGCCGACCTCCGCGAATCGCTCCATCGGCCAGGAGCCGGAGGTGTGAAGCACCACTACCGAACCGCCGCCCTCGTATCCAATTGCACGGAGCGCCCGCTCGATCCAGAGGTCCGCTTCGGCGTCCACGGTCGCGGGAATCGCGACGTCGATGCCAACGACGCCCAGCTGCTGCGTCATTCGAGAGACAGGATCCACGATGCCGGTAGCCCTGGAACGGCTTCGAAAAACTCCTTCGAAGGGATTGCCGGTCGGGGCCCCCGGGCCTGCGGCAACGATCGAAGTCAGTCTGGACGCCAGACGCGGAAAAAGATCGATCACCAGGTCGAACGCCCCACGGCGCGCCTTCGCAAGCAGCGACACCGCTCCAATGACGCTCGTTGCGCTTCGCGACGAATCCGCCGCCGGCGACACCTCCCAGGCGTCGGCAACCAGACCGAGCGACTTTGCTATTTCACAGAGGGCCGGACATCCGGCAAGTGTGATGCGCTCTCCCGGGTTCGTCGACCGGCGCGCAGCGAGCGGCTCGAGCAGCATGGCGGACTCGGCGAGCGGAGCGAGCGCGAGAATGAGCGTATTGGACATCGTCGGCGTTGTGACCTCTTCGGACTTCACGCGTTGTGCTGGAACTCGATCACGTCGCCATCCTGTACGACGTACTCCTTGCCTTCGATGCGGAGTTTTCCAGCCTCTTTTGCCTTGTGAACGTTGCCGAGCTCGATCAGGTCCTCGAACCGGACCACGTTCGCCTTGATGAAACGCTTCTCGATGTCCGTGTGTATCGTGCCCGCCGCGCGGTGGGCCGTCGTCCCCGCGGGGATCGGCCAGGCCCGGCATTCGTCGGGACCCGCCGTGAGAAAGCTGATCAGGTTCAGCAGGCGATAGGCGGCCTGGACGAATCGATCGCGTGCCGGTTCGGCGATTCCGAGATCAGAGAGGAACTCCGCCTGCTCCTCGGCCGACAGCTGCGAGATGTCCATCTCGGCACGGCCGCACATCGCGATGATGTCGAGACCGCGGGCTGCGGCAGCATCGGCGGTCGCCTGGGGTACTCCGCCCGCAATTCCATCCTCATTGACATTGAGCAGAAGGAGCAGTGGTTTGAGACTGAGAAACCGGAAACCCGCGACCGTCGTCCGCTCTTCGGGTGTGAACTCGAGCGTGCGCAGCGGCTGCTCGGAGAGCAGATGGGCGTGACATCGGTCCATCAGGTCCCGCTCCCGCTGACTGTCTCTCTCCTTCTTGAGCCGCTCGATCCGCTTCTCGACCTGGACCAGATCGGTGAGGATCAGTTCCTCCTCGAATCCGGCAAGGTCGCGAACGGGATCCGCGGACGAAGCGAGCAGCGGGCTCTCGAACGCTCGAATGACGTGTACGAGCGCATCAGCTTCGCGCATGTGCTGGACGATGCGCGCGTCGAGCCCCTGCTCGTGGTGTGCCCGCTCGCCCTCGGGTCCGGCGATGTCGATGAACGAGATCTCCGCATAGACGAGCTTCTTGGGTTCGAAGAGCTCTCCGAGCCGGTCTATCCGGTCATCGGGCACCTTGATGATGCCGAGGTTCGCCTTGTCCTTGCTGCCGTAGCCGACCTCCGCCTGCAGCCCGGTCAGGGTGTTGAAGACTGTCGTTTTCCCCGATCCCGCAAAACCCACGATTCCGACTTTCATGTTTCACTCCCGTCCTTCGACTTCGACATCATTCCAAGTAGAAAGGCGCGCACGATTCGCGACCCGCGAACGGGTCCGAGTGCGCGAAGATAGGTTTCCAGGAACACCGCGCGGTCCCGGTCCGAGATCGCAGCGATCTCGCTCTGCATCAACGCCAGCAGGTCCGATGCCCAGCGGCGCTGCCGCCAGTAAGGTGGCATCCATCTTGCGGAACCGGCGCGGCCGAGGCCCACGAACCAGACGACCGGTGTCGAGCGCCGGTTCGCCACCAGGATGTTCGGGGCGATCAGGTCCTTGTGAAAGAACCCGTGGGCGTGCATCCACGCCGTTTGAGTCGCGATCTGCCGGATGAGCTGCAGCTTCTTGAATCCGCCGATGCGTCCCGAAAAATCCGTCTCCTCGAGCGACGACAGCGGCACGGCGTCAGGTATCGCGAGCGTCACGACGAAACTCCTGCGATTGAACGGCATCCATACCGGCCTGACGGCGGCGAGTACGCGGGCGGTCGGCAGTCCGCACGCGAGCATTCGACGGCCGGTTCGCAACACCGTGAATGCCTGCGGCGGCCTGAATGTCTCGAGTAGCCGATCGTTCAGCAGGAAATGCGTGTAGACCTCTGCCGGCCCGCGGACCGTCGAGATTGTCAGGCGGTGCACTATCCGTCCTGGGCGTGTCGGCACGCGCTCCGCGCCTTCGAAGTCCCCTACGGCATCCGCCTGCTCGATCAGCAACCGCAGATCCGCACAGTCGAATCGCGGGTCGATGAAACCCACGAGCCTTCGGGATGCGTAGCGATCGAGTTGCATGGAGTTCGTTTCGCGCTGCCGGTCGACTGGCCGCCAGGGCCGAGTCGGATCTCGTTCGCACCGCCCGGGCGAGGCGGCCGATCCGCGATGACCTCAGCGCCGGAGGTCCGATCCCGTCATCTGCGGCGACGGTGGCAAGCCAAGAAGTCCGAGCAGGGTCGGCGCAATGTCCTCGAGTGAACCACCAGGCTGCAGCGGACCACGCCAGTCGTTCGTCAGTACGACGAACGGCACGAGGTTCGTGGTGTGTGCCGTGTGCGGAGCGCCGGTAACCGGATCCACCATTCGCTCGGCATTGCCGTGATCGGCCGTCACGAGCATGGCGCCGTCGCGAGCGAGGATCGCCTCCGCGATCCGTCCCAGACACGCGTCGACGGTCTCAACGGCCTTGATCGCGGGCTCGATCATCCCCGTATGGCCAACCATGTCGGCATTGGCAAAGTTGACGACCAGGACATCCACGTCGCCGGACTCCACCGATTCCAGCACGCGACGCGTGACCTCGGGAGCGCTCATCTCGGGCTGCAGGTCGTATGTTGGAACCCGAGGTGATGGTACGAGGATGCGCCGCTCTCCGGGATACTCGCGTTCGACGCCGCCGTTGAAGAAGAACGTGACGTGTGCGTATTTCTCCGTTTCCGCAATGCGGACGTTCCGAAGTCCATGCTCGGCCATCACGTCGGCAAGGATTCCCTCGTGCGTGTGGGGCGGGTACGCCACCGGCAGGTTGAACGTGGCGTCGTACTGCGAGAGGCAGACGAAATGCAGTCGTGGGACGTCATCACCGCGATCGAACTCGGAAAAACCGGGGTCCGTGAGCGCGCGCGTGATCTCTCGGGCGCGATCGGCGCGAAAGTTGAAGAAGATCGCGGCGTCATCGTCTCTGATGACTCCGACGGGCGCTCCAGTTCCGTCGACGATACAGATCGGTTCGACGAACTCGTCCCCGACATCGGCGGCATACGAGCTCCGGATGGCCGTGACGGCATCCGTAGCGTGCGTGCCCTCCCCCCGTACCAGCAGCCTCCAGGCCTTCTCGACGCGATCCCATCGCTTGTCGCGGTCCATTGCGAAGTAGCGCCCGACGACCGAGGCAACGCGACCGGTTCCAATCTCCGTCATCACGCCTTCGAGCTCCTGGACGTAGCCGTCCGCGGACTGTGGCGGCGTGTCACGACCATCTAGGAAACAGTGCACGACGACGCGCGTCAGTTCGCGCTGCCTTGCGAGCCTCAGCAGTGCGTAGAGATGCTCGTGCCAGGAGTGCACGCCTCCGTGGGATACGAGTCCCATCAAGTGGAGTGTAGTCCCGTTGCGCTTCGCGTGTTCCACGGCCGCCACGAGAACCGGATTCTCGAAAAAGTCACCCGTCTCGATCGCATGATCGATACGAGAGATGTCCATACGGACGATTCTTCCGGCGCCGATGTTGAGGTGCCCGACCTCGCTGTTGCCCATCTGTCCGTTCGGTAGTCCGACGCTGTGCCCGCTGGCGTCGATGAGCGTGTGCGGGAACTCGGTCATCCACCGATCCCAGTTTGGCGTGTTGGCAAGCTCGATGGCGTTGGCCTCCGCCGAGTCGGAGTGCCCCCAGCCATCGAGAATTACGAGGGCGATCGGTGTGTGCGGACGCTTGGGCATGTCGTGGTCGGTAGTCGCAACGCGCGTTCGAGCTCGATCACCGCAACAGCCACGCCAGTGACTGTCGCGGCGACGACGTCTATTTCTTCTTCCTCGGCTTCTTCGGTGCGGCGCCTACCGACGAGATATCGGCATTGAAGAAGGCGCGGACACCCGGATACAGGGCCGCACCACCGAGATGCTGTTCGATTCGAAGCAGCTGGTTGTATTTCGCCGTACGATCCGTACGCGACGCGGAGCCCGTCTTGATCTGACCCGAGTTCGTCGCAACCGCGAGATCCGCGATGAAAGTGTCCTCGGTTTCGCCCGATCGGTGCGAGATCACCGTCGTGTACCGGTGCGTGCGCGCGAGCTCGATTGCCTCGAGCGTCTCGGTGAGCGTGCCGATCTGATTGACCTTCACGAGAATCGAGTTCGCGACACCACGATCGATTCCCTTCTGCAGGAACGCCGAGTTCGTGACGAAGAGGTCGTCGCCGACGATCTGACACCGGCCGCCTATCGACTCCGTCAGGGTCTTCCACCCGTCCCAGTCGTTCTCGGCCATTCCGTCCTCGAGCGACACGATCGGAAACTGCCGGACCCAATCCGTCCAGTAGGCAGCCATTTCCTCGCTCGAAAGCGACGAGTTGTCGGACTTGTGGAAGACGTACCGTCCATCCCGGTACATCTCGCTTGCCGCCGGGTCGAGAGCGATCGCGACCTCGCGCCCCGCCTTGAACCCCGCCTTTTCGATGGCTTCGAGGACGACCTCGATTGCCTCGACGTTCGACTTGAGGCTGGGCGCGAACCCGCCTTCATCGCCGACGCTCGTCGAGTAGCCGCGCTGCTTCAGGACTCCCTTGAGCGTATGGAAAACCTCGGCGCCCCACTGCAGCCCCTGATGAAAGCTCGTCGCTCCGACCGGCATGACCATGAACTCCTGAAAGTCCACGTTGTTGTCAGAGTGCGCACCGCCGTTGAGGATGTTCATCATCGGGACCGGCAGCGTACGAGCGCCGGGTCCGCCGAGGTACTGGTACAGCGGCAAATCCAGGTGGTCCGCCGCGGCGCGGGCCGTTGCCATCGAGACGGCGAGAATGGCGTTCGCACCGAGTCTCTTCTTGGTTGCCGTGCCGTCGAGGGCCAGCATCGCGTGGTCGATTTCCGACTGACGAAGCGCGTTCATTCCGGTGACGGCTTTCGCGATCGTCTTGTTGACGTTGTCCACGGCCTTGCGAACGCCCTTGCCGAGGTAACGCTTCTTGTCGCCATCGCGAAGCTCGCAAGCCTCGTGTTCTCCAGTCGACGCACCCGACGGTACCGCCGCACGTCCGCGGGCACCGCTGACGAGCTCGATCTCGACTTCGACCGTAGGGTTGCCTCGCGAATCGAGAATCTCGCGCGCAAGTACCTTCTCAATAGTCGTCATAGCGAAAAGACTCCTCTGGGACGATTCGTGGAAACGGGCAAGACTATCTGCAAGGCTCTTTCGGCGTCAACTCGGCCGCCGTGAAGGGGTTCGTTTGACGACACCGGGCATTCACGGTAGGTTTCGCGCACGCCATGACGAACCTCGAAACCGTTGAAGTAAAGCGACTCAGCGATGCGGCAAGCCTTCCGAAGCGGGGTTCGGCCCTGTCTGCCGGATTCGACCTGTGTGCAAGTACCGACGCGGTAGTGCCGGGCAGCCGGACGGACGACGAGGGACGTGTGGTCATCGGCCGCGCGCTGATTCCGACCGGCCTCGCCGTCGCGATCCCCACGGGTCTGTACGGTCGGGTTGCCCCCCGCTCGGGTCTGGCGGTCAAGCACGGTATCGACGTTGGTGCCGGCGTCGTTGACGCCGACTACCGGGATGAAGTTCGAGTCGTGCTGTTCAACTTTGGATCCGAGCCTTTTGAAATCAAGGTAGGCGACCGGATCGCACAACTCGTGTTCGAGCGCATTGCGGATCCGCGGATCGTCGAGGTCGACGTGCTCTCCGGTTCGGATCGCGGCGGCGGATTCGGATCGACCGGCTTGCGTTGAAGGAGACCTGCCGATGGGATTGCCATCTCGCGCCCCTCGATTTACGCTCGCGTTCCGTGCCGCAGCGAGCGCCCTTGTCGTGGCACTGTCGTGGACCGCGACTCCTTCGTTGTCGCACGCGAACACGGACGACACGGTCGAGCTCGAGGATCGAGGTCTCGTCGCACGACGCCAGGCGCTCCTCGACCTGACGAATCCGTTCACCGTGATGTGCGTCGCGTGCCACCCCGACGACGAGGACGGACTGACGCTGACGCTCGAACGACGCAAGTTCGGCGCGCGAACGGTCACGCTTTTCGCGACGAGCGGAGAAGGCGGCCAGAACGCCGTCGGCCCCGAGCTCTACGACGAGTTGGGTCGAATCCGGGAGCGTGAGACCGTCGAAGCGTCGCACATCCAGGGTTCACAGCCCTACTTCCTGCGGCTGCCGGACTTTGGTTTCTCGAAGACCGGCGACGAAGCCATGGCCGTGTGGGAAAAGGCGGCAGGCGGACACGAGCCGCTCCTCAGGATGTTCGTCGCCGCGATTCGCGACCTGCGGCCGGACGTGATCATCACGAACCACGATACGTCGACCGGGCACGGACAGCATCAGGCGACCGGCCGCCTGCTCGTCGAGGCCATAGACGCGGCCGCGGACCCCGCGAGATTCCGCGATGCCGGCGCTGCGTGGCAACCCCAGTCGGTCCTCGTGCGGTCGCGGGAGCCGAAACCCGATGCCATCTCGATTGACGGATCGGGCTTCGACGTCGTTCGCGGATTCACATATCGCGAGATCGCTTTCCGGGCACTCCTCCGCCACGCGACGCAGGGACCCTGGCGATTCGAGTGGATGCCTTCCAGCACGCACTACGTTCCGCTCACTCGGCCGAAGCCCACATCCGAGAGCATCGGGTCGCCGCTGACGAGGGGTCTCGAGGTGCCGAGGGGCGCGTTCGTCGTCGGGGCGACCGCCCTCGAGGCGCCTCCCGCCGAGCTCAGGAACCTCCTCGCCCAGGCTCTAACGGGAAACGTCGTGTCGGACGCGCATCGTCCGCGACTCATAGCCGGCCTGCTGGCTCTGGACGGTCTCGCCATCCAGCTCGGATTCTCGAAACCGTCGGTGATAGCTGGCGAATCGACCAAGGCACGCCTCACGGTTTCGAACTCCGGTTCCACAGCGATCAACGTGTCTCAGGTTTTTCTTTCGTCAATCAACGTCGCGGCTGTCGAGAACACGAACATCGGAACGGAAGGATCGGTGGCTCCTGGCGCACAGTCATCCATCGACTTCGAGCTGTCTACGGACGTGCTGCTCGACGGCGACACGAAGCCGCTTCGCGCGCGGGTAGGCTCTTACGACGCCTACAGTGCGACGGCGAGGGGCTCCGAGGACGACGCCTTCGAACGGGTTTCGGGAACGGTCACGGTCCGGTCCGGCGGAATCACGCTACCAGTGCCGGTGACGGCGTTCCTGCGCATCACGTCGCCATTGTCCATGCGGGCGACGCCCGTGCCGGGCACCCCAGGCCGGTGGTCGGTGCACGTGACGAACGTGTCGCCGAAACGTCTCGACGTAAGCAGTTCGCCATTGAGCTCGGAGCGCAGGACGCTCGAGCCCGGAGGTGAGACGACTTTCGACATCGGGAGTCTTTCGGATGGCCGAGCGGCGATCATCGGGCGAGCTGCCGGGACGACTGCCGAGCTACGTTCTCTTGCCACGGTCGAGCTTCGAGACCTGACGGTCCCGGTCGCAGTTGCTCCAGGGCTGCGAGTCGGTTTCGTCCGCTCTTTCGAATACACGCTGCCAAAGGCGCTCGAGCGGCTCGGCGTCGTGCATCGAGAGTTGTCGATGGACGACGTTCGGGATGCCGATCTTTCCAGGTTCGACACGATCGTTATCGACAACCGCGCATATGTGAAGTTCCCGGAACTCGCGCGGTCGAACGCGCGCCTGCTCGACTTCGTTCGCAACGGCGGAACACTGATCGTCTCTTACCATCGACGCGAGGAGTATCCGGCCGGACTCGCGCCGTTCCCGTTCACGATCGGGAACGGCCGGGTGACGGATGAGCGTGCCCCCGTGACGGTTCTCGAGCCGACGCATCCGGTCTTCACGACGCCCAATCGAATCGACGCACGCGACTTCGAGGGCTGGGTGCAGGAGCGCGGGCTCTACTTTCCGAGCGAGTGGGCTCCCGAGTACATTGCGCTGCTCGAAACGCACGATCCCGGTGAGAAGGACCTCAGGGGTGGCCTGCTTGTAGCTCCGTTTGGAAAGGGGCACTTCGTTTATACGAGCTTAGTCTGGTATCGGCAGCTGCGCGGTTACGTCCCGGGCGGCTACCGGATCTTCGCAAATCTCATCAGCCTCGGAAAACCCTGATCGATCTCGGACCCGAAGGCACTGGGGCCACCATCGCCATGAAAGAATGTGACTACGTGATTGCGGATGTCTTCGCCGAAACGCCGTTCGCCGGCAATCAGCTCGCCGTCTTCACCGACGCTCGCGGCCTGTCGGATGAGCAGATGCAGCGCGCGGCGAACGAGATGAACTACTCGGAAACCACGTTCGTCCTGCCGCCAGAGACACCTGATGCAGACCTTCGGCTGAGGATCTTCACGCCACAGGTCGAGCTACCGTTTGCCGGTCACCCTGTGGTTGGCTCCGGCTTCGTGGCCGCGTTGAAGGGCCTGGTCCCGTGTGCGCCGTCGGTGATCCGATTCGAGACCGGTGTCGGTGTCATCGACGTTTCGGTCGAGATCGAGTCGAATCTCTCGGGACGCGCAACGATGCGGCAGCCGGTTCCCGAGTTCGTGAGCGAGCTCGTCGACGGCGAGAATTCCGCACACGTGGCGTCGGCCCTCGGCGTTTCGCGTGGCCAGATTGCATCCGGGTTGTCGCCGATCGCGATCGTCGACAACGGCCTTCCGCTGATGATCGTGCCGCTCGACGGTCTGGCTTCCGTGCGCGCTCTCAATCCCAATCAGCATTCGTTGCGACATCTCGCCGAAACGCATTCCGTGAAGACGATTCTCGCGTTCACCACCGAGACCGTCCACCCCGATTCGTCGGTGCACTGCCGCGTGTACGCACCCGGTGCGGGGGTGCACGAGGACCCGGCCACAGGATCGGCCAACGGACCGCTTGGTGCATACCTGCTTAGATACGGCCGCGTGAAAGCTGGTGAGATAGTGAGCGAGCAGGGGTACGAAATGGGCCGCCCGAGCACACTCGTGGTGAACGTCGAACGAACCGATGATGGCGCCATATCCGGCGTTCACGTTGGTGGCGGCGTTTTCGTGGTCGCAGACGGCACGATGCATTTCGAAGGGGGGCTGTGATGGATCTTGGACTGAAAAACCGGGTGGCTCTCGTCGCTGCGGCAAGCACGGGTCTGGGGCGTGCCACAGCGGAGCGATTGGCGATCGAGGGTGCCAGGCTGACCATCTGCGCGCGCTCTCAGCAGACACTCGAGACGGCTGCCGCGGAAATTCGCGCCTCGTCTGGCACCGAAGTCCTTCCCGTGTTGTGCGACGTCACGAACGAGGCCGACGTTCGACGGCTCGTCGATGCCACGGTAGAGCGGTTCGGCCGCCTCGATGTCCTCGTGACGAATGCGGGCGGACCACCATCGGGCGGGTTCGCGGAATTCTCCGCCGGCCTCGAACCATATCGACAGGCGCTCGAGCTCAATCTACTTTCGACGGTCGCCCTGACTCAGGCAGCAGTGCCGGAGATGCGGAAAAACGGTTGGGGACGCGTGATCGCCGTGACGTCGCTCGCGGCAAAGCAGCCGTCGACTTCGTTGCTGCTCTCATCGGTTGCGCGCGCGGGGGTGCTCGCATTCACCAAGGTGCTGGCCACCGAGCTTGCGCGCGAGAACATCACCGTCAATTCGGTCTGCCCGGGGTTCACGATGACCGAAAGGCTGCTCGAGCTCGCGGAAGCCGAGTCCAGTCGCGGCGGCGTGACGCCCGAAGAAATCTACGATCGATGGCGAAGTGATATTCCCGCGCGTCGCATAGCGGATCCCGATGAGTTTGCGGACGTCGTGGCGTTCCTTGCATCGGAGCGGGCGAGTTACGTGACCGGGGTAGCGCTTGCCATCGACGGCGGCATCATCAAGAGCCTGTATTGACGATTGTGAGAGCTGCGCACGCAGAGACGCGAAGACACAGAGTCACGGAGATGATCCGACAGTGTGGTCGACTCTGTGCCTCCGTGTCTCCGTGTCTCGGCGTGCGAAGCTCTTCTCCCTCGCTTGTGCCGAATACGTGACCACGTGACGAAACTGCACCCACACCAACAGGTCGTCGAAGCGGAAGGCCACCTCATCGACTCGAACATCCTCCCGCAGATCTTCGATCGCGTCATCGAGAACGGAGGCTCCTACGAGGTCGAGAACTTCAGGATCGGCCGCACAAACGACGAGGTCTCGCACCTCAAGCTTCGTGTCGCCGCTCCGAGTCCCGAGCTTCTCGCCGAGCTGCTGGAACATCTCGTGCCGCTTGGCTGCCACCCGCACTCGGAGCACGACGTGCGGCTCAACCCCGCCGAGGCCGATCGTGTCGTCCCGGACGATTTCTACTCGACGACGAATATGCGAACACTCGTCCGCTACGGCGGCGCGTGGATCGAGGTAGCCGACCAGAGAATGGATGCGGTGATCGTGCTCGAGGCCGGCAAGGCCTCGTGCCGCAAGCTGCGCGACGTCAGGAAGGGAGAATTGGTGGTCTGCGGCACCGAGGGCGTCCGCATCGTCCCGGTCTTCAAGGATCGCGATCGCAAGGCGTTCTCGTTCATGGCGAACGAGGTCAGTTCGGAACGCCGGGTCGAGACCGCGGTGAAGAAGACGGCCGCGCTCGTTCGCGAGGTGAAGGACCGAAATGGTCGCGTCGTGGTTGTCGCCGGGCCGGTGATCGTCCACACGGGAGCCGGGCCGGATTTCTCGGCGTTGTTGCGCGGGGGTTTCGTCGACGCGCTTCTCTCCGGGAATGCGCTCGCGGTTCACGACATCGAGCAGGCGCTGTACGGCACGTCCCTGGGGGTATCCTACGAAACGGGTGTTCCGGTCGAGGAAGGCCACAAGAACCACATGCGCGCCATCAATGCGGTCAATCGCGCCGGGTCGATCGCCGAAGCCGTCAGATCGGGAGTCGTGTCGTCGGGCGTGATGGCTGATTGCGTCAGATACGGAGTCCCGTTCGTGCTTGCAGGGTCGATCAGGGATGACGGGCCTCTCCCGGACACGCTGATGGACCTCATCGAAGCACAGGCGAAGTACGCGGAGCATCTCCGCAGCGCCGACCTCGTCATCATGCTCTCGACAATGCTGCATTCGATCGGCGTTGGAAACATGCTGCCGGCGTGGGTCCGCACGATCTGCGTCGACATCAATCCGGCCGTCGTGACGAAGCTGTCGGACCGGGGCTCGGCCCAGGCAATCGGCATCGTTACGGACGTCGGTCTCTTCGTGCACCTGCTGGCTCGCGAGCTCGTGCCGGCTTCGGCGTGACGCGACGACGGCCGGGTCTCGGTCTTCGTTTGGTATCATCGGTTTCATGAAGCTCGACGCCGCACTCGTCTGCGACCGAGGCCTCAGCCCGAAACGGCCGATCAATGAAGACCGCGCGCTCGCCCTCGTCGACCGCGGTCTGTTCGTCGTGTGCGACGGCATTGGCGGTCATTCGAGCGGCGAGGTGGCGAGTCAGCTCGCGGTCGACACTATCGAGGAAGCGCTGGGTCACGCAAACGGCGACGACGTGGACGACATGGAGGTCGTCCTCGAGAATGCGCTTCGATATGCCAACCGCGACATCTTCGAGGCTTCGTTCGCGACCGACGAGTACTTCGGCATGGGTACAACGGTTGCCCTGTTGCACGCCAGTGTCGCGACGGAGAAGGCCGTAATCGGGCACGCCGGCGACAGTCGTGTCTATCGATTCGACGGGACGAGCCTTCATCGCGAAACATACGATCACACCGATGTCGAAGACCTGCTTCGCACTGGCAGGCTCTCGCATGATCAGGCTCTGCTGCGGGGAAAGCAGAACACCATCAACCGGGCGCTGGGTATCGAGGCGGAGGTCCAGGCCGAGTTCAAGACGATACCGCTCGTGGAAGGCGACACGTTTCTGCTCTGCTCTGACGGCGTGAACCGGCACCTCGCCGACGACGAGCTCGAGGAGCTCTTTCAGGACGGTCTTTCTCCGGCGGAGCTCGTCGCCGAGATAAAGAGGCGCTGTTACGCGCGTGGAGCCGAAGACAACTTGACCGCCATCGTCGTCGCAACAGGCGAAAGGCGCGAGTCCGCCACGCGCCGGCGTCGCTCGACGCGCCCTGTGGCGTCGAACGGCTCGCGAGCGGCGGGGGCGGTCGACTCGAGCGATCGACGGAACGTCCCGGACTCGAAAGGAGCCCCGTTGCCGCCGCCGACTTCGATTCCGATGTCGTCGACACCGCGGACCGGCGCGCTCGGTCCGGTGGCCGTCGTTGCCATCGTCGTCGCACTCAGTGCAGGCTGGTTTGCGATTGGCCGAGTATCTGCTCGATGGTTTGCGCCGTCCGGATCGGTCGTGCCACCCGCTGCGACGGCGCGAGAGGCGTTCGAGCGGGGAGAATTCGCTGTGGCACGGGCTGGATTTGCGAAGCTCGCTTCCGACGAGCCGACGCGTCCGGACTATCATTACTGGCTTGGCCGTTCCCTGCTCGAAACAGGCGACTCGCGCGAGGCGGTCACGCATCTCGAAGAGGCGGCTCGACTCGATCCGGCTTCGCCGGACGCACTCCTGTTTCTCGCCGCGGCCTATGAAACCGAAGGCAGGTCGCGCGAGGCATCCGATGCGCTCCGTCGCTACGTCCAATCCTCGACGACGCCTGCGGGAGCGGCGTCCCCGGCTAGTGGCCGTTCGCAATCCGGAACGGGTGCCAGCGGCAACCGCTGACGCCCGCCGCCCGAAATCATGCCCTCGCTCCACCTCGAACACAGCATCGTCGACGACCGATACGAAGTGCGCAGGCGCTTGAGTCACGGCAGTTATGCCGAGATCTACGAGGCCTACGACCTGACGCGTCAGCGGCGGCCGGTGATCATCAAGGCCCTCAACACGTCGCTCCAGGGCACTCCGGAGGAGGACCTCGAGAGGACCCTCGTCGAGAACTTCCAGAACGAAGCCATCGCGCTCGATACGGTCGGGCACCCGAACGTCGTGCGGCGCCTCGGCCACGGCACTGCGGCGGATCTCTCCGGCACGCCGTTCCACTACATAGTGCTCGAGTTCATGCCGGGCGGTGATCTGATGGCGCTCTGCCGACAGCGACCGCTGACCCTCGAGGAGATGCTCTACTACGTCCGACAGCTCTGCGAGGCCCTTGCGCTCGCGCATGAACGAGGCGTGATCCATCGCGACATCAAGCCCCAGAACCTGCTGTTGAGCGCGGACGGCGCCACGATCAAGGTCACTGACTTTGGTGTCGCGAAAGTCGGGCACGCAGATCCGAAGGCCGACCATACCCGCGTCGGCACGGACCTCTACGCGCCCCCCGAGCACAACCCGAACGCCGACGAGGCGGTCTCGAGGGAGCAGCTGACCTGCTCGGCCGACGTCTATTCGCTTGCGAAGACGATCTACGCGGCGATGACAGGCAAGGCGCCGCGGATGTTCGCCCGCCTGCCGATCTCGGAACTGCCCGTCGAGCTCGCGACGAAACCATGGGGACCGAGACTTCTCGAGATCCTCCGGCGCGCGACCGCGACATCCGTGGCGGACCGCTATCCGGACGTGATGGCGTTCCGCGATGACCTCGTTGCACTCGAGGCACTGGCGACGGAGGCCGACGAACAGACGAGGGTTCGCCCGCGCGGCGCCGCCGCGGCGTCGACCGGGCCGCTCGTGCCGACGGCGCGGCCCGAATTCGCCCCTACGCTCGCTGCAACCGCGACGCGCGTCGGCGGCTCGCCTCGCCCACCGACGGTCGTGCAACTCCCCGAGGTTCAAGCGCCGCCGGAATCGGGCGGTGCGTCGCCGCCACGAATCGTCGTCGATATCGGCGCGTCGAAGGCCCCGGCGCCGGTTGCTGTCGCTCCGGCACCGGTTGCGGTCGCAACCCGGACGGTTGGCCCTGCGCCGCTCATGCGTCCGGCTCCGCACACCGTGTCGACGGCCGGTGGCAATGACGAGGTGTATTCATACCGCGAGGACCTTCGCGATCTCGTCTGGACAGGATGGAGGAAGCGAATCGCCGTCTTCCTGTTGACGCTCGTTCTGCTTGGCGCCGTTTCGGCAGTCTTCTTCGAGGTCTTCCGTGCCGTCTCGAGCCGTCAGCTCAAGCAGGGCTCGGTGACTGCGCAACAGCTCACGCTGCGCGACGGACCGTCGACTTCGGCAAACGATGTTGGCCGGCTTCCGCAGGGCACTAGGGTTAGAATTCTCGAGAAGGCGGCCGACGGACAATGGCTCCGCGTCGAGGTTCTCCAGCTCGGCGACGCCGTGCCGGACGAGCAGCCTGACAGTGGCTGGGTCGGGGCCCGGTTCGTGGCCATCGACCCCGACTCGTCAATCGGCGGATGATTCAATGTCGACTGTGTCGACGATGCCGACGATCGCGGCGTCGACCGGACACTCGTTGCAGCCCTGAGCCATTCGCGCCGATGACCCCTGCACGACGAGCACCGTCTCGTGCACGCCCGCCCCGACGGTATCGACAGCTATGACGGCCGAACCGCGTTTCGCGGTCGGGTCGGCGGCATCGAACGGCGTTACGACAAGGAGTTTTCGACCTTCGAGACGCGGATCCTTGCGCGTCGCGACAACCGTCCCGACGATGCGACCAAGCAGCACCGGGGCGAGTTATCGGGGCAGACCGATGGGAAGGACATCGTCGACCGTGCCGTGCGGGCGCGGTATAACGTGGACGCTGATGAGCTCTCCGACCCGCCGGGCAGCTGCCGCGCCGGCGTCTGTCGCGGCCTTCACGGCAGCGACGTCACCGCGAACGATCGCCGTCACGAAACCGGCGCCGATCTTCTCGTATCCCACGAGCGTCACGTTCGCAGCCTTGACCATCGCGTCCGAGGCCTCGACCATCGCGACCAGGCCGCGCGTCTCGATCATTCCAAGGGCTTCCATCATGCGTACTCCTTCTGAGGTCTCGGTTGTGAGTGCTATCTGCCGATCGCGCGGGCTGTCGACTCTTCGATCAGGCGGATCAGCTCTGAGCGCGTCAGCGTAATGGTTTCGTCACCGTTCGTCGAGGCCGACGGCACCGAGAGGTCGCGGGGCGTAAACGAACACGCCTGTCCCGAACGCGGCGTCGCCCCCATGTAACCGGCTCGATCGCGTACGTCGATCAGTTTCGCGACAGCCTCGGCTGGTAGCAGCCGTGCGCCGCCAAGCAGGTGCGCTACGAGGCTGATCTTCGCGAAATGCTCGATCGTCTCCATGTTCGAAAGCGCCGTCTCCATGTTCGGCCCATAGGCCACGGCGCCGTGATTGGCGAGCAGGAGTGCGTCGTGCGCCGGAATGAACTCAGTGAGGGCATCCACGAGCTCGTTGGTCGACGGCGTGCCATATCGCGTCAGCGGAATGCACCCGAGGGTCAGGACCACTTCGCTGAGCAGGGCCTTGTCGAGCGCAAGCCCGGCCACCGCAAATCCCGTTGCGTTCGGCGGATGAGCGTGCACGATCGCCTGAATATCGGACCGAAGCCGGTAGATCTCGAGGTGCATGGCCAGCTCCGAGCTCGGCCTTCCCTCGCCCGGAAGCGCCCGGCCGCCCGAGTCGGTGTGGACGATCATCGACGGCGTCATCCGGCCCTTGCAGACCATTGTAGGCGTCGCCAGCAGCGTGCCGTCAGGCAGCCTTGCCGAGATATTCCCGTCCCCGCCTGCGACGAAGCCACGCTCGTAGAGCATCCGGCCGATCTCGCAGATCGCCTGGCGCAGTCCCTTTTCTGACGTGTCCTTGAACATGGGCTGATCGCCGGCTAGACGGTCTCGTGCTCTCTGAGCTCGTCGACAATTGTATTGGCCGTCTCGCCGCCGTTGTCGCCACCAGCGGCCGGGCGGGCAAGTGCGTATGAGAGGCTCTCGAGGGAGATCGAGAGATCGACCGTCTTGATCTTTACGTCAGGCGGGCCCGAGAGTCTTGCAGGTGCAAAGTTGAGCACTGCCCGGATGCCTGCTGCAACGATGTCGTCGAGCGCAGCCTGCGCGGCGTGTGCTGGCACCGCAAGCGCAGCGATGTCAATGTCTTCGGAATCGACGATCTCGGCTAGCCTGGAGACTGGATAGATCGGAATGCCGGACTTCGTCGTCGTCCCGAGTTTCTCGGCATCGGTATCGAACATCGCGACCATCCTGAATGCGTCGGCCGAAAACCCGTCGTAGTTCGCGAGCGCCAGGCCGAGATTTCCGGCACCTACGACGACGAGGCGGTGCTGCGTGTCGAGCCCGAGGATCGAGCGGATCTGCTTTCGAAGCTCATCGACGTAGTAACCGACCCCTCGCACGCCGAACTCCCCGAAATAGGCCAGGTCCTTGCGAATCTGCGCCGAGTTCAGATTGAAGCGCTCGGCGAGCGTCTGAGATGACACTGTCTGGAGACCTTCGTCGGAAAGCAGGGTCAGACAACGTAGGTACACCGACAGTCGATTGATCGTCAGTTCGGAAATCTTGTCAGACTTGAACTGGACCGGCGTGGTTCGATTTCCCATGAATCTATGGTTCCCAAGGCCGGCGCATCCCTCGCCGGCAACGGCGCGAGTATACACGAAAGGCCGTGACTCCGGGGTCGGGAATCGGGCTCCGGACATGCGCTTGACGATCGCGCGTTCGAGCGGGGACAATGCCAAAGCGGAGTCATTTCTCCGCTGCCCTCAATTCACATCCTTCGCTCGCTGAGGCCGCCATGGCGACTCTGGAAGCTCCTCGAGGAGTGCCCGAATCGACGGAACGATCGTCACGATTCGAACTCACGGATCGCGAGCTCGAGATTCTGCGCGTCACACGTGCCAACTCGAAGTCGACGGTAACGATCGCAGAAGAGGTCGGACTTGGGGCGGATACCGCAGCCGTCGCACCAATTCTCGATCGACTCGAGCGACTCGAGCTCCTCAACGGGTTCTACGCCGCCGGCCGGGTGATGACGTCGGCGAGTGAGGATCATAGGCGCTATTACCGCACGTCGGAGCTTGGCGAGCGACTCGCACGGCCGGGAGCTGCGCTCAAGGACCTGTGATCAGTACGCTGATGGCTCGCGGCAGATTCGGGTATCGGCACCCCGATCGGGGGTTCTCGGTCATCGAGATCCTGATCGTCCTGGCCGTCGTCATCGTGCTCGTGGCGATAAGCGTGCCATCGATAATGAACTGGGTAGCGCAGTATCGGCTGGGAATTGGAGCGCAGCAGGTCGCCGACAGCCTTCAATCGGCGAAGATGCAGGCGGTGTCGAAGACTCGAAGAAGAGAGCTGCTGTTCGACGTTGCAGGAAACCGGCTCGGAATCGAGGGGGCGACGCTCGTCGAACTTCCGGCCGGTGTCGCCTTCGACACGGGCGGCGTATCGGTGCCTCCAGACCCGGCGATCCAGATGGGAGAGCCGGTGACTTTTCCGTCCATCGATACGGAGACCGGCCTGCGCGCGGCTGCGTTCACTGGCAAGGGACTTCCAGATGTCGATCCCGGCACGGTATACGCGGTATTTCTGACGAACACGGCCGGGACCAAGTCGGTGGTCGTCACGAGCGCCGGAAACGTCCGGATCCGCTCGTGGGACGGAGCTTCCTGGAAGTAGCCGGGACCCGACGTAGAACAGGCTGGCTCGAGTCGTCAATCGCGGTGTCCAAACGACCGCGGAGCGGGTCGCTACGACCGCTCCGCGGTCGTATTTCCGTGAATCAGCGGACTAGGTCGCGGACCACGCCGCAGCCATCTGCCCGCAGCTCACTCGTTTCCCCGTCCAGAGCTCGAACTGCAGCGCCGCCTGCGCCGCGAGCATCGGTCTGCCTCCGAGTGCGATGCAGCCGCGCGACTCGGCGTCGATGAGCAACTGGGTTCGTTCCGGCGCATAGACGAGATCGAATACGAGCCTGACGCCGGCAAGCGCCGAGGCGGGTACCGGCGATTCGCCCTCGCTATCCCCGAGCGTCCCGACCGGCGTCGCATTCACGAGCACATCGAGCCCCGCACCGGCAACGTCGGCCAGGCAGCCTGACCCCATTCCGAATGCCTCGGCGACGAGTCTCGCGCGGCCGACATCACGTGCGAAAACCGTCGTCCGCGCGCCGCGGTCGGCGAGTCCGGCGACGACCGCCCGGGCTGCACCGCCGGCGCCGAGAACACCTATCCGCGCACCCGCAAGCTCGCCAAAAGCTTCTTCGAGCGGCGCCATCGCACCCTCGACATCGGTGTTGTAGCCTCTCAGCCGCCCGTTTTCTCCAACGACGATGGTGTTGACGGCTCCAACGCGCGCCGCGAGCGGATCCAGGTCGTCGACGAGATCCACGGCGCGGGTCTTGTAGGGATTCGTCACGCTGAACCCGCGGACCGTCCACGGGACGCGTCGGGAATCAGGCCGGACCGTTGCATCGAGAAACGCCGGAAGGTCGTCGACTGTAAACGGCAGGTACACGCCGTCTGTCCCCGTATCGACGAGCACGCGGTTGTGCATTGCCGGAGACCGCGAATACGCCGTGCTCCCCGCTATCAATCCGATCACGAATGACTGCCCGGTCAGTCGATCTGCCCGGTAGCGATCGCGCATCACGTCGAGCGTTATCTGGCCCGCCGCGCCTTCACGCCCGGGGGCGCGCGCACAGAAGGTGAACGGAGCGCCCCACGCCGGTCCGAGAATCCGCGTCGCCGCGCCTTTCTCGCCCATCGCGATCGCGACGAGCGGCCGACCGAGACTCCGGGCCCGCTCGAGCTGTTCGACTGGCGCGAAGAGATCTGTCGTGCGTACGGCCGTGGTCGCGATCTTTGCAACGGCCGCCGGCAACGCGAACAGCCGGTCGACTATTTCGGGCAAGTCGTCTGGCGTCGACCTGGTGTCGTGATGCGAAACGATCAATCGAGACGCGTCGAGGCCGAAGCGGCGTACGGCATCAGCCGCATCCATCTCGATGTCGCACCAGACTCGCGACAGAATTGCCGCTTCGGCAAGCACGGAAAGTCGGTCGGCCTCGGGCGTTTCCGAAAGGCCGCCGTCCGAGACGCGCCGATGCGTCAGGATCGCCGCGCGGCCTCGTACCAGAGATGCAATGGCGGCGGGATCGGAACGCAGCGAGGGGTTCAGTGCGTCGATGCGAAGCTCGGCGAATCCACCGGCCTGTTCGGTCTCGTCAATGGCTCGTGACGCTGCCTCTGCCGAAGCCTCGACGACAGACACGCAAAGTGCGGAGCCGAATGGCCGGTTCAGGGCTCAGCCTCCGGCTCGAGGGGCGCCAGTTCTGGCTTCGACGGTGCGGCCGGCGCGGCTTCGGGAGCGGCCACGACGGGCTTGGCGGCTGGTCCCGGAGACGGCGCAGGGCCTGTCGACCGAACCGGCGCGCGAGGAGCGGGTGGCGCCGGCGCGCGCGTCCTCAGCGCTCCCCTGATGACGCCGATCTGCGCGAGTACCGAGAGCGCCCGGCTGTCGAGCCGTTGTGCCAGTCCGAGAGACCGAAAGTAATCCGTACGCGCGAGTATCTCGAGGCCGCTGGACGGGTCGAGTGCTCCAAGCTGAAACACGAGCCCGGGATTGCGCCGCGAGGCAGACTGCGCACCCTGTGACGTGCCGTCAACTCGCCTCAGTCCCGTATTGACGGCATCGAGCGCCGACCGCATGACGTCGAACCCGCGTACCGGGTCGAGCGCTGCGTAGGCGTTCGCAACTCGGATGAGCGCTTCGGCCTTTTCGCGTGTCATTACAGCGTCGTCCTTGATCAGGGCAACCTGCGCATCGTCGAGGCACTCGGCCGCCAGTGCCCTCTTTCCGGAGGACGACATCTCCGCAGCAATCTGCGTGTAGGCCGAAGCCCTCATCCTGATATCGGCGATGTCCGCGGCATATCGCCTTGCGTCGTCGTAGCGACGCTCCGCGAGCGCCGCGCGAATTGCCTGCAACGCCACCGTGGACCGAACCGACGTGCGACGTGCAGGGTCTTCGATCCGTCCCGCATAGGATTTGGCAAGGTCGACGTCGCCGCGATCGGCTGCAATGGTCGCGGCACGTCCGAGCAGTTCTTCCCGGGATCTGACGTCGAGCACGGTCTCGGCCTTGGCGGCGACGGACTCGGCCGACTCGTCCCCGGTCCTTGCCACGCTCGACGAGATCGACGAGCGCAACTCGACGGGCATCGCGTTGGCTATCTGCGCGGTGAGACCGCGAAAAGCCGCCGATCGTTCCGGATCGACCGCATCGAACAGCGGCACGATCTGCTCGGCGATTTCATAGTTCACCGCGAGACCTTCGCCCTCGAAGATCGACCACGGGTCGGCCGAATCGCCTGCACTCTGGGTGAGTCGTGCATTGAGACCACCCGTGTAGCGCGCCGCGACGTTGATGGCGGTAGTCAGGAACGTGCGGCGCAGGTCCGACGATCTCGTCGACGGACCCGCCTGCACGGATCCGTAGGTCTCTGCTTCCGGAAAGACGTACGGCAGCGCACCGGCCACGTCGACCAGGCTCAGGCCGCCGGACGTCGCGACACGCAGCGCCTCACCGGCCAGGTCATCGGCAATGGCGCGATCGACGCGGCCAATTGCGGGCAACAGGATCGCGAACTCGACGGGCACTCCGCCAACGATGCCCTGCCGGGCGAGATCTGCGGCCAATCGCGGATCGCTCGATGCCAGAGATTGGGCGACACGCAGGAGGGTTGCCGACTGGTCTGACTGATTCTCGTACGGGAGCCCGCCTCCATCGTAGTTCTCAGGGTCCTCGTCGAGCGTCGCGGCAAGCTGGGCAGCAAGGACGGGATCGACCGAATAGAGTGTCGACAGCAATTCGACTCTCAATGTCAGGCGGGCACCAACCGGCGCGAATGACGGATCGACGGACGATTCGTTGAGCGATTCGATATCGTCGAACGCACGTCGGAACAGCTTGCGTGCGCGTTCGGGATCGCGATCGTACAGAAGCTCGGCGACACGGCCTTCCACCCGAATGCGCGTTGCCTGATCGTCTATGCCGCGGGCCTGCTCGACAAGCGAGTCGAGCACCGACGAGGCATCCTGCTGTTCGATCGTCAATTCACGCGGCGCGGCCCTTCCGGGTCGCGGGGCCGTCGCAGGCCGAGGAGTCTTTTTCCGGGCGGGCTTCGGCCTTGCGACCTCGGGAGCGACGGAATCCTGCGACGGATCTGGCTCGACAGGCGCCTGGTGCGCACCTGTGCCAGACGCCAGGGCCAATGCGACGACCCCCGCCGCAAGCCCGCGTCTCGCGCGCACCATGATTCCGTCAGTCTCGAACATGCGCCCCCTCGACCGTCTAGCCGCGCTCGAATAGTCCGCCTTGCGGCGTGAACGTCGTCAACCCGAAATGCTCGTACGCCGCACGCGTTGCAACGCGCCCGCGAGGGGTCCGGTTCAGAAAACCGATCTGGATGAGATAAGGCTCGATCATCTCTTCGATCGAATCCTTCTCCTCGTTGATCGCCGCCGAGAGCGTCCCGAGGCCGACAGGCCCCCCCTCGAACTTCTCGATGAGGGTTCTGAGCAGTTTCACGTCCGACTCATCGAGGCCGAATGTGTCGATCTCGAGCCGGTCGAGCGCGTTTCGTGCGACGTCGGCCGTCACCCTTCCGTCGAAGAGCACTTCAGCAATGTCGCGAACACGGCGCAGAAGCCTGTTGGCAATTCGCGGAGTGCCGCGCGACCGGCGGGCAATCTCGGCAGAGCCTTCCTCGTCGACCTCGACGCCAAGGATGCCGGACGAGCGTTTGACGATTGTCTGCAGTTCCGACGGAGGATAGAAGTCGAGGTGCATCCGGATGCCGAAGCGTCCGCGCAACGGGGCCGTGATCAATCCGGCCCGGGTCGTGGCCCCGACGAGCGTGAAGCGAGGCAGCTCCAGCTTGATCGAGCGGGCGGCCGGCCCCTGACCGATGATGATGTCGAGCTGGAAGTCTTCCATTGCCGGGTAGAGGACTTCTTCGACCGCCGGGTTCAGCCGGTGGATCTCGTCTATGAAGAGGACATCGTTTTCCTTGAGGTTCGTGAGGATCGCGGCGAGGTCGCCGGACTTCTCGATTACCGGACCCGACGTGGACTTCAGGTCGGCGCCCATCTCGTTGGCGACGATCGTTGCCAGCGTTGTCTTCCCGAGACCGGGGGGGCCGTACAGGAGGACATGATCGAGCGCCTCTTCACGTCGAAGGGCCGCACGAATGAAGATGTCCAGATTGTCGGTGACCTTGTGCTGCCCGATGTACTCACGAAGGCGACGAGGTCGCAGGCTGAGTTCGTATTCCTGTTCCTCGCCGCCGAGCGAGCCGGTCTCGACGAGCGGGTTCCCGGTACGTTCGCTCATGCGCGGCATGATGGCAGAGCGGCGGGCAGCGGGTCAAACGTGGGTCACGGGCGGCACCCTCGTTGTATAGTGGCCTCCAATGTCGAACGACGGAACCAGCCCGGAGCCCGCAGGCTCCGAGACCTCGATGAGGCGCCCGGCAGAGTATTTCGACGACGTCGAGGTCGCTCTGATTCACATCGCCGGAACGCTTCGCGGCGCGCTGAAGGTCGAGCGATTGCTCACGGAGCACGAAGTCCCTTACGCCGTCGAGACTGACAGTTACGTCGGCGGACTGTTGTTCCGAACCCAGCGAGTCGGCGCGTTTTTCTATGTCAGCGAAGGCGATGCCGACCGGGCGCGCGAACTGCTCCTGAGCAAGCGATTCAAGATTCACCGCGAGTAGCCTTAAGGGACTTCAGAGACGATCGCGGGTTCGTCACACTCCCTTTCACGGGTGGTCCCCGTTTTTAGAGCCGCGAGCGGTAGCGAGCGTCCCGCGGACGGTCGAACGGTTCCAATCACCTCTCCCCGGCCAACGACGAGTCTGTGGTTTCACCCACCGTCCGTGGGACGCTCGCTACCGCTCGCGGCTCGAGGAACGGGGATGCCGGGTATCGCACGTCATCTCCGCTCCATGCCCCTTGATTCCCAGTTCTGGGGATTTCTGACCACCCCCCTGCGGACTGCATTCTCTAACTCCATGAATTCGCTAAAGATTTCCGACCATCGGCCGATCTGAATCGTCGAGGAGAGGAGTATTCGTGGGTGAGGCCTTATGGCCGATGAACGCGAAATGTCCACGTCAACACGAATGAGCACCGATCACTTCACGATCGGCGGTGAAAAAGTCGCGCCCTTCCCGCCCGCTGGCGAGGCGATGGTCGGGACGCAAAACGCCGGTGACACACCGGGCATTGTCTCGCGTGTCGTGGATCTCTTCGCGGCGGCTTACCGGTCATTCCTCCACCATCAGAAGCTCCGGCGATTCCGCAAATCCATTGAAGAAGCGCCAGATAGCATATCGATCCTCAACCAATACGCGAACTATCTCGAGTCCCAGGCGATGCGACCGGAGGCCGCGGCCGTTTACGGCCGGCTCGTCACCATCTGCAGGAGACAGCGTGAGGCCGACAAGGCTGCGGTCTATTGCAGGAAACTCGACAGCGTGGGAAACCCAGACGCAGCCAGGTGCTATCGTGAGATGGCGATTCTCTACTCCGAACTGAGTCGCTACGATGACGCCGCCAGTGCGGCACGTCGCGTTGTCGAGCTTTATCTCGATGAAGGACAGACCAAGGCGGCAACCGGTTACATCCGGCAGTTGCCGGCCATTGGCAGTCGAACGGAACAGGTCCGGGTGGAGCTGCTCAAGCTCATGGACGGTGCTGCTCCGTCCAGGGGGGCGATACACAGACCAACGGGACTTTCATCACCGAACGAGACAGGCACTACGAGCCACCGCCCAGCGTCCTCATATGCGACGAGCCCGCTTTCCGGGCCGGAGCCATCATTGGAGGACGACGTTTTTCTTGCCGGCCACATGGGGCGGATAACGCCGTTCGATGTCGTCCAGATCGTTGAAAGCAACTCGCTTACCGGCCGCCTCGACTTCCAGAATCCTCTGAGGCCCGGTGCGATCTTCTTCCGTGACGGTCATATCGTCGCTGCCATATCGGGATCGCAGCGGGGTTATGTGGCCCTGAAGGAGGTCTTCACCGCCGAGCCCGGACCATTCCGGGTCGTTGTAACCGACGTCGTTCCGGCTGACGAGTTCGAAGAGCGAAACAACACAGGTCTCGTGCTCGATATCCTCCGAGACATCGACGAAGCAACGGAGCACGGCGAAGAGAATCACCCCGAGCTCGTGCGTCCCGGCCAGGACGACTTCTACCTCTAGACCGCGGGTATCTCGACCCGGAATCCCTCGGCCGACATTACGAGGCGCAGTGCTTCACGTCGCGTGAAGTCCTGCACCACTCGCGTCATCATCGGTATCCCACCCTCGAACCGCCGAATCCCGTACGCAGGGCTCTCGAAGAGTCCCTTGATTCGCGGGTTCGTCGCTTCCTTCACTCCCAGCCGAAACGATCGACGTGTGAGTCCGCTGGCGGGCGCCGGATTCGTGACGACAAGTCGGTCGTCGTAGAGCGACATCCGTGTCGGCAGGTGCTGCGAGATGTCGCGATGCACCAGCGCATTCGCGATGGCTTCACCAACCGCCGCTCTTGGGAGGAACGGTCGCGCGGCGACGGGTGACGCATCGCGCCGTTTGGGCCGATGATCCCAGAGGTCGGCGTAACGCTCGAGGAAGCCGACCGCTCGCTCGTGAAGGATCGAGAGGTTGCCGCGAATTTCGAGGTCCTCGACCACTTCCGCAGCGTCCCGCGGCCCGGCAAGACGCTCCACGATAACCGGACTCGACGGTACTAGCGCCGTGACCGAATCCGAGATACCGAACAGCAGCACCCCCGCCACGGTAGGCACTAGGTCGTCCCCGTACGGCACGGCGAGCCGCATGTCGCGGAGCAGCGCATCGGTCTTGTAGCCGTCGCGAATTCCAGGGTCGACGCCAAGTTCTCTTACGTACCCCCAGAGCGACCCCTCGTCGATGTCGTCGCCAGCGTCCGAGGTCGCAATTGGCGTGTCCTCGAATCCTCGCGCCCCGGTGCGTCCCCGGAAGAGCTCGGCAATTTCGTCTGCCGTCGCCTCGCGCTTCGCCGAGCCGACCCGGACGAAGAAGCGGCCATCTATCGTGCGGTGGGGCGCACGACGGACATCCACCTCGACTACTACGAGTCTCAGGCCGCTGTCGAAAGCCACTTTGTCGATCCGGGGCCAGACCGACGGCACGATCTGCTCGCGGCAGATCGTCAGCAGGTCCTGTTCCAGTGTCTCGGGATTCGAAACGCCCTCGAGCCGAAGCTGATCGGTGACACCGAACACGATCGTGCCGCCGCCACTGTTCGCCAGCGCGCAGATCCCGGCAGCAAGCTTGTCGGGGTTCGAAAACCGAACCTTGAATTCGAGATAGCTGTCCTCACCGCCGCGAATGGCGTCAATGAGGTCCGTCCGGTCGATGTGACGGCCGGTGAGGTGTTCGTTCTTGAAAAGAGCGCGTTCCGTCGAGGGGACGAACCGCCGGTTCCGGCCGAACTTGCGTGCCATGGCGCTCCTCGGGCTGTCCGGATGACCTGTCGCCTGTGCGGCAGATGCTACCACAGGACGCCAGATCGGGTCACAGGGCTCTTGCGGAAGATAGTGGGTTGGGGGGTTTGGGGGTTAATTTGGGCAGGGGGGGAAACACTAAAAAAAGGGGGTGTGGTTGTGGGGAAAG